>CAZWLD010000030.1:0-27414 GCA_964634685.1 uncultured Anaeroplasmatales bacterium
AAAAAAAGCCTTACTCACAAATGAATAAATGAGTGTGCGGCTTTGGTTTCATCAAAAAAATCAAAAACAAATATCTTCCCTTTATTGGAATTATTACAACCACTATCTGCTTGTTAATATTCAAAGATAATTTAATTATTCCATCTTTAACAATCATCCTGTTAATTGTAACTATTTTAAAAAAGCCTTTCACAACAATTGAGGAGGGACCAATAAATGCTAACTGATACGGAAATGCTAATCTTTATCTTCGTTATTGCTATTGCGACTTTTTCAACAAGAATAATCCCCTTTATCATTTTTCACGATGAAAAAAAGATACCAAAATACATCGATTATTTAGGTCGAGTCCTTCCCTATTGTATAACCGGATTCTTAATTGTATACTGTCTAAAGGATGTATCATTTGTCACAGGGAATCATGGAATTCCGGAGCTTATAGCCATAATCTTTGTTATTGCAATGCACATTTACAAAAAAAATATGCTCCTAAGTGTTACCTCAGGAACAATTCTTTATATGATATTAGTTAATATCATCTCAGACTGTTGACAAAACACTACTTTTTTGTAACTTGAGTAGTGTTTTGTTTTTTATTTTTATAATATTATGAATTTTGAATAAAAATTTTAAAAACAAAAGCTGAATATGATAGAATCCTTTGCCTTTTTTGCCTTCCATCTTGCCATTTTTTTGAAATTCATGCATGTGAAAAGAAGCAACAGCCCTTGTGTTACTTTTTTTATTCCTGTGTATCGAGTAAATCTTAATCCAAAATTTTCTTTACCATCTCCGAAGCATCTCTCAATGGTTTCTTTTCTTTTTGAATATATTTCTTTTGAACCTATTTTATATCTGGTTTCTTCGGCTTCTTCTAAATAATTATTCCAAACATGTTCACTAATAACCTTAACATGGTTTTTACTTTGGGTACATTTAGAAAGGAATGGACAGTTTATGCATTTTGAGCTATCAGATTTATACTCTCTATAGCCATTTCTATTTGTAGTTGAATATGTAAGTAATTCGTTATTAGGGCATATATAACCATTTAGATACTCATCATAGACAAATTCATTTTTCTTAAAAAAACCATCTTTAGTTTTTGGTCTAACATACGGCGTAAGAATTTCTTTATCAGAATCTATTACAGTCTTAGCCACTGCTGGCCCTATAAATCCATTATCTAAACAGAATAATTTAGTTAAATCAAAAAGAAAACTATTTGAATAAGAATCATATAATCCTTTGAAAGCTATCGAATCATGAATATTACCACTAGTTATATATGTGTCTAAAATAAAGCCATTAATATCACAAAAAGCAGAAGCTGAATAAGCAAATTGCTTTTCATGTTCACCTTTATGATAATATCCTGAGTCAGGATCTGTTGTACTTTCTTTTATGTGTTTATATTTTATCTTATTATTTATTTCTTTAATTTCGCCTGTTTCTGAATCAAATACTGTTTTAGAAATGGTATTTCCATTTTCATCTTCAATAGTATCTATTAATTCATCTTCAGCAGCTTCTTTAATCAATTCGTCGTCACAAGGGGCAGTATTCGATGAATTTGGCTTATCATCATCGTCATCATTAATATTAAAGGGTTTTTTATTATGATTAACTCTATCTTGATTGATGTCTTTTAATAAATCATTATAATAAATATTCTCTGTAATTTTAACAACCTTGTCTATGTGCTTTTTCTTATTAGCATTTGCCTTAACATGAGTAGAATCACCAAATATATTTAATGGATCAATAAAGTTAGCATCATAGGCTTCTTTGATAATATATTCAAATATTTCTCTAAATAAATTAGTTCCAATAAATTTTCTTCTTAGATTTTGAGAATAAGTTGAGTGATCTGGTATTTTTTCATCAAAATTAATTCGGAGAAACCATCGATAAGCAACGTCGGTTTTACATCTTTCACAAGTTTTTCTTATACTATGAATACCGTCAATATAATTGATAAAAATAATTTTAAAAAGAACAACTGGATCAATAGAAGGCTTTCCAACAGATGAATATAAATCTTCCACTAATGGATAAATAAAAGTCCAATCAATAGCCTTATCATATATTCTTACAGGATGATCCTCAGGAACAAGCTCATCTAAAGTAGATAAAATCATATTAAATTTACCAACATTATAATTTTTTGTCATCATAATAATCACTCATTTCTATAATTATATTATATCATAGATATAATATAAAATCAAAGTAAATAGGTTTCTTAATTAGATATCATACTAAGATTAATAAAAAAACTGTTGACAACTTACTAATTTGTCAACAGTCTGATATGATATTAGTTAATATCATCTTTATATAATGCCATAATAAATGGCTTTTTTTTTAACATGTTTCCTTAATCAAATCAATAAACACTTGAATTCCTCTATAATAACCATCGATTGGCATTCTTTCATTAGTTCCATGAACGGTATCCCCTAAGGCCTCATCATAAATAAAAGGACCAAAGCGATAGCAGCATTCCGATAAATCATCATAAAATCGGCAATCAGTGCCTCCACAAAGCAATACTGGAACGACAACGCATTTTTCATACTGATTTAATAATGCTTCAATTTTTCCTAAAACCGGTGATTCGGTTTTTGATGTCATTGATGGCTCAAGACCATTAACTAAAGTTACTTCACAGTCATATGCATATTTCTTAAAATGATTAATACAATCATCTAATGAATCTAATTCTGATGTACGCAAATTAATCAAAGCCTTACAATTCTGAGGCAAAACATTAGCGCCCTTACTACCACCCTCGAGCATTGTCGTCGCAATTGTTGTGTGAACATAAGGATTTAACCGCGAATCGTTATAACAATAATCGATTAATTCTTGTTCGTATTTATCAATATCCATAACATAGGTCTTAAGTGGCTCCTTTGTAATATAAGGAGCTAGCTTTTTAAAGGTAATCCTTAATGCCTCTGGCAAATACGCTTTAAATTGATGATTCTCAATCTCACCAATCGCTTTGCATAACAAGCCCAAGCTCGATCCCTTGCCCGGATTTGAGCTATGACCACCCTTAGAAAAGACCTCTAGAGTAATATCGGCATAGCCTTTTTCAAAAACCCCAACCGGAGATATCTTAATATTAGGGGCTCCATAAAGATCAGCATTCACTAAAGTGCTTCCCTCATCGATTACGTATTCAAAACGAATTCCGCGCTCTTTTAAAAGACGGGAAATTTGATATTGCCCCATTCCCCCGGCTGTTTCTTCATCGTGGCCATAAGCAAAATAAATATCACGATGATTAATAAAGCCATTAGCTAAAAGATTTTCAATAGCTTCAAGCTCCCCTAAAACCATACACTTTGTATCTAGTGAGCCCCTGCCCCAAACAAAACCATCGGCAATAGCTCCGCTAAAAGGAGGATATACCCAATCCGGCTCTGTATTTGGCACAATTGATACAACATCTAAGTGAGCCATAAATAAAACTGGCAATAAATCACGATCACCCTTTAAATGAATCAATAGACTTCCTTTGTTAATAACCTCAACAGTTGCTTTACTAAATAAAAGGGGAAATGTTTTAAATAAATATTCATGGAGCTTATGAAATTCTTCAAAATCATACTTGCTCTTATCCGCATAGGAAATTGTTTTAAACTGAATTGCTTCCGATAAATGAAGCGCACATTTGTCTTTTGATAAAATCATAGTACCTTACTTAAAAACTCCTTTGTCCTTGGATTTTTAGGATGATCAAAGACCTCCTCAGGGGTTCCTTCCTCGGCAATTACTCCTTGATCCATAAATAAAACACGATCACTTATTTCCTTCGCGAAGCCCATCTCATGAGTCACAATTACGATGGTCATACCCGATTGAGCCAAGCTCTTAATAACATCCAATACCTCTTTAACCATTTCTGGATCTAAAGCACTCGTCGGTTCGTCAAAAAGCATAACATCCGGATGCATTGCTAAAGCTCTAACAATCGCCAATCTTTGCTTTTGACCACCAGATAGCTTACGTGGATATTCATTGGCCTTATCCTCTAAGCCAACCTTTTTTAATAATTCCATAGCTTCATTAACATCCGGTGTCCCCTTTATCATCTTAGGAGCTAACGTAATATTATCCAAAACTGTCAAATTATTGAAGACATTAAAATGTTGAAAAACCATTCCCATCTTTTGGCGATGACGATTAATATTTTTATTAATATTTTTCGTATTAATATGATCCTGTTTTTTTGCTTCCTTAAGCTTTAATTTCAATTCCTGGTATAAAGGATTATTCTTATAGTCATCCTCTTTTTTTATCTCTTCAATTTGACTTCTGATGTTTTTTACATCAGAATCATATAAAACCTCTCCCTCAAATTCAATTTTTCCGGAAGATGGCATTTCAAGCAAATTCAAGCAACGAAGAAAGGTTGATTTTCCTGAACCGGAGGAACCAATGATGGAGACAACCTCTCCTTTTTTTATCGTTTGATTGATGCCCTTTAAAACATCAAGACTTCCAAAGCTTTTACATAAATTTTCAACCTTAATCACGAGCACTCAACCTCTTTTCAATATATCCGACAACCTTTGATAATGAGAAGGTCACGATAAAATAGATAATCGCTACAATAATATATGGTGGTAAATTGATATAGGTTGCACCCGTTATATTTTTACGAACTGACATCAATTCACCAATACTAGCATCGACACTTACCGCTAAGGATGTCTCTTTGATAATCATTATTAGCTCATTACCAATTGATGGTAAAGAATTCTTAATTCCTTGCGGTAAAATAATCTTACGCATTACCTGCCAATTTGACATACCAAGGGCACGACCAGCCTCCATCTGCCCCTTATCAACAGCCTGAATACCTGATCTAAATATTTCCGAAACATAGGCACTACTATTAATAAATAATGTTAATATACATGAAATAACTTCGGTTGTAAAAAATCCACCTAAAGATATTTTTGTTGGCCCTAATAAGCAATAGATAAGTAACAATTGCAATAACAAGGGAACACCACGAATAATCTCAACATAAGCCGAAGCCACAAATTTTACCGGCTTGATTTTTGATAATCGAACTAAACATACAGCACATCCTAAAAATAAAGCAAGGAAAACTGAGATAACCGATAAAAGCAATGTTACTCCTAAGCCCTTTAAAAACAATGGGCAATAATCACGAAATACACTAAAAATCGTGGCATTGTATACTGGATAAACCTCTAAATCTTCCGTAATATTTTTTAATGGCTGACTCCATTTTTGAAAATCAAAGCCATCTCTTTTGGGAGCACTAAAGGCCTTCGTTACACGACCGTTATCTTGGACAATGGAAATACCAATGCAATTTCTTTTAGCCGCAACCGATGTATCATAATAGGTCACAACATGCTCAGAATCATTTTTTGGGAAAACATAAATGGTCATACTCTTTTTAACAGTAATAACAAATTTTTCTTGAGTATATAGCTCATCACTTTCTGATGATTGCTTAATAGTATTCATATAGCCATCAACATAATTTCCCCAAGCATAAATTGAATACCCTTCATTTAAGCCATTTTTGAAATAAATTTTGATTTTATCGCCAACATTAACTGTCGCTTTTTTGCCAACATCAACGTAAGTATCGCCTTCCTTAACTGCGATAATTACTTCGCCACCATTTTCATTTCCATTAATTACCTCAACGATTGTATCGGTACTTGAAGCTTCAATTTCTTCATTTTTACTAGCATTTATATAAATGAATAAACCCATTAGGAAAATAATGGCCACAAAGGATATATATCTAAACTTTTTCATAAAATCAGTCCTTTCGCAAAACAAAACCACTAGTTTCCTAGTGGAATTATTTTATTCTTCTTCAGGGTAAATATCTTCCCCAGCGTTATCTCCTAATTGAGTAAATAAGATTTTAGCCTCATCAACCCATTTTTGGAAGGTATCTTTTTCAAATTGAGCAATTACGGCATCAACTGCATCCTTTAATGCGGTATTGTTTTTCTTAACCAACGCAAAGTTTCCATCCTCTACATAATCAAAGGCTTGAGGACAAATTGCATATTTATCAGGGAACTTCTCAACTAATGTTGTGGCTACAGAAGTCGCAACCGCTACACCATCAATAGAACCACTTGAAAGCTTATCATAAGCTGCATTTAAATCATCAATTAAAACTAATGTTGCCGCTGATAATTGATTTTCAACTAAGCCTACCTGTAAAGCTCCATTTTGAGCCGCAATCTTTTTACCTGCTACATTTAATGAATCTAGGGTTTGATATTGATCTAAGTTAGCCTTATTAACAACGACAACCTGACCACCATCTCCTTCTTGATAATAACAATTTGTGAACAAATAGCTAGCCGCACGATCTTCAGTATATGAGAAACCAGAAATTGCAATGTCCGCAACATTATTGTCTAATGCCGTTAATAATGTATCAAAATCCATTGATTTGATATATAGCTCTACTCCGAAGGCTTGAGCTAAAACCTTGGCAAACTCAATATCAGCTCCCACATATTTTTCTTGACCTGTCTTTGTTAAATCAACAAACTCCATTGGTGCGAAATCTGTTGAAACGACAACTGTTAATTTTCCTGGATTGACAAAATTTACCTTTGATACATCAACACTAGTTGGAAATTTATTATTCTCCGTTGTTGTATTTTCAGTAGTAGTATTTTCTACTGTTGTCGTGTTTTCTTTGGTTGTTGTATTCTCCGTTGTTGTGTTTTTATCTCCACATGCACATAATCCTAAACAAGTTAATACCATCATAAATGTAAATAAATATTTAATAATTTTCATAATCTTTCTCTCTCCTTATTTTTTGTATTTTTTTTAATTATTTAATATAAAAAACCGTTCGCCTTTCCGCATAATCATTTCTCCCTTCAAAAATAAAGGCCTAGACTTAATCTAGACCATTATTTTATACTCAAGAGACAAGCTCTATCTTTACAAATAGTCTAAATTAAAAGCCTTTAGAAAACTCCAAAGGCTTTATTTAGTATACTCAAGAGATAAACTCTATCTTTACAAAATGGGCCTTGAAGTCCTAAATTAAATTAATAAGCCTTAAGGCATTAATCCTAAGGCTTCAGTAATTTATACTCAAGAGATAAACTCTATCTTTACAAAGCTCTAGGTAATTTAAAATGCCTATAAGTTAATATAGGCATTAATTTCAGTATACTCAAGGAATAAATCCTATCTTTACAAAAATTCACCTATATTGGCTTGATAGTTGTATTTTACCATATATCAAAGCGATGTCAACATCAAATTTTAATGATAACGGTTTTACAATAATATATGCCGAATTTAACATAAATGTTACTATTTTTCCAAAACGCGCTTTAAGAATTCGCGTGTACGTTCATTTTTAGGATTATTAAATATTTCCTCCGGTGTTCCTTCCTCCGCAATGACACCCTTATCCATAAAGATAACCCGTGAGGAAACATCACGAGCGAACCCCATTTCATGAGTTACAACCATCATCGTCATGCCCTCTTGAGCCAATTTCTTCATTACCGCTAAAACCTCACCAACCATCTCAGGGTCTAGGGCCGATGTAGGCTCATCAAACAAAATCATATCCGGATGCATACATAGTGTTCTCGCAATCGCAACTCTTTGTTTTTGTCCTCCGGATAAGGTATTAACGCTTTGTGATGCGAAATTCTTCATTCCTACACTATCTAAAATTTCTAAGGCCATTGTCGTTGCCTCATCACGAGACATCTTTAATATTTTCATTGGACCTAAAATACAATTATCAAGAACATTACGATTATTAAACAAATTGAAATTTTGAAAAACCATTCCAATTTTCGTACGAAGCTTATTTAAATTCGTTTTTCGGTCCATAATATTTTGACCTTCAAAATCTATTTCTCCCATGTCTGGATATTCTAATAAATTACAACAACGTAAAAGAGTTGATTTACCAGAGCCCGAGGTTCCAATAATTGTCACAACCTCACCTTTTTTTACATCAAGGTCAATTCCTCGCAAAACATAATTTGATCCAAAGGATTTTTGAATATTTTTTACACTTAAAATTGTATCCATATTTTCACCTCTAATTTGAGCTTGTAATTTCTTTGACTGGCATATCCATACTCACTTCGGCATATTGAAGAAGCTTCGAAGTGAAATATGTTAAAATCAAATAGAAAACAGCGACTAATAAATAAGCCTCAAGGTTTTTAGCGCTATAAATACCTAAAATATCCTTTTTAGCAACACTAAATAAATCAAGAACACCAATCATTGTTAAAACCGATGTATCCTTGATATTAACAATGAATTCATTACCAATTGAAGGTAAGCTGTTTTTGATAGCCTGCGGAAAAACAATTAACATCATCGTTCTAAATTTTCCAAGTCCAAGGGCCATCGCTGCCTCCGATTGACCTTTATCAACAGAATTAATTCCTCCACGTAAAACCTCGGTTAAATAAGCCGTTGTGTTAATCGAAACTGTAAATAATCCAGCACGAACAGGAGTCCATATATTATCACGGAAATTGACAAATTCCTCTGGAGTTACATTAGCCCTCACAATTCCCACAACAAGATAGAAAAAGACAAAGGCTTGAACAATCATTGGGGTACCACGAATAACTGTAACATAGACATTCGCAATACCACTGCCGATTTTTTTGAATAATTTTACTAAATCATTATCCCTTGGTCCGACCTTTTGCATTCTTAAGGCAACCATTCCTAAAGCTAAAATAAGTCCAAAAACGGTACCTAATAGGGCTAAATAGAGAGTTGTTTTGATTCCATCGACAAAGTTAACGTTATATTCCCTTAAAAAGAAAACCATTATATCATAGGAACCAGTTTCTGCTGTTGGCTTTTTGACATTTTGGTAGCGATATACAAAATCTAAGATGCAATAATCAAAAATAAACAACAAGAAAAACAAGGAAACAAGATATGAAAATGATCTTATATACCAGAAATATTTCTTTTCAATCTTTTTATTACAGAAAATCGTTAGGATATAAAATACCAAACCAAAAATTGCAATCAAGCTTGAAATAATTATCAAGAAGATATATAAGCCATTGCTTTGATCACCTAAGAAGGAAAAGTTTTCACCATTTCTTCCACCATTCAATAAATTGATTGAAAAGAAAAGACAAGCTATTCCAACAAGGAAAATATATAAAAATTCATACTTATATGGCTTAATAAGGCGTTTGTATGTATTAATACCCAATCCAATAAACATATTTAAAATACCTACGCCTAGGGAAACAACAAAATTGAAAATGCCAAGGAAGATAGTGATGACGACATTTAATATTGACGCCACCACTCGAGGCATATTATTGACACCCTCAAAACCGATTTTTTTAAAATGAATCATAAATTTCAACTCCTATATAAAGATAAAAGAGGGATTACCCTCTATTATGCTGCTTGACGTTCAACAGCAGCTGTCATGATTTCAACACGTTCTGCTTCAGTAATACCAGCTAAAATCTCATTAATTTGATTTAATAATGAAGTTCGGTTTTTGGCAATTCCAATCGCAACATCACGGTCAGCCGCAACAATATCACGAACAATAGAATTTCCTTCCTCATCAGTATCAACTAATTGTGTAAAGCCTTGACCTTCAGCGAATTGAATGATTTTTAAATCACTATTTGCGGCAACTAATCCTGTCGCAACAGGTAATTCTAAAACAGTACCATCAACAATTCCAGCTTGGATATCCGCAATAATTTCGGGAACTGTTGCTTTATCTACACCTTTAGTAACTGTATCGTCCATAGCCGCAACGATAGAAGCATATAGGGTACCAGTTTGACCAATGAAGGTAGATCCAGCTAAACCACTAATTGTTGTTGCGTTGGCATATGCGCTATTTTTTGAAATCAATACAACATGTTCACTTGTATAATATGCATTTGTGAAATCAATATCCAATTTTCTTTCATCAGTTGGACTCATACCAGCAATAATTAAATCAATTAATCCATTTTGAACAGATGGAATCAAACCATCCCAATCAACTTGTTTGATAACTAAACGACGATTTAAACCATCCGCAATTTTCTTTGCGATTTGAACATCATATCCATCCGCATATTTGTTAGTTCCATCAATCGGATAATTCGTATCAGTTTTCTTGTTCTCCGTCCAGTTGAATGGTGCATATGCACATTCAAGTCCGACAACTAAGGTCTCTCTTGTGTCTTCAGTTGTTGTGGATCCTCCACAAGCTGCTAAGCAAAATGCTACAACAGCACATAATAAAACTCCAATAATTTTTTTCATTTTTTTCTTCTCCTTAATATTCTTTAATATTAGAAATAAAAAAAGCGTCACCAGGACGCTTAACAATTAATCTATGCTCTTGTTAATAGCGCCTCTACCTTAAGTAGGAGTGTTATGAGTATTTCCCATAACCCCACGAATAATACCCGCCAGTATTTTCGTTCGGCGATGATTACCTTTCAACTGCTTCATCGAATGCCTTCTTCACAGCTTACTCTGACGCATCGCTACCTCTATAATCTTTTTTTATTTTCTTGCTATTATTTTAGCAAGGAAAAAAGCACAAGTCAACACTTTTTTTAATAAAACGTTTTCAATTATTTTCCAACAATAACCTTAACATCACCAGGTAGTAATGATAATTTTGTACTGTAAGTCACATCAACCTTTGTTCCAACCGGAGAAACATCTTGTAAATCACCCTTATGAAGGATATCATATGGATTAAATACAAAATTCAATTCATGATTTGTATTATTAATAACTAGCAATAAAGATTCCTCTTCATAGCTCTTAACAATACAAATAGCATCATTATAAACAAATTGATAAATCTTACCATCATTATTTAACACCTTGTAGCTAGCCTTGACCTTATTAACATTAGCAATGGCTGGTGATAAATCGTAATATGGTGCCTCATTCCATGATGGATTGGTATTGCAGACATCGATTTTTCTTCGATATCCATATTCAAAGCCAGTTGTAATAGCTGTAGCCTTGGATATATATGAAGCAATAATGTATCTCATTAATGCCAAATTACTATTTCCATTATTTTCAAAAGCACAACGAACAGTATCATGATTTTCAGGGAAGCTTAAAGTCATTCCATGATCAATTGTTTGGTTATATTGCTCAATAAACCAAGGCGATTGTAAATCCCACCATTTTAAGGCTGTCATTGCCATATCAAAGCCAGCATTTAAAGTTGTAATTGTTTTTTCAAGTCCACAGCCGAGGGTTTCTCCTAAAAAGAAAGCATCAGGGTATTCCTTTTTAACATTTGTAATTAAATAGCACCATAATTCTTTAGGAATCATAAAAACAGCATCACAACGGAAGCCTCTAATACCAAGCTTACAGAAATGAAGAATCATCTCAAGCCAGTATTGCCAAAGATTATCACGATCAGGGGAATGAAGATTGTCAATCTCAGCTAAATCTTCCCAAACAACCTTGGTATCGCCATCCATACAAAAAGGATTTAAAATGCGACCAGAGGTATCATGACAATACCAGTTATCATGCTCTAAAACTAAAGGTGAATCGGTAGCGGTATGATTAATTACTAAATCCATCATAACATTCATTTTTTTCTTTTTAGCCTCGCTACAAAATTTCTCAATTAGCTCATCGCCTAAGGCCTTTTCTTCCTCGACAGACAAACCTTGCTTTGGTAAATACAATGGATTATATCGATAATAATCCTTTACTGAATAATCACTATTTGATTGTCCTGTTAAATGAAATGGATTGACATAAATATAATCAAATTCCATTTTCTTAATTCTTGGTAATTCTTTAATCCATTTATCAATTGAACCAACTAATTTTGGATATAAATTATAAATTCGATAACAATTTTCCATAAATAACACTCCTCATATATATTATATACTATCAATGCGAATAAAAAAAGAGGCAAAGCCTCTTCTAGTAAACTATTTATTAAAGCTTTACAACTTTATCTGCTTGTTTACCACGTTCATTTTCTTTAAGCTCGAATTCTACCTTATCTCCCTCAGCAAGAGATTTGTAGCCTTCCGCAACGATTGCTGAAAAATGAACAAAAATGTCCTTTCCATCTTCTCCAGAGATAAAGCCATATCCCTTAGCAGCATCAAACCATTTTACAGTTCCAGTCATCTTATTAAACCTCGATTCCAAAATTTGTGATATGAATAACATACCCTAAATGAATTATAACACAATAATAAATTATAGTAAAGTTTTTTATTTAGCCCCATCTAGATTATTGCCCTTTTTCTCAGTTAAAACCCATTTTTCATAGGTCTTATCTAATCCCTTCAAAACCTTTTTGTATCTAATCAACTTAAATAAACCCATCCTTATCAATTCAATAGCCGTGCAAATTAAATAAATTGACAAGGCTCCTAATAGTATTTTAAAAAATACTGGAGCAATTTGAGTGGTTTCAGTAAACTTTGATTTAAATCCATAATTTTTCATAAACTTATTCCAAATAAGGGGATGAACATGAATCAAATAAACCGCCAAGCTAGCCTCACCCATAATTCGTACAACCGTTTGAGCCTTTGCTCTTTTTATATTTATCTTAGAGAATGTTTGTAATAATCCAACAGCTCCTAAAACTGTCAAAAAGGATGTATATGATAAATATCCCTTGATATGATTGACCACTAAAATATATTCAATAAGACAAGTCGAAAAATAAACGATCAAGCCAAAATAAAAGGGAATATTTTTAAACATTTCAAATTTTTTGAAAATCCCTCCCGCTATATATAAAAGAGTCAACCAAACAAAGGAATAGCCTGCCCCCAAAGCAAAGGGATCAATTCTTAATAAGGATGGAATTAAGGCAAAAACAGCATACATCAATATTAAGGTTACATAGCCAACCCGTTTATTCATATTTTCTATACCCGCATTTAAAATCGGTGAAATCATCAATAAAGCAAAATAAGCGGTCATATACCAATATTGCTTGCGCATTATCGGTTGAATAGCATTAAGCCATTGATTTTTCGTAATTTCGCTTGGGTATGCGATTTGAAAGATTAGTGTTATCGATAAGGTATAAAATAAAACCACTATCAAATAATTAATTATTTTTGATATTTTAAATTTTGAACGATAACCAACATAACCACTAATTAGAGCATAAATATCGACACAAACAAATGTCAAAATCTCTAAAGCATAACACATATAGTATTGACCCCAATTGACAGCTCCACCAAAATCGCAATGGGTCATAACTCCTCCTTGCAAAAGAGTATGAAGCACACATATCATAAACATAGCGACTACTCGTAAAAGGTCGATACCATAATTCCATTTATTTTCCATTTAAATTCTCTCCCTTATTTTGAACAGAAGATAAGCGGAATAATCATTTCATCTTCCGTTAGACCGGCGTGATTACTTTTAAAATGCTTCCCTTCAGCTAAGGCCTCCAAGCAATAATCACCAACCGCTAAAGCCATATAGTCGCCAAGGAAACAATTTCCCTTATCTCCAGTTCCTATCAAGCCTTTATTAATAAATTCTTCTTTACTTAACAATAAAAAATCATTACCAAACAAGCGATTAAATTCATCCTTGAAGCCATCATCATTAACATAAAAAGCACAACATCGTGATTCAATCGATGGTTTTTTAGTAAAATATTTTGTTAAAGATGGATAATCGTTTAAATCAATTTCAAGACAATCCTTGTGGCCATGGTCCGCTGTAATAATTAAGCAGGAATCCTCATTCAAGGATTCACAAAAATCCGCAATTACCATATCAAAATCCGAAATCATCGCCATTACCTCATCCGAATTAGTTCCCATTTTATGTAATAAACCATCCGGCTGGTCCCAATAACAATAGGAAACAGTTTTAAAATCCTCACTAAAATCGCCTTTAAGCTTGTCTAGCATCTCGACTAAAGTATTACTACCATCAAGAAAATAAGATGGGCCGTGAATAAATCCCTGTTCCTTCATATCTTTAAAAAAATAGTCGTAGGGAATTGATTCCGTAATATGAGGATAAGGCTTATCATTATAAAAGCCACGACCATAAAATAAAACAACATCGTCAGAAACAGAATCAAAATACTGATGCCAGCCTATCCATCCCGTCTCACTAGGTGTCTTGCCAGTTAATATTGATGTCGTTGCCGCAACCGTTGTTGAAGGATAGGTTGATATAATCTCACAAAGCAAATGCTTACGCAAAAATGAATCCTCTGGTAATCTTTTTAATATATTCATTCCCATTCCGTCTAGAAGCAATATTCCCACATGCTTCTTCGGCAATAGCCTATCTAATGCCTCTAAGGAATTATATTTCGTTTTATAGCCAAAGCTCTTTTTGATTGAGGCAATCATATTGATGCTTGAATTTGTATAATCAGGAAAAACAATCTTTTTCATAAAACGCCACCTTTCTTAAGATTATATCATTTTTTAACAAAAAAAGGAAGAAAAACAAATTATCATTTCTCTTCCTTAAAAAGCGCTTAATCAAGCCTTTTTTTAATTTTCACATTAGCTCTCATCGCATTGATAATACAAATAACCGCAACTCCAACATCACCAAATACCGCAAACCACATATTGGTAATTCCAAAGGCCGATAAAACTAAAATTAAAATCTTAATCATTAACGCAAAGATAATATTTTCATAAACAATTCGCATTGTTTTTTTCGCAATCACTTTGGCATTAATTAATGATCCTAAATCATCATACATTAGAACAATATCCGAAGCCTCAATGGCCGCATCCGAGCCTAGGGCTCCCATTGATACACCAATATCAGACTTAATCAAGGCAGGCGCATCATTGATTCCATCGCCAACAAAGCAAACAACATTATCATTACCCAAATATTCATCAAGAGCATA
This sequence comes from uncultured Anaeroplasmatales bacterium, assembly GCA_964634685.1. GTDB lineage: Bacteria > Bacillota_I > Bacilli_A > Acholeplasmatales > JAEDCM01 > CAZWLD01. The sequence goes on from CAZWLD010000030.1 coordinate 14,936, forward strand.
AACCTTATCCTGTGGAAGCAAGGAAGCCTTATATTCACTTAAACCAACTTTACAAGCAACATCTTTAGCTATGGCTTCATTATCGCCAGTAAGCATAACGGTTTTATTGCCATTTTGATTTAAATAGGTAATTGTTTCTTTACTTTCCTCTTTGATTTCATCGGCAATGACAATGTTGCCGACATATTCATTATCCTTCGCAACATGGATAACTGTACCGACACTTTTCGATTCGCAAGAAATACCATAATCCTTCATGAGCTTTTCATTTCCACAAAGAATAGTGCATTCACCTTGGGCCTTTATTCCCTTTCCTGCTATATCCGTTAATATATAATCACCAAAAGCTTCCTTTCCATAGGCTTTTTTTATTGACATTGCAATCGGGTGATTAGAGTTTTCCTCAGCAATCGCAGCTAAACGCAATATTTCTTCTCTTTTCTCTTGAGGGTTAACCTCACATACAACAAAATCACCCTTTGTTATCGTTCCCGTTTTGTCAAAAATAAAGACATTAGCTTGATTAAATTTTTCTAAATAGGATGAACCCTTAACCAAAATACCGTTGCGAGAAGCTCCACCAATTCCCGCAAAAAAGGATAATGGAATGGAAATAACTAACGCACACGGACAGGAAACAACTAAAAAGCTAAGTGCTCGATAAAGCCAAATACTGAAATTTCCACCAAATAAAACCGGGATTATTGCTAGAGCTAGAGCTAACCCTACGACAATCGGAGTATAATATTTTGAAAACCTCGTAATAAAATTTTCGGATTTCGATTTTTGACTAGAAGCATTTTCCACTAAATCGAGTATTTTCGATACTGTTGAATCATGAAATTCCTTTAAAACCTTAACCTCAATAGCTCCTGTTAGATTGATAGTTCCACTAATTACATTCGATTCAACATCGACTTCTCTTGGTAATGATTCACCAGTCAATGATTTCGTATCGATAGTAGAAGTTCCCTTAACGACAATTCCATCTAAAGGAATTCTTTCTCCGGGCTTAATTAAAATTAAATCAGATACGGATACACAAGAAGGATCGACAATTTCAATACTGCCATCATCCTTAATTAAATTCGCAAAGTCCGGTCTAATATCCATCAATTCCGAAATGCTTTTTCTTGATTTCGAAACGGCATAGCTTTGGAACCATTCTCCGACCTGATAGAACAACAAAACCGCACAAGCCTCATCAAAGCCCTCAATTGCTTGATTTGTCAAGGCTCGATAAATTCCTAAGCCAAAGGCACCAACGGTCGCCATAGCCATCAAGAAATTCTCATCTAATAAATGACCATGAATAATATTTAAGAAAGCTTTTTTTAAAACATCATAACCAATAAATAAATATACCAAGAAATAAAGTCCAAAGGGCAAAAGCCATCCTAAATTATGATCAATAACCGAAGCCAAAATAATCGTCTTATCAATTACTAATACTACTAAAAAATAAACAAGTGCAATAATAATTCGGATTAAATTCTTCTTCTGCTTTTTTGTCATAAATATCACCTACATACTTCAAAATCTGGTTCGATTTTTTTGGCAACCTTAATCGCCTTATTTAGTGTTGAATCAAATTCCTCATCAACAATCTCAATTGTCATTTTTTGCGTCATGAAATTGATTTTACAATCTAATACATTAGGAACCTTCTTAATTGCCTCTTCACATTTATTAGCACACAATGCACAATCAACCTCAATTTTAAATACTTTTTTCATAATAATTTTCCTCCTCTTGATTAAATAGTTAAACAATCCTTTAATCGTTCTTTTAAATATAACACGTTACTTCTCCATAACGTGTAATAAAGCACAATCAACGATTTGTGACACATGCTCATCATCTAAGGAATAAATGATTTCCTTTCCTTCTCTTACTCCTTTTACGAGCTTCGCATCCTTTAATAATCGCAAATGATGGCTTACGGCATATTTTGTCATATCCACACACTCACAAATATCATTGACGCATAAAGGCTTCTTCTCAATCGCAAATAAAATCTTTTGCCTTGTTTGATCACCTAACACCTTAAACAAATCCGCTAAATCGGAAATTGTATCAGACTCTGGCATTTGTTTTTTGATTTCATCAACGCTCACGATTATCACCTCTTAATCTTATTATACAACAGTTAAACAATTTGTCAACTGTTTAATTGTTTTTTTAAAAAAAAGAAGCCAATTCGGCTTCCTTTTCCGATTAAGGTTTAATTTGAGGTGGGCTAAGAAATTACTTCCTAGCCCATTTGTTAATTAGAATAGGCCATTAAAGAAGCGACGACAACCACAATTTTGATCTAAATCAATATCATCAATATATAATTCAATAGCACGACGAACTATTTGACAAAAATCGCAATCAATGATTGTTTCTGTTGGATCAGTGAAAACAGTTGCCTCAAAGAATTCAAATTCTGTACATTTATTTTTTAATTCACAAATACGAGCAACTTCAAAAACAGCACTTGGAAGTGTACATGGTACAACAAATAGACGAACACAATTGCCTTCGCGTTGTAAATCGATTTTATATAAAACTCCATTTACATAAATTTCATCAAGGCAGCATTTTCGATCCTCTCTTCGTTCATTTTCCCGGCAATGACAATCTCTTCGACGATTATCCATATCTGGCATAAATAAAAACCCCTTTCCTTAATCTATATCATTTCTGATACATTATAGATTATGACAGGGATTATATTTTGGTATGGGCATTTATTTTTTTGATAATTCAATCGAACGATTAACACAAGCCTTACAACATTCATCAATGATTAAATCAAAATCTTTTTCTTGCAAAACCTTTAAGCCCTCAATAGTCGTTCCACCCTTCGAGCAAACATCATTAATAAGTTCAGAGATTGGCTTGTTGGCTTGTAAAATCATTTGCGCTGAGCCAATAATCGCTTGGCAAACTAATTCCTTGGCCGTTTCATAATCGATTCCACGAGAAACACTGCTCTTGATAAAAGCATCCGCAAAGCAATATAGATAAGCCGGCATTGAACCATTAGCTGGAATAATATCATCCATTTGGGATTCTTGAATTTCTTTTGTTAAACCAATTGAATTAAAAATATCGAAATATATTTGTTTGGAAGAAACATTTTTAAAGCAAATAGCATTAGCTCCTAATCCAATCATTGAAGGAGTATTAGGCATAACCCGAACATATTCTTTATTTTTTAAATATTTCTCAATAAAATCTATTTTTATTCCCGCAGCGATACTAATAATTCTTTTAGCTCCCTCAATATCCTTTAGCTCCGATAAAACCTCCAAAAAGCATTGAGGCTTAATCGCAAGAACTAAAATATCAACATTTTGATACATCGTCTTAATATCGAGTACCTTAAATCCTTGATTAACCAATTCATCTCTATTGCTTCGGGCCGCTAAAAAAATATCATCCTTTGTAAAAAGCTTTTTATCTAATAGACCATATACAATGGCCATTCCCATTTTCCCGGCTCCTAAGATTCCGATACGCATATCTTTTTCTTCCTCTCTACTAAATATCAACAATTCCATTTGTTATTTTATCGCTTTGATTACTTGATTGTTCCCGATTCCTTAATGAATTACTCCAAACAAAGGCCGTTGTGAAAATGGATAATACCAAAAATACATACCTCATTGGCATTCCTCTATTTTCGTTAATTCGCGCTTTTCTTTACTTTTTTCAATCAAGCGATAAACTTTTGCGGTTGTTAAACCTTGACAAATAATCGTAAAGAAAATAGTCACAAAGGTTACAATTAAAACAACATTATAAGAATCTATAGATAGATATTCTCGCGTTGTCAAAGCTAAAGCTAAGGATAATCCTCCTTTAAGTCCTGTCCAGGTTAAGAGGGAGGTAAACTCTAATTTTGAATAATGATTCGGAACCTTCTTAATAATTAAACTCGAAATGAAAACACCAATAAATCGACATAAAAGATTTAAAATGACGGCCGCAAGACATAACCAAATTATAGAATCAACACTTGGCATATATAGAATAGATAAGCCAATTAAAACAAACAAAATGCTGTTTAAAATATTGTCTAAAACATCCCAGAAATCATTATAAAGATCCTTTTCATCAACAACATCGCGCCAACCACCAATTTGACTCATCGCATAAGAAAAATACATTCCACAAACAACACTCGCAATAACGCCACTAAAGCCCAAATATTCGCAAATCACATAGGATAACGCAACCGTTAAAAGACTAATAAAAATATGCTTCATCGGATCTTTGGTCATTTTTAATAATTTAAACAACAAAAACGACACAACAAATCCAATGAAAAGGGCTCCAAATAGCTCTTTTACCAACAAAACTGGCAAAGAAAGATCACTTGTATTTGTGACAATATTTCGAAAGCAAATAAAGACTGCAACACCAATTCCATCATTAAATAATGATTCCCCTTCAATAACCGAGGTAACATTTTTTGATAAGCCACATTTATTTAAAATCGAGGTCGCCGCAATCGGATCAGTTGGTGAAACAATACATCCAAGCATAATACAAAGCCAAATATCAAAGCCTAGATTCAAAGCTAAATTCAATAAATAAAATAAACCACCGTATAAAAGTGATGATAAAACCGTCGTTAGAAAGGCTAAAAGTGAAATCGAGCCAAGGTTCTTTTTAAACCGGGCGACATTAACCTTCGACGCCCCGGCAAAAAGCATAAAGCATAAAACACCATCAAGCAAAAATTTCTCAAAGGGTAAACTCGTAATTTCCCCAATAAATCCTTTATCAGTTGAGAAAAGTCCCGTCATTGAGACAAGCTTTATTAAGGCACTTAAAATAAAGGCAAATAAAACTAAAGCAATATCCTTAGGTATTTTGATAAATTTCTCATTAACAATCCCAAAAATAATTACCAATGATAAAATAACAACAAGATAAATTAATATATGGTCCATTCTATCACCGCCTATAAGATCTCATTTAATCGATTAATATGAGCCTTACTTACAATAATAACACTATCACCAACCAAAATCTCGGTCGAGCCATTAGGAACAATTATTTCTTGATCGCGAATAATGCACGCAATTAGAATATCCTTCTTTAATTTCAAATCTTTTAAAGGTATATTAACACCCTTAAATCCGTCCTTGCAATCAAATTCAATCGCCTCAACCGATGCATTGGCAATGCGATACAAAGCTTTAATATCGGACGTACTATATTTGATTCCGCGAACATAACGAATAACCTCATCAATCGTAACATAATGCGGAGAAATAGTGTCTTTTATATTAACCTCATGAAGCATTTCCGCAAAAGCAATATTCGTAATCTCGGTCACAATTTTGGAAACGCCGCTGCTTTTCGCAAACATTGAGCAAACAAGATTGGTTTCATCATTTCCCGCTAAGGCAACCATACAATCGGTCTTATTAATTCCTTCATCAACTAATAATTTTGAGTCAGTTCCATCACCATAAACAATAGTTGTCTTGGGCAAAGCCTCATCAAGATCTAAACAACGCTTACGATTATTCTCAATGATTTTAACATTTAAATTCATCTCATTTAATAAATAAGCTAAATAAAAACCAATCATACCGCCACCAATAATCATCGTGCTTTTGATGGCTTTTTTATCAACACCAATATCTAAAAAGAATTTTGATAATTCATTGTGCATCGCCACAAGGCTCACGATATCATTTAATGCAAAAACAAAATCGCCTTTGGGAATAATCGTTTCCTCTTTTCTTCTGACAGCACAAAAAACAAGCTTAGCATTAGTTACCTGATTAATGTCCTTTAAGGCTTTACCAATTAGTGGATTGTTATTGATAATTGGTATTTCGACTAAATTGATTTTTCCATTCGCAAAGCCTTCAATTTTACTAGCCTCAGGAAAGCGAATCAACCTTGTAATCTTGTGAGCTGTATCAAGCTCAGGATTGACAATCAAATCAACGCCTAATTCATTTCTTAAATAATCACTTTCCGCCAAATATTCTTTTTTACGAACACGAGCAATCGTATGCTTGGCGCCTAGGCGCTTCGCAACAATTGAACACATCAAATTGACCTCATCAACCTGTGTTACCGCAATTAAGAGCTTACAGCTTTTAACACCCGCCTTTTTTAATATTTGGCTTGTGGCGCCATTTCCAACAATTCCATTACAATCATATTTATTAGTAACAGATTCAATGGCCTCAGGGCTACTATCAATAACCACAACATCGTGTCCCTCTTCAATTATATATTTGGTAAGAATTTCACCAACTCTACCACTTCCAACAATAATTATCTTCATATCCAACACCCACTTTCAATTATACAACAAAAAGAAATCATTTCTTTGAAACCTTTAGTTTAATGGCTCCTATTTCCTCTTCACCTTCTAGAGGCTGCCTCATTTTCAAATAGACAGCAGTTGTATTTTGATATTTTATCGCCACAACAAAAAAGCATTCTTGATTACCTATTGAATCCGTATAACAAGCATCCTTTAACTCAATGATATAAATAGTTCTTTTTTTATCGATTCCAAAGGAAGTATCATAAACTTCTTTTCGACTAGACTTAACAGAATATTTTTTTTCGAGATATTCGTATTTTCCATCAACAGATAAGCTATAGGTATTATTTTGATTAAAATAAAGATCAATTTGATGGTTGTCCGAACCAGAAATATAATGATAATCTTGTTTTAATTCGCTAATTACAGTAAATCTTCCACAAGAAGCTAATACTAAAACCAAAAGCAAGGATAAAATAATTTTTTTCAAAAAAATCATCCTTTCTAATAAAAAAGTCTCTTATCTATATTATAGTACAAATAAGAGACTTTATAAAGTTTAATTAATCATCGCCATCTTCATCTTCAACATATTTTGATTGTAAAAGATAATTTTCATATTCCTCTTGGGAAAGCTTTACTTTCTTTCCCTTTTCGACAACAACGACTTCGACTTCTTTTTCTTGTTTTTTCTTTTCGAAAGCTTCGCGTTCATCCTTAATGATTGTAAAATCATTTACCAAAATCTTAATATTACGATCATTAGTATTGTTCACGATTTGTCGATATTTATTGGAACTTAAATTTGAATTAACCGTCGCAACCAATATTTTAATCAATTTGTCAATGTTAGGGATTAAGGTGTTGATTTCATCAATTCCTTCATCGATACAATAAGTAAAGAATTTCTTAATTCGCTTAGCATTTCTACTTAACTTAACAATATCCTTTTTCTCAATTGTTTCTTTTTCAAGAACAAATTCCACTAATTTTTGAAGCTTTTGAAGCTTTCTATCTGCTCTTTCAAGCTTTGTTTTACGTTTAGTCAAAGCAAAGGCCACAATCACAGCTACGAAAGCAACCGCAAGCAAATATGGTAAAATAACCTGAGCTATTTCGCGAATATTAAAATTTGTTGAATCAAAGGAAAGGGAAGCCGCCTTTTCGGCCACATCCAAATTAATACTAAATTTACCCTTTGGAATTTCTTTAATAATTATTTCATTACCAACAATCTCGTAATCGGTAAATTCCTCACCATCCACAAGCATTGATACCCTTGGCTTAGCATTATAAATTACCTTTCCATCACCTAATATTTTAAATGCTTGATTGCTATTAGGCTTGATAAATGATTGTCCCTCAATCGTGTATTTTGGCTCAATGACAACAATTTTAATTTCAGCCTTAATGTATATTTCTTCATATTTCGAAATATTTGTCATAACGGTAAGAGTTGTTTCTCCAACATAATTTGGCGATAAAATAACTCTTTCATTACCATTAATCTTAATTGCACAAATTGTTTGATTGCCTACACTCCAAATATATTTATAGGTAGGACTAATTACACCATCTAGCAAGGCTTGAATTTCAAAATCTCCACCATTTAAATCAACATAGATAATATCATCGCAATTAAGACCAATCGTTCTTTCTTCATTCATAACCGCTGAGACAATCAATTCTTGAGTCGTATCGAGAGAAATATTATTGTCAATATCGATAATAGCTAGTTTAATTGAATAGGTTCCAGCATCAAAGGTTTGTTCAAATTCAAGCTTATCCGTATAGGCTAATTCATTATTGATATACCAATTGTATTTTGTGTTTCTTGAAAAATCAAAATTATTGGCATCAAAGCTAATTTTTAGCTTATCGTAAATAGTAAAGCTTGTTAAATCATTTTGTTCCTTTTCAATAATGATATTTACATTTGGAAGGCTCTCAAAAACCTTGATTGTAATAACGGCATTATAGGTCGTTTTCTCAGAAAAGGCATACGCAAACACTTGGGTTTCACCTGAAGCAATAGCATTTATAATAATGCGATTACTATAAACACTATCAAAGGAAATAATACTATCATCAATAATCATGAAATTGAATAATAAATGGCCATATTCCGGACTAATGGTGATTTCAGCTTTATTATCCTTAAACATGCTAATAAAGTTACCTTCAGAAAACTCGATATTTATATTCTCATTAACAACATCATCGCTTACAATAATACTGACCTCAATTACCTTTGAATCATATATAAAATATATAGAATCATATCCGCGCTTTAGAGCAGTAATATCATATCTAATATATGATGAACCATTACTTTTAACTTCAACGTTTCCATTTTTAATGATGAAATAGTCCTCAATTGGATTGACATCAGCTTCAACAAAAACATCATTTTCATAGTAACCTAAAGTAATTGTTTGCGTTGTTCCCGCAATCATACTAAGATTTAAAAGGTCAAATGTATAATTTCTTTCCTCATCTTCACCGCTAGAGTCATATTCAATATGAACCTTGACCTCCACAAGACGATTATCACGGATTGAGAAATAGATTGATTCATCTCCTGCGGTAATGGCCTGAATCTCAAAATGAACTAAATCAGGAAGGGTCGTGACGATAACATAATCGTTTTTAACAAAAATATTAGTTACGACATTAATATCTGAAACACTAAAGGATGGATTGTAATATCCAACAGCGATTGTCTCAGTGGTCCCTACCTTCATATTAATCTCAAGCTTATCAAAGGTATATGAATAGCTATCCTTTGGAACAAGAATAATCGTAATATCCTTTGTTAATATTGTGCCGTTTCCTAAAGATGCAATAATCGTAATCGTATCGGAAATCTTCCTGTCAAGAAGGTCGCCATTTTCATAATAAATATTAAGCCACCTATTTACATCTAAATTCGCGGAGATAATACCATTAGTTCGAACTAAAAAATTCGTATCCTCGGGAAATTCTTCGATATTTTCAATGAGTAAGCTTCGAGAAATATTTGATTCGATTTCAAAAACAAATGATTTTTCAATTTTAATTTCGGTTGGATAGGTTACTTCCTTTACATTTTCAGTTGTCAGTCTCAAATATAAAAATTTACCAGCGCAATCATAATCATATGCGGTTTTAAACAATAAGCCAGACTCCGCGAGCATCCTATCTCCGATAACAATTTCGGTATCTTCGCTTACATGTCTTATAACATAAGGATATCCCGCCTCATATTGGAGAAATTGAGGATTTAAGGTATCAGGAATCATCGGTAAAACAATTTTATCTATGAATGGCTCTAATTCTTTATTAGTTGTGCTTATAGTGATGGGAGTATTCTCTGTATAAATGTTATCCTCAGGGAAATCTTTATTATTATAGCTAACAAAAATTTCATCACCGCTATAAAGGATAAATGAATAGGTGTATGAAGCTAATTCGATTTCAGTTCCCTCAGAGTCTAAAAAATAATAAAAAATTGTAACTGATGAGGTGGCCTTACTACTAGTTATAAATTTTAATTTATAAACAGTGTATCCTTCACTAACACTTGTTATCTCAACGTTTGATTCGCCGGTTACCCGATAATAAATTGGATTAACCTTATTGATATCATTATAGGCCGCAATTTTGGAATCAATGTTAATTCCTAGGGTTGTTATCTCATCCTTAAAGACACCAATTTTTTCGGTATTGTCATATGTTACTGAATAGGTTCCACTATGAACACTTGGAATCGAAAACTCCATTGTACTAGGAATATCTGGAATAATATTATTCTCATCCTCATAAACATTTATTATTATTGAAAGAGTATCTGTTCTTACCTCATCATTATATAAGGTTGCCGAAACTTCAATCTCAAGAGTAACAATTCCTACTGTCATTCCGCTAATGGCAAATGACAATGTCGGATAATCTGGATTAATAAAATAATTTACACCATTAAATGTCATTCGTTTTATTTCTTTTAATCCATTATCCTTAATTGTTTTGACATTACCAGCAGTTGAGGTGACTATATCCTCACTAGCAGCTCCCTCTCGTGAATAGTTGGCGATATCCGCAATCGTCGAATCCTTAACCGACAATGATAATTCATATGATGGATATGAACCATACCAATTGTAATAAAAGAAATCAAGGGAATAATTCACAACCGTGTTATTCATAACATTTATTACTCTCGTATTAGCGTAATTAGTATTATCAGAATCATTCTCCGAAAAAATATCAAATTTTAAAATTGGAGAATTAGCATTTGTTGAACTACCTGGATTAGGTTGATTTACCCCATATTGAGGAATATTACTTTCCCTAGCTAAGACATTACCCGTTGTAAAGAAGACTGCTAGAGCTATAAATAATGATAAAAAGAAAGCCTTTAGTTTCATTTTTTATCACCTGCTATTTCTTTGATTTGAACATCAACCTTAGTGTAAGGAATTTCAATGTTATTTTCTCTAAATTCAGCTAAAATTTGTTCATTAATAACGCCTAAAATTGTATAATAGTTTTCAGTTTTTGTCCAATATTTGATTAGGAAATCAATCGAGCTAGCATTAAATTCCTTTAACAAAACAATTGGCTTCGGCACATCTAAAACCATTTCATTTTTAGATAGTATTCCATATAAAACCTTTTTGACAAGAGCTACATCTGATTCATAGGATACACCAATAATCAAATCGATTCTTCTTGTTGGATTAGCTGTGTAATTGGTCAAGGAATTATTAACAATTGTAGCATTAGGTATAATTACCTTTTTATTATCAAAGGTATAGATCTCTGTTGTTAATACCTTGATTGTTTTTACAATACCCTCAACTCCACCAACTGAGATATGATCGCCCTTTTTGAATGGTTTCGTCATGATAATGATAATACCATTGGCAATATTGGCAATCGAATCCTTTAAGGCCATACCAACAGCCAAGGCTACCGATGAAAAGGCCACAAGGAAGCTATTTCCGGACAATCCTAAAATCGAAACAATCAAAAATGCTAAGATAATCCATAACACAACTCGTAATACCGCTACAATAAATCCTCCAACGGCATTGTCAAGCTTGGTCGCATAGATTATTTTCATTAAGCCCTTGCATAATAGCTTGATTAAAAAATAACCAATAATAAATATCAATATCGCAGCTAAAATATTAAAGCCATATACCTTAAAAAAATCTGAAATTTTACTAAATATCTCATTTAAACTCTCCATAACAAAACTCCTTTTTTTCACTAACTTATGACTTGATTTTATAAGAAAATACTATCTTTGTCAATTAAATATTTATATATTATATAAATAAAACATACAAAAAAAGCTAGAAAACATTTTCCTAGCTTCAATAATCTATTCATTTTCGGTTATTTCAACCTTAATCATAACTTTTGAATTTTCTTTAACTGATTTCACTAAAAAGACATTACATCCTAAGGTTGAATTATCACCAACAACCGTCTCGCCACCTAAAACCGAAGCTCCAGAATAGATTGTAACATAGTTGCCAATTGTTGGATGTCTTTTTAAGCCTCTTAGGCTTTGACCCTTTTTTAATGACAAAGCCCCCAAGGTTACTCCATGATATATCTTAACATGGTGTCCGATAACCGCAGTCTCGCCAATGACAATTCCGGTGCCGTGATCGATGAAAAAGTATTCGCCGATTGTCGCACCAGGATGAATATCAATTCCAGTTTTTGAATGAGCATATTCGGTCATAATTCGAGGGATAATCGGTATTTTTAATTCATACAAAATATGACTAACACGGTAAGTTGAAATGGCAAATAAACCCGGATATGTTAAGATAATTTCATCTTCACTTTCGCAAGCTGGATCCGATAAAAAGGTCATTTCAATATCGGTTTTTAAAACCCTTTTTACTTCCTCAAGCTTTTCAAAAAAGATATCCGCAGCTTCCTTGCAGTCATATATCGTATCTAAAAACATTTGATACAATCGATTATGTAGATATGCTAAATAGGTTTTGATATCACCATCTATTTTTTCAAAGTAGCCGGGATACAAATCCTTCCTTAGCTCCTTTAAAAATTCAATGACATTATGACGTGATGGTAGCTCAGAAAACGGGCGATCATTACACAAATCCATTATTCATCCTCCTTTGAAAATTTATATATTTTTTAAAATTAATAACATTTTTTATGT
>CAZWLD010000031.1:0-27012 GCA_964634685.1 uncultured Anaeroplasmatales bacterium
ACCTTAATAGAATGACTGATTTTTACTCGAAATTAAAAATGGGGAAACTCAAAAATTAAACAAAAGAGTTGATTTTTGGTTTTGATAGTGCTATATTTACATATGTAAAAGTTAATTATATTTTCAGGGCGTGGTGAAATTCCCGACCGGCGGTATAGTCCGCGAACCTTTTTTAGGCCGATTAGGTGCGATTCCTAAACCGACAGTAAAGTCTGGATGAGAGAAAATGTAAAGAAGAATTGACGCCCTCATTTTTTAGTGAGGACTTTTTTTTATCTTTACAACCTCTAAATAGATTAACTAATTTAGGAGGAAGAAAAGATGTTTAAAAAAAGAGGAGTCCGTTATATGACTCGAATTGCCATTTTAGCGGCGATGGCAATTGTTTTGATGTTTTTTGAAATTCCGCTACCATTTGTGCCATCATTTTACAAAATTGATTTAAGTGAGATTCCGGTATTGGTTGGGGCTTTTGCGATGGGACCATTAGCCGGAGTAATCATTGAGTTTGTGAAAATTGTTGGAAATCTTTGCTTTACGTGGACTAGTACCCAATTTGTTGGGGAGCTTGCCAATTTTATTATTGGTATTTCCTTTGTCCTTCCAGCCGGAATCCTTTATCGCTATATGAAAACGAAAAAGGGTGCGATTTTAGGAAGTATTTGTGGTATTTTCACAATGGCCATTATCGGTGGATTATTAAATGCGGTTTTATTACTACCGGCCTATAGCTATTTTATGAATACACCAGTTAGCGTCTTCATTGACATGGGAAGCAAGGTTAATCCTTTGATTTCCAATATGTTTACCTTTATTCTATTTGGGGTTGTGCCTTTTAATCTTATCAAAGGAACGATTGTAACGTTAGTGGTAATGCTTATTTATAAGCATATATCCTTCCTATTACACGATAAAGAAGAATAAATGTCAATAATTATCTAGTTTTTTTAAAAAAATACACTTTTATATCTATGAAAACGTTTGCTTTTGTGGTTTGTTTGTGTTATTATATAGGTATAAGGGTGGTGTTGTTATGAAACTAATATTAACAATTGTCTCAAATGATGACGCAAATAAGGTATTAAAGGCTTTAGTTAAGGATAATTTCTTTGTGACGAAGCTCTCGACAACCGGTGGTTTTTTGATGACAGGAAATACAACCTTGTTAATTGGTGTTAATGATGATAAGGTTGATCGTGTAATTGAAATTATCGGAACCTACAGCAAAACAAGAACTAAGCTTGTGCCGAATTCCATTGTCAGCGAATTTGGTATGTTTACATCGGCACCAGTCGAGGTTACGGTCGGAGGAGCGACAATCTTTATCTTGGATGTAGAAAAATTCGTAAAATTATAAAAGGTTGCATTTGCAATCTTTTTTTTTCGTTTGATTTGTGGTATAGTATATGTGTTGGTTGCTTGGTGTAACTGGATAACACGGAAACCTCCTAAGTTTTTGACATCGGTTCGAGTCCGGTAGCGACCGCCATTTAGAAATTTTTTGTCTTGATTACATAATAGAATCAAGGCTTTTTTTATGCCAAAAAAAATTTTAAATTAACATAGATATTTTAGTGCTTTTGTTAATGTCAATATAGAATTTTCCCCCAAAAAAAGTATATCAAAAGGAGAAACTGTACTATCTTCATAATTGCACGAAAGTTTTACAAGTAAACGATATGCACTTCCTAGCGTATAATTTTCATTTATATTTTCCAATAGTCCTTAAAGTAAACCATAATAAAGGTTGTAAATTCATTTTATTAAAATCTGATATTAATATAAATAGCAAATTCAAAGTCTATTATAAAATTATAAATGAACATTAAAATCTTACCATTTAGGTAATTTTAGTGTTGACATTTATTAACTTAATTTGTATAATAAAATTACCTAAATGGTAAGTGGAAGTGAAAGAAATTAATGAAGCAATTATATTTAAATCGTTTTGTTGAAGAATTGCTTGAAGATTTAATTGATGTTTCAAAAGAAAGAAAACTTTTGATGAAGTATATGAGTAAAGATACTGTTAGAATGTTGAAGAAAAGAATTGATTATTTTAGATCGGCTCCAAATTTTCAATGGTGTTTAAATAATCCAATTGGAAATTTTGAATCATTAATTGGCAATTATCAACACAAGTATTCAATAAAATTGGATAGGAATTATAGATTAATCGTTAGTCCTAATGTTTCAGATTACAGTCCTGAATCATTGTTAAATTGTACGGAATATTTTATAGAAGGAGTGGTGGATTATCATGGCAATGGAAAAGACAACTGGCTTATCCCGTGATTTCATAATTCATCCAGGAGAAACTTTAATGGAGTTTTTAGAGGAAAGAAAGATGAGTCAAAAGGAATTAGCTATAAGATGTGGAGTTAGTGAAAAGCATATTAGTACTGTATTAAATGGGAAAAAAGATATTTCAGCTAATTTTGCAAAAAAATTAGAATACGCATTAGGCATTGATGCTATATTTTGGATGAATTTACAGTCAAATTATGATAAGGATATTATAAAATATGAAGAATTACATAATATTACTGATGAAGAAATCTCAGTATTAAGAAATCTCAAAGAAATTTTGGTTGATTACAAAGAAGAAAAATTTATTTCACCAAATCTAACAAATGTCGATGAAGTAATGGAATTAAGACGTGTATTTAATATAAGCAATTTATTAGATATACCAAAACTAAATCATATTGGCGCTTATAGATTAAAAAATGATAAGGTTATTGTTGATCATTATGTAATGTTTGCATGGGAAAAATACTGTGAACTAATTGATAAAACTAAAATTGACAAAGAACTTGATATTGAAAAATTAAAAGAATCTATACCATTAATAAAATCGATTATGTTCCATAAACCTCAAAATATTATTGGTGAAATAAAAATGATATTAGAAAAGTGTGGTATTAGATTTCATCTTGTGAAAAGTTATAAAGGAGCTCCAGTACAAGGATTTATTAAACATAATGAATCTAATGGAATATCTTTATTTATTACGATAAGAGGAAGTTTTGCGGATATATTTTGGTTCACACTTTTCCATGAGATTGCACACATACTAAATGGTGATGCTAAAAATAGCTTTATTGACTACGATGAAATGCCAGTATCTATCGAAAATAAAGCAAATGATGTTGCATCAGAAATCCTAATTTCAAAAGTAAGCTATGAAAGCTTTATTAAGAAACATAATTATTCTATTGATGCCATTAAAAAACTAGCGAAGGATAATGAAGTTCAAGTATTTATTTGTTTAGGAAGATTAATGAAAGATAAAATAATCGATTGGAATCAATATTCAAATTATAGAGTGAGATATGAATTGATTGAAAATTAAACTATCATTCAATAGATTTTAGACAATCAAGCGGGATGTATATAGTAAAATGAAACTGAGCCATTTATAAGAAAATCCTTAATAGAAAACTGAGCCATTTATATTTATTATGTGCTGATGATGAACAAGTGGTATTAGCACATAATATGATGTTAGTAAAGTAAAAAGGAACGAAGAGCAAATAAACATCTTCGTTCTATATTTTTTATGAGGAGAAGAATATAAATACTTACAAATTCACCTTTTCACTTAAAAATCTTTTTAGTAAAAAGGCCATAAAATATGGAAATGTATAAAATTTACCATTGAAACCAATATTTTTTTCGGCAAATTTAATTCCGTATTTTATATCTGGATATTTATCGCTTTCAATTAGCTTATTAAGCGAAACTGTTGAACCGTCTTTAGCTTTTACCTCTACAGGAATTAACGAGTTAGCATCTCTTACAAAAAAATCCATTTCGATTGTCGATTTTTCATTTTTGAAATAAAACAATGAATATCCCGATTTAACCAACATATCAGAAACGATATTTTCATATATTGCCCCTTTGTAGGTTCCATAATTCTTATTATTTCTTAAATCAGCTTGCGCTTCATCATCCAATGAAGCTACTAATAATCCAGTATCCATAAAATAAAGCTTATAGCTATTTGGGTTATAATTACCCTTTAGTGGCAATTCTGGTCTATCCATGCAGAAGCATTGATTGATTATTCCTGCGCTGACTAACCAATCAACAACACCGATATATTCTCTATTTCTCGAACCAGGCTCAATCTTAGATATCTGAAATTTTTTATTTTCCTTTCCTAAAAAAACAGGAATCTTTCGAAATACATTTAAGATTTTGCCCTTATCAAGGCCATTAGCATATTTAGTAATATCCTCTTCATAATCTAAAATAATTTGTCTTTGGAGCTTTAAAGAACCGCTGAAATTATTGTTTTCAATAAAAGTATTAACGACATTAGGCATTCCACCTAAAACTAAATATTCATGAAAGCAATTCAAAAAAGCTTCGTATTCAACATTGCCTAACGGCCTCACTGTTAGCATTTTTTGATACATTTCTTCAATTTGGTTTTCTTTATATCCTTTAGCCCATAGGAATTCTTCGAAATCCATTGAATACATATTATAATCCTCTTTATATCCAACACTTACGGATTCAATCTCTTGATAATTAATGCCCATTAACGAACCAGAACATATAACATCATATCTTCCATCTAATTTGAAAGCTTTAAGGCTTGTGGCGGAATTGATGCAATTTTGTATTTCGTCGAAGAAGATAAGCGTGTTACCAGGTTCGAAAACCAAAGAGGGATCTTTTAATGTTATGTTCTTTACAATATTATCAACGGAAAAGCCATCATCAAAAATGTTTTTATATTCCTTTTGTAAAACGAAATTTATCTCTATTACGTTTTTGTAATTCTCTTTTGCAAATTTCAAAATCGACATTGTCTTCCCGATTTGCCTTGCCCCTTTAACTATAAGAGGATACCTGTTGGTTTGCTTTTTCCAATTTAATAAAAACTTATCTATTTTTCTTTGTAGCATTCTTATCGCTTCCTTTACAGTATTATCTTATCACAAAATTCCGAGTAAATAAAGTCTTATAATCACAAAATTCCGACTATATTTTAAAATATTTTCACAAAATTCCTAAAGCGTGCTTTTTTTGAGTAAAATAATTCAGGATTATCTAATATGATAAGTTAATTAGAATTTCTTAAATCTTTGTATTTAAAAAAAATACTAAGGTTAATACTATTTGATTTTCTTCTTTTTATGGCATTATTTGTCGCAAACGTGATATTCGAGTATAAATTTACTTTCGCAAACGTGATAATTAGGTTTCAATATACCTTCGCAAACGTGATAAAATAAAGTTAGGGGAGATTAATTATGAACTTAGTTTTAAAAAGAAAAAAATATAACGACATATTAATATGGAAAAATGAATAAACTCCAGATTATGCATTATTCCTTTATGGAGCAAGAAGAGTAAGCAAATAAACCATTGCGGAAGCCTTTGGTAAAGCAGAATATAGATCACATATAATATAGACCACATATCAATTATTTATTTCTCTTTACTTTTCCAAATATTTCTTATATCATATAGAAAGGTGATATTATGAAGTACGTTGAAGAAAAAATTCAAGAATTAGAGGAATTAGTCGGAAAAACAGAATTTGTAGAAGCCTATGATAAAGCTTATTCCTATTATTTAGAAACTAAAAATTCGATTTTCCTATTATTTCGAATTGGTTTACAAATCGATTATATCCAAGAAGAGGATCCTAATAAGGTTTTAAATGATCTTTTAAGCCTCCGCAATTTACCAAAAAGAGTTGAACCAATTCATGCTTTTCGAATTGTTCAAATTGCTTTGATTACCAACAATAACAAGCTTTTAATTGAATATGCCAAAAAAATCATTGATTTAGGCAATGCCAATTCATTTATATACTCCGTTTATGCTAAAGCTTTGTATGATGTAAAAAAGGATACAGCTGAAGCTAATAAATACATTGATAAGGTTATAAATGATTTAGAGATTGAGGATGAAATGCTCAGTAATGCCGTCTTATTAAAGCTTCAAATTCTTCTTGATTCTAAACAAATAGATGAAGCTGATGATTTATTAATCAAGGTAATTCACCGCTATAAAAACAAAGAATATTATCACCTAAATGCTCTTTATTTTGATTTATACCAGGATGGAAAAGAAGCAGATATTGATGATCGCTTAACGCACATTATTTCTTCAGATTTGAAGCTATTAGCCTATGAATTAATCACAAGCAAAATGCAGCGTGATTCAAATCATTTAGGAAATATCAAATATTCACTTCAAATGAAGGAATTAATCGAAAATGAAATGATGCTTGAGGAAACAATGTTTAATCTTGCCGTAAGCTATGTTGAAACAGAGGAAATAGAAAAAGCCTTTGCCATCTTTGATGATTATATTGACAATGACAAAAATAAGGCTCGAGGGTTTTTTTATTATGCTAAATATTATAAACAACAGAGAAATTACGATGATTACCGAAAGGCTATCGATTATTATCTAAAAGCCAATGAATATTTGCATGACCCATCGATTTATATGGAAATTGCCGAACTCTATATTATGATGTATGATCCTAAGGGCTTAAGTGAAACTATTGAGAAGATTAATACGATGTCAAGAAGATTCAGAATCAGTATAAGCCCATATATTTATTATTTAGAGGGAGAAGAAAAGGCCTTTAAAAATGATTTTGATGGGGCCCAAAAGCTTATTACAAAGGCTTATGCTCAAGGCTTTATGAATGTCGAATATTACAACATTAAAATGATTGAATATGCCAAAAATCCCAAGCCCTACCAAAAATATTTTTTGAAAAATCATATTCTAACGCAAGATCCACTAGATTATGAATATGAAATGCGCGCTAATGCCTATTTATATGGCTTATTTGGCCTTCCAATCGATTTGAAAAAAGCCAAGGACATTATCCTTAAAGCCATTGAAAGTAACGATAATTGTGCTTGCTATAAAACAATTTTAGGACGCATTTATTTAGAAGAAAATAATCCCTTAGCCTTCAATGAATTTCATAATGCCGTTGCTTTGTTTGAGGAAAAAAAAGATGATTGTCCTTGTGGATATGCTTATTTAGCCTATTGCTATATCAAAGGAATTGGTGTGGCTATTGATATAGAAAAAGCTAAAGAAATAGTAATATCGGCTATTGAAAAAAATACCTATGATCCTAATACGATGCTTTTATTTGCCTATCTAGCCTATCAAGATGGCGGTTTTGAGAATGGATACTATTTTTTGGAAAATAGTATCCATCGGGTAAGATATGACCTTGGCCGTGAAAAAATGCTCTATGCCTTAGCTTTAAAATGTGATCCAAATAAGGCTGATTATTATCAAAAACGAATTAAAATAGCCAAAAAATACGCAAGCAAAAGAGAAATTGCCTACTATGATGGGAAATATGATTTGCCTTTCTTGAAAAATTTTTAAAAGCTCTTGCATTAATGAAAAATATTTGCTAAAATGTTTATGGCTTATTTCTAAGACTAACGAAACTCCAGCGTTTCTCTTTGATTTAAGTGGCAAAATAACAAAAGGAGAAAAAACACATGTTAACAAAAGAACAAAAAGCTGAAATTGTTGCAAAATATGCAACTAAAGAAGGAGATACTGGTTCTCCAGAGGTACAAATCGCTATCCTTACTGCTGAAATCAACCAATTAAATGCACACTTAAGTGTACATACTCATGATTTCCACTCAAAAAGAGGATTATTAATGAAGGTTGGTCAACGTCGTAGTTTATTAAACTATCTTCGTGAAAAGGATATCACTCGTTACCGTGCTTTAGTTGAAAAATTAGGCTTACGTCGTTAATAAAAATTGGTCCTAGAAGGGACCTTTTTTATTTTTGCAAATAAAATGTCTTGTTTTATAAAAAAATGACTTTCAAAACTAAAAAAATTATGTTAAAATGAACTAGTACGAAAAAAGAAGAAAAGAATGAAATATAAAATGAAGGAGTTTTTATATTATGAGTGAAAAAAGAAGATTCGAATTCGACTGGGCTGGACGTCCTTTAGTAGTCGAAATCGGAGAAATGGGTAAACAAGCTAATGGTGCCGCTATGATTACCTATGGAGATTCAAGTGTATTCTCAACAGTAGTTACCGTAAATAAGGCATCAAGTCTTGATTTCTTCCCATTAATGGTAATTTATCAAGAAAAGCTATATGCAGCTGGTAAAATTCCAGGAGGATTTTTAAAGCGTGAAGGACGCCCTAGTGAACACGAAACTCTAACAAGCCGTGTTATCGACCGTCCGATTCGTCCTTTATTCCCAGAAGGCTTTAGAAATGAAGTGCAAATTGTTAACACTGTAATGTCAAGTGACCCTAATTGTTCAACTGAAATGGCTGCTATGTTTGGATCATCAATTGTTTTAGGTATTTCTGATGTTCCATTCAATGGACCTATCGCTGGTGTTGAGGTTGGACGTATTGATGGTGAATATATCCTCATGCCAACACCTGAACAAAAGGAAAAATCCGATATTGCTTTAACTGTTGCCGGTACAAAATATGCTGTCAATATGATTGAGGCCGGAGCTCGCGAGGTATCTGAGGATGCAATGCTTGGAGCTATCCTTTTCGGTCATGAGGCTATTAAGCAATTAATTGCCTTCGAAGAAGAAATTATTAAAGAGGTTGGAAAGCCTAAAATGGAGGTTAGCCTTTTTGAGGTTGACCAAGAGGTTCGTAAACAAGTATATGATTATGCTTATGACAGATTAGTCAAAGCCATTGTTATTGAAGATAAATTAGAAAGATATGCCGCTATTGATGCGATTAATGAGGAAACTCTAGCTAAATTTGATGAAAAGGTCTTTATCAAGGATTTAGATGGCGTTAAGGTTTTAGATAATGAAGCTAAAGAGCTTTATATGCACAGTGTTCAATATTCCTTAGATGAAATCCTTAACAATGAGGTTCGTCGTTTAATTAGCGTTGATAAGGTTCGTCCTGATGGAAGAAAATTAGATGAAATTAGACCTTTATCATCTCGCGTTGATGTTTTACCACGTGCCCACGGATCCGCTTTATTTACCCGTGGTCAAACCCAAAGTCTAGGTGTTACAACTCTTGGATCTTTAGGTGAACATCAAATCATCGATGGCTTAGGTGAAGAGGATAACAAGCGCTTTATGTTCCACTATAATTTCCCACCATTCTCGGTTGGTGAAACTGGACGCTATGGTGCCCCAGGACGTAGAGAAATTGGACATGGAGCTTTAGCTGAAAGAGCATTATCCTATGTCATTCCAAGCGAAGATGAATTCCCATATACAATTCGTGTTGTATCGGAAATCCTTGAATCAAATGGTTCCTCATCTCAAGCATCAATTTGTTCTGGTACAATGTCATTGATGGCAGCCGGAGTTCCAATTAAGGCTCCTGTTGCGGGTATTGCGATGGGATTAATTAAGGAAGGCGAATATTACACAATTTTAACCGATATCCAAGGTATGGAAGACCATTTAGGAGATATGGATTTCAAGGTTGCCGGTACAAGAGAAGGTATTACTGCTTTACAAATGGATATTAAAATTGATGGAATTGATGCGAAGATTTTAGATGAAGCTTTAACTCAAGCTAAGAAGGGTCGCATGGAAATCTTAGATCATATGATGGGAACAATTTCTGAATACCGTAAGGAATTAAGCCCATATGCTCCAAAGGTTAAGATGATGCGCATTGATCCAGATAAGATTCGTGATGTTATCGGAGCTGGTGGAAAGACAATTACCTCAATTATTGAGCAATGCAATGATGTTAAGATTGACATTGAACAGGATGGTCGTGTCTTCTTAATGCATTCTGATACTCAATACATTGATAAAGCAATGGGTATTATTGAAAGCCTTGTTCGTGAAGCTAAGGTTGGCGAAATTTATACTGGAACTGTTACTCGTATCCTTATGGATAAAGAGGGTAAGAAGAGTGTCGGTGCCTTTGTCGAATTATGGAGTGGCTGCGAAGGAATGTGTCACATTTCTAAATTAGCTAAGGAACGTGTTGAGAAGGTTGAGGATGTTGTCTCTGTTGGTGATCAAATCGTTGTCAAATGCATTAAAATCGATGACAAAGGAAGAATTGATTTATCAAGAAAAGATGCTTTAGAAACAGAAATTAAATAACAAGCTTGAAAAGACTAAATTATGCTATGGTTTAGTCTTTTTTTATAAATCATTGAAAAAAATAAATCAACCTTTTCTTGCATTTTTAATGTAATTTGGTATAATAACTTAGGATGTTGTGGTAATCGAGCCAGCAATGGTTAGGAAAGTCCATGCTAGCACAAGCTGTGATGCTTGTAGTGTTTGTGCCTAAGGAAAAAATAACTTAGGGTACCTTTTTTGGTAACGGCGAGGAAGTATCTTCCATAGATATGGAATCATAAAGTGCCACAGAGACGAATTCTATAGCGATATAGAGGTGAAACGCGGTAAACCCCTCAAGCTAGAAACCCAAATTTTGGTAGGGGAGCTCATCTAAGGGAATTGAACTAAGGATGGGACGTATTTATACGTAGATAAATGATTACCCTTGACAAAACATGGCTTATAAGACATCTAGGGAGACTTCTTTTTTAAGAGGTCTCTCTTCATTTTATCATTTATCTAGTTTTAAAAACTATATTTAGAAATATCGAGAATAAATTATTTAATAATTAAAACTAGATAGTTCAAAGAGTGAAAGAACTAGTTTTAATTACTGCTTCTTGTTATTAATTATGGCTGATATCTAGTAAAAAAAAAGAGCTAAAAGCTCTTTTTTATAAAATGTTCTTTTTAATAATTTGCACCCTTTACTTTAAATGATCCACAATCGGTACATTCAACCTTAGTTGGGTTCGCCTCATGAGTTGTAATTTCGATATGTGATAATGTGCAATAATCCTCATTTTGATGATGAAATTGACAGTTCTTTACAACACAACCAATACAATTATTTGCTTGTTGGTTCATTAAAATCACCTCCAAATATAGTATTATCAAATATTAAAGAAAAAACACATTGCAAATTATTTTTTTTTAAGATAAAATAAAATAGTTAGAAAGGTGATAGTAATGCCAACAAAAAATGAATTATTAGAAAGACAAAAAATGATTCGTAATTTCTCAATCATTGCGCATATCGATCATGGAAAATCGACATTAGCCGATCGAATCCTAGAAAAAACGAATGCCCTTCAGCTTCGTGAAATGAAGGATCAGCTTTTAGATTCGATGGATATTGAAAGAGAAAGAGGAATTACCATCAAATTAAATGCGGTTTCTTTAAAATATAATGCTAAAAACGGTAAAACTTACTTTTTTAATTTAATAGATACCCCTGGTCATGTCGATTTTACCTATGAGGTTTCAAGATCCCTTGCGGCTTGTGAGGGTGCCATTTTAGTTGTTGACGCGGCTCAAGGAATCGAGGCTCAAACCTTAGCTAACGTCTATTTAGCTATCGATAATGACTTAGAAATATTACCTTTAATTAACAAAATTGATTTACCAAGTGCCGAACCAGAATTAGTCAAAAAGGAAATCGAGGAGGTCATTGGTCTTCCCGCCGATGATGCCGTTTTAGCTTCGGCTAAGGAAGGTATTGGCATTGAAGAAATCTTAGAACAAATTGTTGAAAAGGTTCCAGCCCCAAGTGGCGATCCTGAGGCTCCATTACAAGCCTTGATTTTTGATTCGGTCTTTGATTCCTATCGAGGGGTTATTCCAAGTATTAGAATCATCAACGGAACGGTCAAAAAAGGCGATAAAATTAAAATGATGGCTAGCGGCGCTACCTATGATGTTGTCGAAACCTTCGTACATACACCCAAGGAAGAAAAAAGAGATTTCCTTACTGTCGGTGATGTTGGATTTTTAAGTGCATCCATTAAGGATATTAATACCGTGCGTGTCGGTGATACCATTACCCTTGCGAATACTCCAGCTTCAAATCCTTTACCAGGATATCGAATAATGAATCCGATGGTTTTCTGTGGATTATATCCGATTGATTCAGCTCGCTATAATGACTTAAAGGATGCCTTAGACAAACTCAAATTAAACGATGCCTCCTTAGTTTATGAGCCCGAAACCTCCCAAGCCTTAGGATTTGGTTTCCGAACTGGATTTTTAGGCTTACTGCATATGGAAATAATTCAAGAACGAATTGAACGAGAATTTAATATTGATATCATTGCGACAGCCCCAAGTGTTGTTTATAAGGTAAATTTAACTGATCGAACAACGATTTTGATCGATAACCCTTCACAAATGCCTGAGGTTCAACGCATCGATTCAATTTTAGAGCCCTACGTTAAGGCAACCATCTTTACCCCTAAGGATTATGTTGGTTCAATTATGGATTTATGCCAGAAGAAGCGTGGTACCTTCATTACAATGAGCTATATCGATGCTAATCGCGTTAGTATCATTTATGATTTGCCTTTATCCGAAATTGTTTATGATTTCTTTGATAAATTAAAATCATATACGAAGGGCTATGCCTCATTTGACTATGAAATGGGCGAATACAAGGAAAGTAAGCTTGTAAAAATGGAAATTTTACTAAATGGTGAGGTTGTCGATGCCTTATCTACAATCGTCCACAAGGATTTTGCCTATAATCGAGGAAAAGCCATCACCGAAAAATTAAAGGAATTAATTCCACGTCAAATGTTTGAGGTACCGGTTCAGGCTTCAATTAACAATAAGATAATTGCTCGAAGTGATATCAAGGCAATGCGAAAAAACGTGCTAGCTAAGTGCTATGGTGGCGATGTATCAAGAAAGAAGAAGCTTCTTGAAAAGCAAAAGGAAGGAAAGAAGCGAATGAAGGCCGTAGGTAGTGTTGAAGTGCCACAGGAAGCCTTTATGGCCATTTTATCGAATGACGAAAACTAGAAGATTAAACTATTAGTTTAATTTTCTTTTTTTTCATAAAAATAACATAATTATCCTTTATAATGGAAAAAGAGTCTTACGAAAGAGAGTGATTTTATGCTTAAGCTTGTCAATATTGTTAAGGATTATCAAGTCGCTGATACGACAATTAAGGCCTTAAAAGGCGTATCAATGGAGTTTCGAAAGAGCGAATTTGTATCTATTTTAGGTCAATCCGGATGTGGAAAAACCACTTTGCTTAATATCATTGGCGGATTAGATCGTTATACAAGTGGCGATTTAATTATCAATGGTAAATCAACAAAGGATTTTAATGACCGTGATTGGGATACCTATCGCAATCATTCCGTTGGTTTTATCTTTCAAAGTTATAATTTAATTCCCCATTTAACCGTTCTAGGAAATGTTGAATTGGCTCTTACCTTATCTGGTGTTTCCAAAGAGGAAAGAAGAAAAAAAGCCATTGAAGCCCTAACAAAGGTTGGTTTAGCTGATCAAATTGATAAAAAGCCAAATCAAATGTCCGGTGGTCAAATGCAAAGAGTTGCGATTGCAAGAGCTTTAGTTAATGATCCCGAAATTATCCTAGCTGATGAACCAACAGGAGCGTTAGACACGAAAACCAGTGTTCAAATTATGGATATTTTGAAGGAAATATCGAAGGATAAATTAATTATTATGGTTACCCACAATCCAGATTTGGCTAATGAATATTCAAACCGTATCATTCGTTTATTAGATGGTGAGGTCATTGATGATACGAATCCCTACAAATCAGATGAAAATCAGGTCTATGAGAAAAAAACCACCAAGAAAACCTCGATGTCCTTTTTGACAGCTCTATCCTTGAGCTTTAAAAATTTATTAACGAAAAAAGGAAGAACAATCTTAACATCCTTTGCAGGTTCAATTGGTATCATTGGAATTGCTTTGATTTTGTCATTATCATCAGGCTTTCAAAATTATATTGATAAGGTTCAAGAGGATACCTTATCAACCTATCCAATTTCAATCAATGCAACTTCTGTCGATTATTCCGCTGTTTTAATGGCTATGAGTGGAAAAAACAAGGTTGAAACGGATAATACAAAGGAAGAGGTCTACACGAGCAGTGTTATGATTGATATGTTCAACGCGATTTCAAATAGTGCAAGGGCCAATAATTTAAAACCATTTAAGGGCTATTTGGATAGTAATGAAGAAATTAAAGAATATACTTCATCAATTCAATACACCTATGATATTGATTTAAATATCTATGGTAATGATGGAACTCAATTAAATCCTAGCACGATCTTCACCGATTTAATGCTTGAGGTTATGCTAGCTAAAAACAAACAGCTTCCTCCAGAGCAGCAACAAACAGATGCGCAAATCAAAGCGATGTTTAATGCGATGCCAGTCGCAAATGGCAATTTAGATATGGGTATTTGGAGCGAAATGCTAAGCAATCAAGAATTATTAAATTCTCAATATGATGTTATTAAAGGCTCTTGGCCAAGTAATGACGAAAATCGATATAAAGAAATTGTTTTAGTTGTGGATGAATTTAATCAGGTAAATGATTATGCATTGTATGCCCTAGGGTTAAAATCCGAGCCGACTTTAGAAGATATTGCGAATAATATGGTAAGAGATGAAAACTATACTCTTCCAAGCTCATCGATTTCCTTTGATTCAATTATTGGAAAGACCTATAAATTAGTTTTAACACCAGATTACTATTATCAAAATGGTAAAGGCTATAGTGATATGCGCGATATTGAAGGCTTTGATGATATAAGTGTTCCTAATTCAATGCGTGATAACTTAGTAAATAATGCCGAAGAAATCAAAATCGTTGGTATTGTAAGGCCAAAAAAGGGCGTTAGTGCGACCTCCATTTCTGGTACTATCGGCTATACAGAAGAGCTAACAAAGCACATTATTGAAAAGGTAAACAATCATCCCTTAGTTGTAAAGCAAAGGGAAAATAGTGATATAAATGTTTTAACGGGACTTCCTTTTAATGTATCAGAAAACGTCTATACTATTGATGATGTAAAAACATATATGGCTAGCAAAATGGTTGACCCAACGGAAGGGGCCTTATTTGCGGAATATATCGTTGGCGGAATGGTTTCACAATTTATGGAATCGGGTATGACTAAAGAACAGGCTGAAGCAATAATTATCGCCAATTCAAAGGAAAACTTAGATACCTATTTTGGAACCGCAACCCTTGAAGATAATCTTGATAAATTAAATGTTATTGATTTATCTAATCCTTCTAGTATTAGTATTTTTAGTAAGGATTTTAAAGCTAAAAAGGAAGTTGAAAGAATTATTAAGGAATATAATGCTCAAGTCACCGATGAGGCTGATGAAATCACCTATTCTGATTATATCGGCTTAATGATGTCAAGTGTTAGTGTCATCATTGATGCGATAAGCTATGTCTTAATCGGCTTTGTATCAATAAGCTTAGTTGTTTCATCAATTATGATTGGAATTATCACCTATATAAGCGTTTTAGAAAGAACCAAGGAAATTGGTGTTCTCCGTTCAATTGGAGCCTCCAAGAAGGATATTTCCCGTGTTTTCAATGCTGAAACCTTGATTGTTGGATTTACAGCCGGAATGATTGGTATTATTGTCACAATCCTTCTTAATATTCCAACTAGCTTAATTATTAACGCTTTAACAGGTATTCCTAATGTCGCCTCTCTTCCATGGCTTGGTGGCGTAATCTTAGTCTTAATTAGTATGTTCTTGACTTTGATTGCTGGTTTAATTCCATCAAGATTAGCTGCAAAAAAGGATCCTGTCATTGCTTTAAGAACAGAATAGATAAAATTGACTGCATTTTGCGGTCTTTTTTTCTTTTTTTATGATTACTAAAAAAAAATAACTTTACATTACAGCTTTTTTGGAAGAAAATATAAGAGTAAAGGAGGAGATATTCATGTTAACTAATGAATACTTAAAAAATGTATACGCAGAGGTTGTAAAAAAGAATGGCAATGAGCCTGAATTCTTACAAGCTGTTTTAGAGGTTTTAGAATCACTAGAGCCAGTTGTGGAAAAAAATAAAGAAATTGAAAAGCAAAATATCATTGCTCGTATTACTGAGCCCGAGCGTTTTGTTCAATTCCGAGTTGCATGGATTGATGATGCTGGTAAAGTAAATGTCAATCGCGGCTATCGTGTGCAATTTAATAGCGCCATTGGACCATACAAGGGCGGACTTCGCTTTCACCCATCAGTAAATCAATCAATCATCAAATTCCTAGGCTTCGAGCAATGCTTTAAAAATAGCCTAACTGGTCTTCCAATGGGCGGAGGAAAAGGTGGATCAGACTTTGATCCGAAAGGTAAATCGGACCGCGAAATTATGGCCTTTTGTCAAAGCTTTATGACCGAATTATATCGTCATATTGGTCCAGATACTGATGTTCCGGCTGGCGATATCGGTGTTGGTGGACGTGAGGTTGGCTATTTATTCGGTCAATACAAGCGCTTAAAAAATGAATTCACAGGCGTTTTAACTGGAAAGGGCTTGAGCTTTGGTGGATCCCTAGCTCGTACCGAAGCAACCGGATTTGGTTTGTGCTATTTCACCGAGGAAATGCTTAAAACGATGAAAAATGATTCCTTCAAAGGCCATGATGTTGTTATTTCTGGTAGTGGTAATGTGGCTATTTATGCCGCTGTTAAGGTTTATGAATTAGGGGGAAGAGTTCTTGCAATGTCGGATTCAAACGGCTATGTTTACGATCCAAATGGCATTAATATCGATGTTATAAAGGAAATCAAAGAGGTTAAAAAGGGACGTATCAAAGAATATCTAAACTATGTTAATACAGCTACCTACACCGAAGGCTGTAAAAATATTTGGAATGTTAAATGTGACATTGCCTTACCATGTGCAACCCAAAATGAGCTTGATTTAGAAGCTGCCAAAACCTTAGTTTCCAATGGCTGCTTTGCCGTATGCGAGGGCGCAAATATGCCAAGTACGGCCGAGGCTGCTAATTATTTTGTGGAAAACAATGTTTTATTTGGTCCTGCCAAAGCCGCAAACGCTGGTGGCGTTGCGACTAGTGGCTTAGAAATGAGTCAAAATTCGATGCGCTATTCTTGGACCTTCGAAGAGGTTGACGCTAAGCTTAAGGATATTATGACAAACATTTTCCATAATATTCACAACACAGCCATCAAATATGGTAATGAATATGATTTAATCCGTGGCGCAAATATTGCTGGATTCGAAAAAATACTAGCCGCTATGCTTGCGCAAGGAATTTATTAAGCCGATTTTATTAAATCGGTTTTTTTTATGCCCAAAATGTGCTATAACTATATTAGGTGATTTCGATGCTTGGCTTATACATTCATATTCCCTTTTGTCAAAGCATTTGTAGCTATTGTGATTTTCCAAAATTCATGGCTACAGGTGAAAAAAAACGGCTCTATGTTGATAAATTAATAACTGATTTGGATAAAATACCTTCGGATGTCGATACTATTTATATCGGCGGAGGAACGCCTAATTCCTTAGATGATTGGGAATTAGAAAGACTTTTTCAAGCCCTCATCCGCTTTAATCCGCTAGAATTTACAGTAGAAATCAACCCTGAGCTTTTAACGCCAAGCCAAGCCAAGCTCTTTGCCAAATATCATATCAATCGAATTAGCATGGGAGTTCAAAGCTTTAACGAGTCTTTGTTAAAAAAAATAGGTCGTAAGCATCATTACGAGGATATCAAAAAAGCGGTTGAGCTTTTAAAACAGGAAGGAATATCTAATATCAATGTTGATTTGATTTATGCCATTCCTTCCGAAGGATTAGATGATGTCAAAAGAGATTTAGAGGAATTTTTGCGTCTAGATATTCCCCACATTTCCTTTTATTCCTTGATTTTGGAAGAAAAAACGATTCTTTATCATCAATATCAAAAGGGTGAAATCAAGCTAATTGACGAGGATTTAGAGGCTACAATGTATGAGACAATTTGTGATTTTTTAAAAAATCACGGCTTTCATCACTATGAAATCAGCAATTTTGCTAGGCCTGGCTTTGAAAGCCTTCATAATCAAATTTATTGGCACAATGAGAAATATTATGGAGTTGGCCTTGGTGCTTCTGGCTATATTGATAATAAGAGATATACGAATTCGAAGACCCTCAAGGGATATTTAAATAATCAATTAGACGAAATAACAGAAATTTCGAAGGATGATGCCCTAAACGAGGAATTTTTACTAGGACTACGTTTAGTTGATGGTGTTTCCATTTCTGAAATCGAAGAAAAATATCAAATTTCGCTTCAAGAGAGATTTCCTTTCCTAAGTCAGTTAGTTGATAAGAAATTATTAGAAATCAGCCAAGACCGGCTAAAATTAACCAAATTAGGCCTATTATTAGGAAATGAAGTCTTTGCTTATTTTGTTTAGGAGGTGTTTTAGTGAAGGACAAGCAGGATAATTTTTTAGATAATCCGATGAATGAAGAAATTTCATCCTTTCGTTATTATCTTAAAAGAGAAAAGGGTGTGAGCCCAAATACCATTTTAGCCTACATTAGTGATATCGTTGATTATTGTAACCACCTAAATAAATATTACAAAATTACCGATGTCGCCGACATTGAAAAAAGACACATTCAAAATTATTTAGGCTATTTAAATAAATCAGATATTTCAAGTGCCACCTTAGCGCGAAAAACAACGGCGATTAAATGCTTTCATCATTATTTGGCAACCGAATTTGATGAATGCAGCGATGTTGCGATCAAAATTAAAACTCCAAAAATTGATAAAAAGCTTCCTACCGTTTTAACAATTGAGGAGGTTAACAAGATTATCGATTCCATTCCTTCGGAAACTCCAATTGATTTACGAAATAAAGCTATGATGGAAATATTATACGGATCTGGCCTAAGAATTAGTGAGCTTCTTAGCCTAACTACAAAGGACCTCCATCTCAATCAGGGCTTTATCGATATTATCGGAAAAGGAAACAAGGAACGAATCGTACCGATGAGTGAAACAAGCATTGTGGCCGTTAGAAAATATATTACCGAAGGAAGAATTCATTTTAAAAATCTTCCTGGCGATCTCTTATTTGTTAATTATGAAGGTAAGCCCTTAAGCCGTCAGGGCGCCTTTAAATTAATCAAAAAGCTTGCCTTTGATGTTGGGATTACAAAGGAAATTTCTCCTCATACCTTTAGACACAGCTTTGCAACTCATTTATTAGAATCGGGAATGGACTTACGAATGGTCCAGGAGCTCTTAGGACATGAGGATATTTCAACAACTCAAATATACACTCATATTGAGCAATCAAAAATCAAAAATGTTTATGAAAATACGCACCCTCGTGCGATGAAGAAAGGAAGTTAATATGTACAAAAGAATTTTTACAATCGTTATCGATTCCGTGGGCTGTGGAGCTCTTCCTGACGCTTCACGTTTTGGAGATGCCGGAACAAACACTCTGGCCCACACTGCAAATGCCAATAAAGGCCTAAAATTGCCTGTTCTAGAGGATTTAGGACTTGGGGTAATAACTGATATCGAAGGAGTTAAAAAAACATCTCCTAAAGGCTATGTTACCAAAATGGCGGAATTGTCAAATGGAAAGGACACAATGACCGGACATTGGGAAATGATGGGCATTGAAACAAAGAGTCCCTTCATCACCTTCACGGATACGGGCTTTCCTAGTGAGCTAATGGATGAGCTAGAGAAAAAAACCGGTCATAAATTCATTGGAAATTATGCGGCTAGCGGAACTGAAATAATCAAGGAGCTTGGGGAAAGGCAGCTTGAGACGAAGGAATTAATTATTTATACATCAGCCGATTCAGTTTTACAAATCGCCGCTAATGAGGAAATCATACCTCTTGAGGAATTATACCGTGTTTGTCAAATAGCGCGAGAAATTACTATGAAAAAGGAATGGCTTTTGGGTCGTGTTATTGCTCGTCCTTTTGTTGGAACAAGCAAAGAAAATTTTAAAAGAACGACTAATCGTCATGATTATGCCGTTAAGCCTCCGAAAAAAACGGTTTTAAATTATTTACAGGAGGCTGGATATCAAACAATTTCTGTTGGAAAAATCAAAGACATTTTTGATTCTTATGGCATTAGTGAAGGAAACAAAATTACATCAACCAAAAATGGAATGGAAATTACGATGGAAATTGCCAAAAAGGATTTTACTGGTCTTTGCTTCGTCAATTTAGTGGATTTTGATGCCTTATACGGCCATCGTCGTGACCCTAAGGGCTATGGAATGGCTCTTGAGGAATTTGATGGACTTTTAGGACAATTGATGGAGCAATTAAATGATGATGACTTATTAATTGTAACAGCCGATCATGGAAATGATCCAACGCACACCGGTTCCGATCATACAAGAGAATATGTTCCTTTGGTTGTTTGGAATAAAAAGCTAAAGGGCGGAATTTTAGATGTTAGAAGAACATTCGCCGATTTAGGCGCAACCATAGCCGAAAATTTTAAAGTTTCCCAAACTGAAATTGGAGAAAGCTTCCTAAAGGAATTAAAATAGAATCCTTGCCAAATGGCAGGGATTTTTTTCTCCAAGGTGCATTTTATTTAGTTTAATAGATTAGTATTAATAGTTTTTAAAACTAGATAAATAATTTAAAATGAACTGCTTCATAATAAAAATATGTAAGCAATTTTTTTATATTTTTAAAATTATGTTTTAGAAAAGTATTATTGATAAATATATATAAAGGTGAATTTATTTAAATATAATTATTAATAAATATAGAAAGAAATCCTCCAAAGTCAAAAGCTTGGTCACAAAGTGATCCTGAAACTACAAAATCCAAAGTCAAAAATCAAAAGTAAGGAAATAAGAAAGGACAGCTTTGAAAGTAAAAAAAAGTAAAATAAAACCTAAAGTCAACTTTAATAATAACGATTTTTAAATTGAACCTTGTTCATAACAAATGATGAGGTTCTTTTTTTCTTTTTGATTATTAGAATTTAAACTTAAAGTAACATTTAAAAAAATGAGGAATATTTTCAGAGCTTGAGATGGACAATCCTCGGGACTTTTAAATTTCGATTGCTAAAAATAGCCCTAAAAAATTTCAATCGAAAAATCAAAAGTTGGTCAATTCATCATCTCGATGCCAATTTTTTAAAGATCAAATTTTGAATTCAAAAAGCTTCATTTTTCTTGATTTTAAGGCATTTTTTTGGCCTGAAAATCAAGAAATTTAGACACCTTAGTTTTCAAGAACTAGATTTTTTGATAAATAATTATTTCAACACAATCCACATTTTCTATAAAAATAGCTCCAAATCAATGTTTTTATATGGTTTACATAATATATATTATAGGAACAAATACAAAGATAAAAAAACTTCTCTTTTTTGAATTTAATCATGTCTATGTAATGGGTTTTATAATGAATAAGAGGCCATTTTTGTCGACAATTTATGAATAAACATAGTCGAAATAGTTCTCTTGACTATGTTTAATGTATATGTAACCGATTAATTTAAAAAATTTTGTTGAAAAGAGGTGGATAAACACCCATTCAGAGGCTAAAAATCATCTTTTGACCCAGTTTTAGAAAAAATTCATCCGCTAAACATGGTCAATTCGAAAAATTGACTCCCAAGCTTTGAGGACTGGCTTTCTTCCCCTTCCTCTTCTACTTTCTAGGGGATATGGGGGTCATTTTTGTCAGATCATTAATTTCTGTGATTTTATAAACCTAAAGTTAAGTTTAAAAAAATTTGCCATAAAAAAAAGAGGACTTTATCCTCTTTCCTTTATTGGGAGCTCGTAGACAATTTCTAATCCGAGGCTCTGGGCAAAAAGATACGCCTCATCTAAGGCCTCATCTTTTAAGAATTTAGGCCCATGACAATCAGAATTGACGATGATTCGGATTTTATAATTTTTGGCAATGTCCCAAAATTTATAACAAGGGTATGCGTAGTAGGTTCCATCCTCTTTGTTTTTTAATCCTCTTCTAATTCCATTAGCATTTATTTCTAGGGGGATGTCATATTCCTCCGCCGCCTTACAAATCTCATGCGCAATTTTTTCACATTCATTATCAAAGCGGGGATATTTGATCATGTACAAATCAGGATGGGCAATGAAATCAAATAATCCACTTTTAATGGCTCTTATGGTGTAATCCTTGTATTCTTCAAGCTGTAATGGCGTTTTTAAATCATAGGTAGATTTGTTCTCCATATCGAGTCCATCATTGTAAAAATGAGCCCCAAAGCACATAAAATCAAGCTTGTCTCTTAATTCCTTAATATAGTCTAATTTATCCTCCATATATTCCATTTCTAATCCCTTTAACAAAATAATTTGCCCAGAAAACTCCCTTTGACAGTCTTCTATATCCTTTAGAAAACTTAAAAAGTCTTCATATTTCATTCGATCTGAAAATAATGGAACGGGCGCATGCTCGCTAAATCCAAGCACATTTAGCCCTTTTTCAATAGCTGTTATAACATATTCACGTACGGTTCCGCCCGCATGTCCGCAGTAAAAGGTATGAGTATGATAATTATTCATGATCATCAAACAACCTCAATTGCTCATAGACATCTGGCTTCGAATCCTTGTATAATTTAATCCATTTGGCGCTCCTGCCGACGCCTAAAGGTCTTATAACATTTTGTTCGCGAAGGCGCTTTAGAGTTCGATTTATCGTCGAATCACTGACATATGGATGCTTAGCGCGAATGTCATCCTTGGTGAATAATTCGCCAAGCTTACTAATCGTATTTTCGATATTATCGCTTTTATTTAAGTCGATATCATAAACATAATCACGCAATAAATTTTCAACATTTTTATAGCCCTTTAAAAGGATACCAATGATTTGTTGGTGTAAAGGAGTCGTTTGACTATACCCTTTATCCCAGTTAAATGCCGCCTGGAGGCAGTTTTGTTCAAACATCTGGCGTTCATTATATACAAGCTCAAAAAAGCTTGTATAGCGAAATAATTCAAAGCCTTCCTTGAATAAAAGGATGTAAAGCATAACTAATCCAATCTTATCATTATCGGTTTTAAAGGGCTTAGAATTAATAAAATCAACGAAGAAATTGGTAATTAAAAGGGTTAATTCATAATCCTCACTCTTAAGCATTTTTTCATATTTGGCGAGAAATTTTTCAAATTCATCCCGTTTACTGACAGTTTTTTTCTCTGGAAATAAGGATCTATGAACCTCAACTGTCTTCGTATCAAAGGAAACATTCGTATCACGAACATTTTTAAAAATAAACTTGGCCATATCTAGATATTGGTTAGGATTATATTCAAAGGCTTCCACATTAGCATGTAAAAGATAAAAGGCGTTTTTAATGTTCAAAAACAAGGTTTCATCCTTATTTTTGGCGACAGCATCCTTTTTCAATAATAGCTTTCTCCTTTGGTCACTTAATTCAATCCCAAATAGCTTTGATAAATAAATCGTTTCCTTTTCGATTGTTTGATGACTTATAGAATCTAAATCATCCTCAAAAATTTCTTTATAATAGAACTCCTTACCCTTAAATTGATACATTTTAATCATATTCATAACAATGTCGGTACCAAGGGTAATGCGGTCCATATTATCTAAACACTTCATTATATTCACCTCACCAAAAATTATATAAAATAATCAAAGATAAATCAAGATAAATATAGTCATTTTTAAAAATTTGACTATGTTTAAATAAAAGAACTTAAGCTTTTCCGCTTAAGTTCTTTTGCGAAGGTCTTTTATACGTGGAAACAAGATTTGCCAATAAATTCTCGCAACAAGGAATTACATGGAACCCAGGTATCGTCAATATCCTTAAAATATTTCAAGAATTTAATCAATTTATTTGCTTGAATAAAGTATTCATCATCCCTACCAATTGATTCAAGCATTGGAAGGGCATACTTCTTTAAAACGCATAGCTCATAGGTAAGCTCAGAATTATAAACATAATCGGCTTCCTCCTGTGTTGGATAAATCCATCTAAATTCACCGCGGCGAACACTCTTCCACATCGCAAAGGTCTGTCTTGGGTCGGTATTTCGGTAATTTTTATCCCGAACTAAACGACGTAACAAACGAATATCTGTCATATTGATCGGATTGTGGCTATCGATATGAAGCTGAATTTGCGGTGCAATATAGATTTTAAACTTTTGATGTCTTGGAATCAAGGATGTCAAGGTTTCATTTAATGCATGAATTCCTTCAATGATAATTGGCTCGCCATCTAAAACCTTAATTGTCTTACCCTTTTCTCTTTTTCCCGTCTTAAAATTGAATTTTGGAAGGGTTACCTCTTCACCAGAGACAAGTGCGAGCATATCATGGTTAAATAAATCGATATCTAAGGCTTCAATATGCTCTAAATCAGGCTCACCAAATTCATCCTTTGGGGCCTCGTCTCGACTTAAATAATAATCATCAATCGATATCATTACCGGATGAAGTCCGCGCGTTTTTAGTTCAATTTGAAGGCGCATTGAGAAGGTTGTTTTTCCGCTTGAGGAAGGTCCAGCGATCGCTACTAAGCGAATATTTTTATCCGCTGAGATTTTTTCTCCAAGCTCGGCGAGCATATTTGTATGCTTGGTTTCACACATATTAATAAAATCAATTTCTTGGTTATTTTCAACGATTTTATTCATATCAGCGATGTAGCTAGCATCGCAAATTTTACTCCATTTAGCCGCTTTAAAAAGGGTTGAGCTAAGGCTTGGAGAATCCTCAAAAGGTGGAATCAAGCCATTATAATCAGCGCGCGGATATTGGAGCATAATACCAGGATAATAAACACGTAATTTGTATTTGCTTAAATAACCAGTAGATGGAACCATATAACCGAACATATAGTTGATATAGTCACCACATTCATATAAATTAACCGTTTTTTCTGTTCGATATTTTAAAATATCCATTTTCTTTTGATAGCCCTTCTTTTCATAGTAAGCCATCGCATCCGAAATTGAAAGGGTTAGTCTTTTGATTGGTAAATCCATTTCAATTAATTTGTTCATTTCCTCTTGAATTAGCTTGACAACGGTATTATCAATTCGACGATTAAAATTCAAAAATTGGCACATAACAGAACGAGAAATACTGTAATTAAATTCGACAAGGGTACCAGGGAATATTCTTTCGATGGCCATAACCATCAAATAACGAAGGCTTGCCTCATAAATTCTCGAAGCCTCAGTATTACATAAATCTAAAAATTCAATTTCGCAGTCGCGATTGACAACAAAGGTTAGCTCACGAATGCGGTTATTAACCTTCGCTCCAACATATTTTTTTTCATTGGGCTTGGCTAATTCTAACAAAGAGGTTGGCTTATCGAGCTCAATCTCTTGGTCATTTAATTTAACTTTAAACATGTTGCATCTCCTTATATTCTATATATTTTTTTTCAATTTCAAAAATCTTTTCTTTATTTGCGGTAATTTTATATTCAAAATATTTGTCATCGGTTTGGATTTTAAAAATCACCTTGCCAAATAATTTTTTTACAACCGATAAATTGACAATTTGATCAAAATTGATCTCAAAAAAGAGGCTTTTTAAGTGACTATATTCCATAAAAAATCCACGAATTGTGTTTTCGTTTAAGCCAATAGCGTTAATGCGCTCAAAAGCCCCGAGCGATTCCCCTAGTGTTACTTCCCCATCCTTAGTTGATGTAAGCTCTAAAATGCCGATACTAAATAAAATACGGTCATCAATCAGTTTTTCTTCCTTGTAATGCTCAATTAATTCGTTATCCATAATAATGACCTCCTATTGATAAAAAAAGGCTTTACAGCCAAAG
This sequence comes from uncultured Anaeroplasmatales bacterium, assembly GCA_964634685.1. Lineage (GTDB taxonomy): Bacteria > Bacillota_I > Bacilli_A > Acholeplasmatales > JAEDCM01 > CAZWLD01. Next base: position 25,695 of record CAZWLD010000031.1, read on the forward strand.
CTAATTGATACTTCTAAAACGGTTACATATTTATTATATCAAATTCAATAAAAAAATCTAGTCTTTTATCTTAATATTAGGAGATAAACATATAGAAAAATTCAAAACATTTAATAATGGGGTTAAGTTTCACCTTTTTTATATCAAATTTTATTACATTTTCATAATATATTAAAGTTATGTATTAATAACGAACATTAAAAGCAGTAAGTGTGGGTGGAGTAAAGGTAATAATAAAATAAAAAATATAAATCTAAAGTAAGAACCTTTTAAACGCTTACTTTTGATGCGGTGTTCATCGAAGAAATCTAAAATTATTTCTTAAGAAAAAAAGAGTGCAACTGTCTCTTTAAGACAATCACACTCCCGCAAGTCTGTGTTAATTATTTTATCTTTTTTTACTTATTATTCCAGTAATTATTGTAATTATTATTGAAAGTAGTGTACTGACAAATAAAACAATAATAACTATTCCAATAGGTTCATCTATAATTTTCACGAATTCATTAATAATCACAAAAGTCAAAGTTAAAATTCCTAAAACATACCCTTGAATTTGGATTATTAACATTGGCAAAATTACACCATAAGTACTAGCCGATTCTCCTTGCATACCTTTAAATAAAAAACCAAGTTTTTTAATTTTATATTTTTTAAATTTTCTTTCATCAATACTTTGATATGATGTTCGTTGCATAAAAATAGGGATTGCAATAATAAGAAAACAAAAGAATATATTAAGTATAAAGAAATTTGGCATTTTATTCCCTCCTTTAGAAGAACCACCAACCTAGATTATCGAATCCAGCATTTATTCCTGCAAACGCTACAGTTGATACACCATAAGATATCATTGCTGTTGCTAACATTCTTCCCATTTGAGAAGAAATTGCGTTTGTCAATCCATTCATAGCGTTTGTGAATGCAACTTGAGCTGTTGTTGCATTATATCTATATCCATTTGCAATTCTACGAACAATTTTATTTAATTGCTTCGTTGCAACTTGAACACCTTTCCCTTGGTTAATTGCGGCTTTATTTCTAGCACCAGCGCCACCAATAAAACCAGAAATTGCACCAATTGCACCTGCTGCCAAAATTTGCATAACCGAAATATCTTCTAGTTCTGTTCCTGTAATTAATTGAGAAACAAAGTTAGAACCAGCACCTACAACGCCACCTAATAATGTAGCAACCCCTCGTGAAACACCGCTACCACCAATCAATCCAGTAATTGCACCAACGCCAGTGTCTAAAGCAAATTGAGTATATTAAAATAATCGGAGTAGCCTACCCAACTATAAAATAATCGGTGTAG
>CAZWLD010000032.1:0-16917 GCA_964634685.1 uncultured Anaeroplasmatales bacterium
AATGAGGTGTAACATTTTTCCTCACTCAGCTGAAGAAGAGTGTCTCCAAATGTTAGATTAATGAATAATAAAGATATTGATAATATTGTTGGCGATTATAAATATGGCTTTAAAACCGAGACCAAAAGCGTTATTACAACGGGTAAAGGTTTAAGTGAGGATGTCATTCGTCAAATTTCCGCTGCTAAAAATGAACCCGAATGGATGCTTGAGTTCCGACTAAAGGCTTATGAATCCTTCTTAAAACAAAAAAATCCATCGTGGGGACCTGATTTATCAAGCGTTACCTTCGATGAATATACATATTATATAAAATCAACAGAAAAAACAGAAAATGATTGGGATAATGTTCCAACGGAAATAAAGGATACCTTTGATAAATTGGGTATTCAGGAGGCTGAACAAAAGTTTTTGGCTGGTGTTTCAACCCAGTTCGAGAGTGAAGTTGTTTACCATAATACGCTTGTTGAGCTTGAGAAACAAGGCGTAATTTTTTGTGATACCGATACAGCCGTAAGACTATATCCTGATTTAGTTAAGGAATATTTTGGAAAGGTTGTTCCCTATACCGATAATAAATATGCAGCCTTAAATAGTGCTGTTTGGAGTGGAGGATCCTTTATTTATGTTCCAAAGGGAGTAAAAATTGAGAAGCCACTTCAATCCTATTTCCGTATTAATTCCGAACAAATGGGCCAATTTGAAAGAACGCTAATTATTGTCGATGATGAAGCTAGTGTTCATTATGTTGAAGGATGCACAGCTCCTTTATATTCGGCTAATAGTCTTCATGCGGCAGTAGTTGAGATTTATGTTAAAAAGCATGCCTATTGCCGTTATTCGACTGTCCAAAATTGGTCAAATAATATTGTTAACCTCGTTACTAAAAGAACCTTAGTTGAGGATTATGGCCATATGGAGTGGATTGATGGTAATATCGGTAGTGGTATCAATATGAAATATCCAGCCTGCATTTTAAATGGTGAAGGAGCAAAAGGGACAACCGTATCAATTGCCTTTGCTGGGGCAGGACAATTTCAGGATACTGGGGCCAAAATGATTCATCTAGCTCCTAATACAACCTCAACAATTATCTCGAAATCAATCTGCCGCGGTGGCGGAAGAGTTAATTATCGAGGCCTTGTTCGCCATGGAAAACGAGCAAAAGGAGCAAGAAGTCATGTGGAGTGTGACACTATTATCTTGGATAATTATAGTTATTCCGATACAATTCCCCAAAATATCGTGTCAAATGATGATGTTTTCTTAGAGCATGAGGCTTCAGTTAGTAAGGTTTCCGAGGAACAATTGTTTTATTTGATGAGCCGAGGCTTAACGGAAAAGGAAGCAACAGAAATGATTGTCATGGGATTTATTGAACCGTTTGCCAAGGAATTACCGATGGAATATGCAGTTGAGCTTAATCAATTAATTAAATTAGAAATGAATAATTCAATAGGATAGTAAAAAAGCGGTAGATTTTTCTATCGCTTTTTTAGTGATGAATTATTTTTTAATTGATTTTGTCGCTAAATACGTTTTGATGTTTAATTCGTGAAGTCTTCCCTCGCCATTTGTATCCTCATAAAGATCAACGAGGGTAAAGCCAGCCTTTAGCTGACCGCCTATTTGTTCCTCGAGGGTGTGGGAAAATTGCATTCCGCTATCGGTTTCCTCTAAGTATTTTTTGACATTCTCATCCTTTGTTGGGTCAAAGGGCATCTTCCAAATGATTTTTTCTTCATTGTCATCGACAATATAATTAATTTCATTTCCCAATCCGGATAGAAGAACTCCTCCAGGCTTCAAAACACGATATGCTTCTTTAAAAACATGAATTACATCTTTAATATAGCAATTAGAAACGGGGTGAAAGATTAAGTCAAAGGATTCATCTGAAAAAGGCAGTTTTTTGGTCATATCACCTTCAATAGCATTGATGGAATAGCCTTCTCTTTTGGCCACCAGCAATTCCGATTCGATTTGCTTGTGGGAATAATCTAAGACGGTACAATCAGCCCCTAAGGCCGAAAATATTGGCATTTGTTGGCCTCCACCTGAGGCGAGACCGAGGACTTTTTTTCCCTTTAGGTTACCAATCCATTCATGAGGAACCTTGATGGTTGGGGTTAATAAAACATCCCATTTTCCTTCCTTGGCGTTAATGAATTCTTGATGAGTAATAGGGATTCCCCATTCCCAACCTTCTTCAATCCATTTATCGATTGTCATTTTGTTTATATCTTGATAGCTTTTCATATTTTTTCCTTTATTCTTTGATTTGATTCTTTTTTTCTTCATGCAAATTGCGGTAGTAGAGGGAAAGCTCAGGATTATTATCGCAATATATTTCTGATAATGTTTGATAGGCCGGTAGATATCCTTTATCGGCACAATATTTTAAAAGTCTAATTCCTTCATCGAGATTTTTTTGACAAATGACACCATTTATATAGGAAAGAGCTAAATTGTATTTTCCATCTAGTAATCCTTTGTTTGCGGCTTTTTGGAAGCATCTAAAGGCATCCTTATTGCTTTGCTTAATTCCATTGCCACTTAGGTAAAGAATTCCAAGATTGTTGAGGCAATCCGCTGATTCGGCACCTAATTTAAAATAGCGGGCAGCTTCGATACTGTTAGGCTTTACCCCAAGTCCGTGAAGATAGATATTCCCTAAAAAGAAGTAACTATCTTGGATTCCTAGTTTGGCGGCTTGCTTGAACAATCGGAGGGCTTCTGTATAATTTATATGATCTTTTTTAAGAAGATATATTTGCCCTAAAGAATACATCGCCTCGGGTAATCTGATGGCTCTTTGTAATAGCGAAATTTGTTCATTTACATCCGAAATCATCTCAGCCTTTGTGTAACAGGCTTCGATAAAATCGAGATTGCAGGCTATATCTAAATATTCAAGGCAAGATGAATCGTTTTTTTCGTTTAATACTTGAAAGAGGATATAAGCAGATTCACCACTTTTTAGTTCAATTCCTTTTTTTAGATAAGGAATGGCTAAATCGACGTTATTTTCTAAAATATATATCGAAGCTATTGTTAAAATGGCTTGAATGTTATTATTGTCAACGCATTCATTCCATAATTTTATTGCTTTTTCACGGTCTTTTTTTACTTCCTTACCTTCGTAGTAAAGAGACCCTAGATAAATTTTGGCTGATTCGATGCCATTGTTCGCATCGTATATTACTTGTGTTAAGTCGGATCTTTTCATTTTACGCACCTCGTATACATTTTATCATATTTTTTGGGATTTTTTATAAACATTTTGGACTATCTATGATAAAATATTTATGGCAATATTTTTTTTGATTGGTAGGAATTAATTATGGATTATTTAGAGGTAGGGAAAAATATTATAAAAACGCTAAATGATGCCGGCTATGAAGCCTATTTTGTTGGTGGAATGGTTAGGGATTATTTGCTAAAGGGAGATGTTCATGATATTGACATCGCCACTAATGCCTTACCAGATGAGGTTATGGCTCTTTTTCCGCAAACCCACCCTGTTGGAATTAAATTTGGAATGGTTTTGGTTATTAGTAACGGCTTTTCCTTTGAGGTCACAACCTTTAGGACTGATGGAAAATATGATGATAATCGCCATCCAACTGAGGTTAAATTTGAACGAGATTTAATAAACGATACCAAAAGAAGAGATTTTACCATTAATGGGATGGCTTTAGATATTAATTTCAAGCTTTTCGATTATAATGACGGCTTAACGGATTTAAAAAATGGAATTATCCGAGCTATCGGTAATCCTTATGAACGATTTAGAGAGGATTCCTTACGAATTATTAGAGCAATTTATTTTGTTTCTAAATTAGGCTTTACAATTGAAGCAGAAACGCTAAGGTCGATGATTGAGCTTAAGGATTTATTAAAGAATATCAAGATTGAAAGAATCTATCAGGAATTGAAAAAAATGGCCGCAGGAGCTTATTTCAATCGAGCCCTAAAGATATTAGATGAAACGAAAATAAGCGCCTATTTGCCAGATTTAGAAAGAGGAATTCATTATTTAGCTAGCAATGATTTGTCATGTGATTTAGATACATTATTTGTTTTATCCTTCAAGCTTAATGAAGAGATGAGTGAGGCTTGGAGGTTATCAACTAATGATTATAACAGGTATCAAATGGCACTTGATTTAGCTTTAGCTGTTGAGGATGGACAATATAATCCTTTGCATGTCTATGCAAATAAAAAGGAGAACTGTTTATTGGCTAATAAGGTTAATTCATTATTAGGCTATATGGATTCTTCGGATTTGATTATAAGGATTGATAACGAATTACCAATCCATAAAACATGTGATTTAAAATTTAAAGGTCAGGATATCATGATGATGACGAAAAAAGAGCCTTCAGAGTGGCTTGGCGATTTAGTTGATGATATCAAATATAAGGTGATTATGGGGGAATTGCCTAATGATTATCAGGCAATTAAAGATTATGTTAGTGAGATTTTGAGAATTGAAGGTGTTTTAAATGAAAAATAGATTTTATTCGTATATCGATGGATTTGATCGAATTACAATAATTGTTCCCCATAAATATCGTACGAGTATTGTTAAAAGATTTGTTATTTCGAGTGGATTAGATAAGGATGAGGTAATAATTAATTCAGTTGAGAATTTAGGAAATGAAAAAAAATATAATTGCTCGATAACGGAAGGTATTGATTTAACTAAAGACTATGTCATTTTCGATGAACAGGGTGAAAGAAGTAATCTTCGTATTGGAAGTATTTCTCGTAGTCAAATGTTTGAGATGATTTATTTTTATGATGAAAATGATTTAGGTGTTAGATATTTTCCTGATCATACTGAATTTCGTATTTGGACTCCTGTAGCCAAGGAGGTCGAGCTTGAGTTAATTGATTTAAAGGGCGGGGAATCATTTCATGATTTAGAATACCAAGGACGTGGTGTTTGGTATTTGGCCTTAAATGGCGATTATGATTCTTATAAATATCGCTATCGTGTTCGCGTGAATGATTTATTTGAAACGACCCTTGATCCATATGCGGTATCTAGTGATGCGAATGCTAATTATAATTATATAATTGATCCGGGTAAGCTTTATCAATTTACAGCTTTGAAGCCGCATTTTAGTGGTAAAAAAACCGATGCAATTGTCTATGAAATGCATATTCGTGATTTTTCAATTGACCCCTCAAGTGGCGCTAAGCAAAGAGGAAATTATCTTTCCTTAATTGAAAATTCCCAAACGGTAAATGGAAATAAAACCGGCCTTGATTATATTCAAAGCCTTGGTGTTACCCATATTCAATTGATGCCAATTTTTGATTTTGGTGGTGTTGATGAATTATGTAAGGATAAAGACTATAATTGGGGCTATAATCCGGTTCAATTTAATGTTCCGGAGGGGTGGTTTTCGAGTAAGCCGAATGACCCTTATTGTCGAATTAATGAATTAAGAAAGCTAATTGATGAAGCCCATCGAAGAGGACTAAGAGTTGTGATGGATGTTGTATATAATCATGTTTATGATATGCGCACCTTCCCATTTGATATTTTAGTTCCAGGATATGGCTATCGCTTTGACCGAAATGGCATTCGAACTGAGGTATCTGGATGTAAGAATGATTTAGCTTCCGAGCGAAAAATGGTTCGTAAATTTATTCAGGATTCAGTTAAATTTTGGATGAAAAATTATAATATTGATGGCTTCCGTTTTGATTTGATGGGATTATTAGATATTGAAACAATGAATAGTATCCAAGGAATTGTCAAAGCCTATGATGAGGCGGGAATTGTTTATGGCGAAGGTTGGGATATGCCGAATACTCTTGATCCTGAGCTTCGAAGCCATATGCATAATCAACATAAGATGCCAGATATAAGTCATTTTAATGATAAATTTCGTAATGTAATTAAGGGCTCTCCTTGGGGCAATTTAGGGTATGCCTTAGGCGGCGATAATACCTTCAATGATGTCCAATATTTATTAACAGGCTCTTGTATCGATGGCTTTATGTTCAATGGACCTGCTCAATCGGTAAACTATGTTGAGTGTCACGATAATTATACGTTAATGGATACGATAAATCTTCGTTTAAAGGATTGTAGTATTGAAGAAAAGAAGTATTATCATCGTTTAGCAACTCAAATTGTTTTGATAAGTGAAGGAATGCCTTTTCTTCATGCCGGTCAGGAATTCTTTAGAGATAAAAATGGTGTTGAGAATTCTTATAATTCTCCAGATTCTATTAATTCAATTAAATGGGATTTGATGGATGATAATCTTGATTCTGTTAATATGGTTCGGGATTTGATTTCCATTCGCAAGGATTTTAAAGAATTCAGATTGTCATCTACTTACTCAATTAAGGAAAGACTACAGTTTCTTGATTATCGGATTCATAATGTTGTTGGGTATACTATCAATGGTTTAAATCGCAAGGTTTTAGTTATTGTCAAAAATAATTTTGAAGAAAATTATATTAATATTGGGGAAGAATGGAATTATATCTTTGATGGAATGAAAAGAATTAATATTCCAGCATCGGGATTTCAAGTATTTAAAAAACCAGGAGTATATATTTTTGTAAAATGATTTTAGAGATTAATAACAATTATTGTTTTCTTGGAAAAATTGAAAATATTAATAAAGGGGATACTTGGGCCAATGTAACAGTTATTCTTGAGGATGGCAATAAGCAGAATATTAAAATGGATCCCATTATCATTGATAATTACGAATTGAATCTTGTCTATTATTTCGAAACAACCTGTAGAGAAAGAGAAGGGAAACCATATTTGTGGTTGATTTCTTCAAAAACGATTTATGAATATGAAAAAGATCCATCAATTCTAGCTTTAATGATGGAGAAATTTTATGATTATGCCCCGAAGTCAAAGAATGAAATGCAAGGTATTATTGAAGGCTATTTAGCATTAATAAAAAATGATAATATTAACAAAATTATGAATTTGATTTATCAAAAGCATATCGATGAATTCTATGTTTATCCGGCAGCGACTAAATTTCATCATGCCTATGTTGGTGGGCTTGCATATCATACATCAACGATGTTAAAAATGATGGAGAGCTTTATTGATTTATATTCCTATCTCAATAAGGATTTATTGATTGCTGGGATTATTCTTCATGATATGGGAAAAATATATGAATTGTCTGGAGCGATTGGGGTAAGCTACACAACGAAGGGTCAGTTAATTGGACACCTTGTCTTAGAGGCAAATGAAATAAGCTTAGCTGCCAAGGAATTGGATTTATTGGATTCAGAGGAGGCTATTTTGCTTAGTCATTTAGTTATCTCTAGTCATGGTGAACCAAACTTTGGAGCGGCGAAGAGACCGATGATTCCAGAAGCTTTGTTAGTTTGGTATTTTGATACCATTGATTCGAAAATGACTGTCATTGGTGAGGAATTTAAAAATATTGATGATAATAGCTTTACAGAGCCAATATCGGTTTTAGATCGAAGAAAAATGTTTAAGCATAAAATATAAGCTGTTCAGATTTGAATGGCTTTTTTTGTACAAAAAAAACGCATCTAATTGATGCGTTTCATCTAATTGATGCGTTTAGATTGTTTTATTATTTAGCGAATTTACTGTTATAACCAAAATCTTCAAACCAGTTAGCATAGATGTTTTCAGAAGCTTCTTTGTATGAATCTAATTGAAGCTTAGTTATTTCAATTGTCAAATCAGCACGTTTAGCATCTTCGGCATTTGCAAAATTAAATCCATCTTGAATTAAGATTTCAAGGATTAATAATGTACGATGAGTCGAAGAAGTATATCTTGTATAAACGTTAGATAATGAGCTCTTAACGCTATTATATGTATCTGTATAAAGATTTAAGTTAGATCCATATAATTCGTAATCACGAACATAAACTTCAACTTGGTTACGTGATGGATAAGCAGTAGAGCTTAATACATCATCAATAGTAATTGTATTGTATACATCACCTTTATCATTCTTATATTTATAAGTAATGTTTTTATATTTACTATTGTCACTATCAAATGAAGCATCAGCTTTATTGGCAGCGCCTGTAAATAATACTAGGTGATATCCAAACTCAGTTACTAATAAACTCTCATAATTTCTTCCGGTTTCATGATCGAAGAATGGAACGAATGAACCATCAACCATATAGTTTTCAACAGTATCCCAGTTTGTTGGATCATTGTATACTTCAACTAAACGATTATAGAATGGCTTAACAAGACTTGTTCCGGTTGTGTTTGTTGTAGTAGTAGAAGATTCTAATTTGATGAATAATCCGGCTTTCTTATATTTACCCCATCTCTCATCGAAACGAGAAGCCTTATTGTATTCAGTAGCGAATGCGCTAATACCTTTAGTTAATGTTGAACCTTCTTGAACCTTTGCCTTAATTTCGTCTGCAAAGTCACAAATTAATTTTTTGAATTCTGCTTGCTTTTCTTCAGATAATGTTGCAATGTATTCCTCTGGATCCTCTAATTCCTCATCACCATTCATATCAATATAGATTAATAGATTTTGGTAAGTTAATGAGAAGTAGTCTTCAAATTCAGCTTTTGCATAATTAGCAAGAATTTGGTAAGGATCAGCAATATTATTTCCTTCTTCAGCATAATATCCATCAAGATTAGCGTAGAATAAATTCTTTAAAATCAATGGCTTGAAATAGCTGTCAACAGCTTCCTTCATTGTTGTAACACCATAAGCAATGCTCATAAATGCTTTTTTACCAACAGTAGATGGAAGGCTATATCCAGTAAGAGAATCAGTTCCACTTACAAATTGATTCATATAGTAATTGAAGGCATTTTCAGCTTGCTCCTTTAATTCCTTTTCAGTGATTTGTTGTTCAAAACGTCCATTTTCATATTCTTGAACAATCCATTTATCAAAAGCACTTGATAAAGAAACGATTGGAGCATAAGCATTTAATAATTCGTTAGCGAAATCCTTGGCAAGAATCTTAGTTCCATCAACAACGGCGATGGCATCATTACTTGTTGAACCAGTCTTTTTATATAATGAATTTTTTTGTGAATATAATAATTGTAAATCAGTATCATAAATCTTGATTTTCTTTGAGCTATAAAGCTTGTCATATTCATATCTTGCAGTAACTAATTTAGAATAATCATTAGCAGTTAATGAATATACTTCATCATCAATAATTTTTTGAATGATTTCATTTTTTAATGCTACGGCTTCCTCAGTATCAAGGAATGTGTATTTAGTTTCTTCTGATTCTTCACCATCACTATCAGTAGTAGTAATAGTTTCTTCGTCAAATAATTTTACAACTTTATTTTCTTCAAGCTTAAATCCTAAGAAAGTACCATCGCTTCCAGTAATCTTGTTAGAATAAGTGATACCCTTTGTTGAGAATTTTTGTCCTGTTGTTTTTAAGGTTGTGAAGAAGTGAGAATAGATTGAGAAGTAACTAGTGTAATATTCATCATATTCTAATGTGAAATCACCATTTGTGTCTTTTTCTAATAATCTAGAAATGAAGTCACTTCTTGTGAAGTTTCCATCTTCAGCTGTAGTACCATATTTCATTGTTCCATCTTCGTTACCAGCATCAGCCTTGATTGCAGCAAGAACTTGATTAGCTAATGTACGATCAGTAGTCTTGAAGCTAGCTACGATATCATCGATTGATGCAGTTGACCATCCCATATCGTTAATGATATTTGAACGATAGCTATTGATAAAGTTATACATAATAATGAAGTTAGCAAATACTTCAACATCTGATAAAGCAGTTAAAGGTTTAACATTATAATTTGCATAATATTTATCAAAGTCATCAGTTTCTTCATATGGAATTTGGTACCATTTTCCTCCAGATGGCTTTAAGCATAATGATTTAAGAACCTCTTCATATTCGATTGAGTCGTTGAATCTAATCAAAATACCATACATATCTCCACGATTTTTATAGTTTTTATTGTATTCAGCAACAATCTTATCAGTTTGTTCCTTTTCAATTTCTGCTTTGATAGCATCGGTTAATTCATCTTCTTTGTATCTATCAGTAATACCTTTTTCGTTAAATTCAATTAATCCATTGAACTCCTTAGTTGCAACTTCATCAGCATAAATCATTACAGCAATGTCTACAATGTAATAATCAGCAACACAATCTTGGTAAATATCATATTCACCAGTTGCTAATTTTTGATTGTAGTCTACGGCAACGCCATAAGTAGCTAATGTGTCTAAGAATTTCTTTTGTAAATTAATTTTTGTTGTTAAATCATATTCAGCGATTTTCTCTTTGTCTGTTGTGCTATAGCAAGCCTCATCAGCATAGTATTCGAAGAATTCGCGATATTTTGCTTCACCCTTGTGAGCATTGTAGGTTGCGATTTGATCAGCAAATACAACCTTGTTTATGGCTTTAGTTAATAAGTCTAGACCATATTTTGTTTTTAATGTCTTATATAGCTCACCTTCAGTTACGGTAATACTAGAATTAGATAGATATGCCTTATCTAAATCTATGCCTTCTGAAGGGAACGCATTTCCCTTAGAGCATCCTGTTAACATGAATGTAAACACAAATGCTAAAATGAGTGTAACCAACATTTTAGGGAAGAGTTTTTTAGTCATAAAAATTCGCTCCTTTTATTTTAATTTATAATTAACCATAGCATATACTATAATATCATTTTTTAAAAACAATTGCAACAAAAAATTCAAAATGGGCACATATAATTTTTAATTTATACTGATTTTCATATTATATAGTGAATATATATAAAAGGAGGGTATAATTATGGCTCAAAATTGTGGCAATGAATATGGATACGCTCTAATCCTTGTTTTATTTATTTTATTAGTTATTATTGGCGCAGCCTGGATTTGCTAGATGAAGTGGGAGTAATCCCACTTTCTTTTTTTTATTTTTAATGGTATAATCTATCCGGTGAAGTATTATGAAGGTTATTGTAATCGCAAGTGGGTCGAAGGGAAATTGTACCTATGTTGAGGATAATGGACAAGCTATTTTAATCGATGCGGGAATTTCATATAAAAGAGTTAGAGAAGCTATCGATGGTTATCAGCTTTCGGGTATTCCAATGGGAATTTTGATAACTCATGAGCATAATGACCATATTAATTCCTTGCGAATAATCGCTAATAAGCTTCATGTCCCGGTTTACTTGACGGAAAAAACCTATCAAGCCCTCCCTTCAAATCAAAGGGATATTGATGAAATGTTTATTGAGCCAAATCTACCCTTGGAGATTGGAACCTTTAAAATCACACCAATTCGGATTTTTCACGATGCTAGGGATCCAGTTGGGTTTATTATCAATAGTGGAAATGAAAAATTGGTTTTTATAACTGATACGGGTTATGTTCATAGCTCCGTTATGGAAAAAATCAAAAATGCCGATGCGTACATTCTTGAATCAAATCATGATCCGGATGTTTTGATGAACAGCGATCGAACATTTGAATTGAAACGAAGAATTCTAGGTGATCGTGGTCATTTGTGCAATGAGGATTCAGCTTATTTATTAACTTCAGTTATTGGTGAAAAAACTAAAGTGATTGTTCATGCCCATATTTCAATGGAATGTAATTATGAAGATATTGTTGTTAATACAATGAAGGATATTTTTAGTGAAAATGGATTAGAATACAATAAATATATAACCCATTGTGCTAGTCAAACGGTTCCGTTTTATTTTGAGGTGACTGATTCAAATGAGAATTAATATAGTTTGTGTTGGAAAAATAAAAGAACAATATTGGGTCGATGCCATATTAGAATATCAAAAAAGAATAAAAAAGTTTTGTGAAATCAATATTTTAGAGGTTAAGGATGAGCCTAATAAAAACGGCATTGATTGTAAAAAAATCGAAGGCGAAAGAATTTTAGAAATTTTACCTCAAGGTTACAATGTCGTTTTAGCAATAAATGGAAAAGAACTTGATTCTATCGCTTTTTCCGAAAAAATCAGTGACATTTTTACATACAATTCATCATGTATTAATTTTATCATTGGTGGATCATTGGGTTTATCAGATAGTGTTAATAAAAAGGCTGATTATCTTTTGTCTTTTTCAAAAATGACATTTCCTCATCAAATGATGAGAGTGGTCTTGCTTGAACAGATTTATCGGGCCTTTAAGATTATAAATAATGAATCATATCACAAATAGGAGGAATAAAAATGATTATTGATGCTCATTGTCATATTGGTCACTTTGGAAAGATGGATATGACGAAGGATTTGCCGGAGGCCATTAAAAAATATAAAATTGATTATGCTCTTTTTTCAAGTGGCGATGCGGTTGAGGTTACGGATAAAATGGTTTTATTAGAAAAGCAAAAAAAGCAGATTGATGTTTGTTTAGAGACGTTAAATTTTTCGAGGAAACATCCAAATTTTTTAGCTTTATTGTGGCTTAAGCCTTTGACCGAAGGGGTAAATGAAGAATTAGTTAGCTTTATTGAAGAAAACAGAAATTCTATTTATGGATTGAAATTTCACCCCTTTTATTCAAATATGCCTTTTGATAATCCTAAATATAGATCCTATATTGAACTCGCAAGGAAATATCATTTACCTATTCAAATTCACACGGCTAATGATGAAAATTCTAGCGTTAAGGCTGTTTATGAGGTTGCGAAAAAGTATCCTGATGTTAATTTTATTTTAGCTCATTTGAATTTAGGTAGTGATAATAAAGAGGCTATTAGCTATGTCAAGGAGCTTCCAAATTTGTATGGTGATACAGCCTGGGTTTCAGCAAAAAATGTTGTTTATGCAATAAAGGAATGCGGCCCTACAAAAATAATGTTTGGTACAGATAATCCAATTGATGGGGTTGATACCTATTTAAAATATCAGGAATTTTTTAACGAACTTAAGGAAGAATTAACCAAAGAAGAATATGATGGCTTAATGTATAAAAATGCCATTAAAATTTTTAATATCAAGAAAATCGCTTAAATAAGCTATTTTTTAGAAAGGATGATTGTTATGAAGGTTGGAATAATATCTCTTGGTTGCTCGAAAAATCTTGTCGATAGTGAGATGGTTTTAGGAGTAATAAAGAAAATGAATTTAGAAATTGTTAATGATGTCGAGGATGCCGATATTATTATAATTAATACATGTGGCTTTATTGAAAGTGCTAAGCAGGAGGCCATTAATACGATTTTAGAAATGGCTGATTATAAAAAAATGGGAAAGAAGCTATGCGTTATTGGATGCTTAGTTCAAAGATATTTAGAAGAATTACCGAGCCTATTACCAGAGGTTGATTTATTTATTCCAATTAAGGATTATTTCCGCTTTGGTGAATTACTTAGTAAGCTAGTTGATCATACCTTTGCTTCAAGCCTTCACTTTGAGGATCGCGTTCTAACAACGCCATCATATATGGCTTATGTTCGAATTGCCGATGGCTGTGATAACAGGTGTCACTATTGTGCGATTCCTTTAATTCGAGGTGGCTTCCATAGCCGTTCTATATCCGATATTGTAAGTGAAGTAAAGCTGTTAACTGATAAGGGTGTTCGGGAAATCAATTTGATTAGTCAGGATACAACGCGTTATGGAACGGATATTAATACCAGTATTGTGGAATTATTAAAAGAATTGGTGAAGAATAAGGATATTAAAATGCTTAGACTTCTTTATTTATATCCCGAGGAAATTACTAGGGAATTAATTCAAACCATCAAAGAAAATGAGGTTATTTGTAATTATTTTGATGTGCCAATTCAACATGCCTCTAATGAGGTTTTAGCTAATATGAATAGACGAGATACCAAAGAAAATATGCGTGAATTATTTACATATATCAAAAAAGAAATTCCTGATGCCATTTTACGAACAACAGTTATTGTTGGTTATCCTGGGGAAACACGCAAGCAGTTTTTAGAGCTTCGTGATTTTATCAAGGAGATTAAATTTGATCGTCTTGGTTGCTTTATGTATTCAAAGGAAGAGGATACAGTTGCTTATTCCTTGCCTAATCAGGTAACAAAAAAGGCCAAAGAAAATCGTTATAATGAGATTATGGCTTTACAAAGTGACATTTCCTACAATCAAGGCTTGAGCCATGTTGGCGAGATTCATAAGGTTATTATTGAGGAGTTAGATTTTGAAACAAATTTATATGTTGGAAGATCCTATGCCTTTGCGCCTGATGATATTGATGGCTATATTTTTGTCGATAATAAAGAGGATTTAGAGCTTGGAAGCATTGTTTCGTGTAAAATTGATAAAGCTGACATTTATAATCTCTATGGACATGTTGTAAGCGCTTAACATTATAATAAAAATGCTTTTTTTGTTAATAAATAGGTCTATTTTGAAAAATAGTCCTATTTATTTTTTTAAAATGCGCTTTATTTGAAAAAGCATTTTTGTTATAATATAATTAAGGAAGTGATTGTTGTGTATTATTATTTGATTGATGTTGTTTGCTTGATTGTTGTTTTAATTATTACAATATATCACCATGAAAGGGTCTTGAGGACTGACCGCAAGAACATCATATTTTTTCAGTATGTTGTATTGTTGTTTTTTAGTATCGTTGTGAATATTGTACGAACGGTTTTATTTAACTATGATGTTCCGCCTGTTATCCTGTATTTGTTTACGGGAATGAACGCTCTTTTATATCCGATGTTAACAGGATTATTATCAATCTATGTTTATTCATATATTAAAGATAAGGATAGTAAATTACTTCGGTATTTCCTATTTACCTTTATTCCAGTTGTCGTTTTATTCGGATGTCTTGTTGTGAATTATTTTGCCCCATTTATGTTTAAAATAAATGGTAATCAAATTAAATATATGAGTGGAGAATTTGTATTTACATTTGTACCGCTGTATCATACATTCTTACCATTCGGATTGTATTTTTTCAATAAAAGAACTACCGATATTAAGGTTTTGCTTGTATCAATTTCTTTAAGCGCAGTTTGTATTATTAATTTAGTTCTTCATTCTGTTTTCCATATTTTTACGACCGAGAATATTTGTTTTCTTTCTCCAGGCTCAACATTTGCTTATTTAATCGTTTATTTGTTCCTCCAAAATAAACGTTCAACATATGATGAGGTAACAGGTTTAGTTAAAAGAAAGGTTTTTATGAAGCGGCTAGATTCACTTAAACCGGAGGACGATAATATTGTTATTTGCCTAATTGATATAAGTAATTTTAAGGCTATCAATAGTAAATATGGGCAAGACAGTGGGGATCAATTTTTAAGAAGCATTGGAAACTATCTTAAATCGATATTCCAAATTGGTGAGGTTTATCGATACGGTGGCGATAAATTTGTTTTAATGCTCAATAATGATGATAATGTCAAGAATTCGATAAAAATCGTTTGTGATCGTTTCGAAAAGTCATTTACAGCTAATAATTTTGAATGCGTAATTCCATATCATATGGGAATAGTTGAATATCCAAAATATGCGACTAGAGCAGAGGATATTCTTGTTATTCTTGAAGAGGTTATTAAAAAAGCCAAATCAAATGGTGAATTAATTGCCTACTGTGATGATGTTTTAGTTAGTCGAATCAAAGAGAAGCATCATATAATAGATATCTTAATGAAATCGATTGAAAATGATAATGTTGAGGTTTTCTATCAACCAATTTATTCAATTGAAAAGAAAGGCTTTTATAATGCCGAGGCTTTAGTTCGTATTAGATATGATGGAAAGCTTATAAGCCCAGGGGACTTTATTCCGGTTGCGGAAGAGACAGGCCTTGTCATTGATTTAGATATGATTGTTTTCAGTAAAGTCCTATTATTTTTGAAAAAGCTGGAAAATTTAGGTATTGAGATTGATGGAATATCTTCTAATTTTACTCCTCTTCATTTTAATAATCCGCATTTTGCTGATGACGTTTTAAATTTGGTTAAAACCTTCAATGTCGATCCTCATAAGATTAAGATGGAAATTACTGAGAGTATTTTCATTACCAATCCTCGCGAGGTTGAAAGAGATATCAGAAAGCTAATGGAATATGGAATTAGATTTTATTTAGATGATTTTGGAACAGGCTATTCAAACTGGGCATCGATTTTAAATTTACCTTTTGATTTTATTAAAATTGATCGAAGCTTGGTTGTTAATGGCGATAACAATAATAATGGCTTGGTTATTTTAAAGGCTGTGATGGGTGCTTTAAATGCCAATGGCCAGGAAATATTAACAGAAGGTATCGAAACTGACAGCCAATTAGATTTAGTTCATGATTTGGGAGCTAAGTTTGTTCAAGGATTCTATTATTCAAAGCCTTTATCGCAGGAGAATTTTATTGAATTCTTAAAAAATAATCAGAAAATGGAATTACATAAAGCAGTAGAATTAAAAAATAAGCAGTAAAAAGGTTGTATTATTGAATTTTTTGTGGTAACATTGAACTAGTCTAGGAGTGATGTACAATGTTACATGCAGTATTTTTCTATTATTATTACTTTAAAATCTAGGATTTGAATCAATAAAATGATACAAGTCCTTTTTGTAATGGTAATAGGAAATGTATCTTAGAATTATAAATGCTAATCCTTAGGTACAATTCCTAAGGGTTTTATTTTTAAATAAAGGAGAGAAAAGCTATGATTATTAAAATGAAAGAAAGTGCCACTAAGGAAGAGGTTGACAACTTAGTTGAATATTTACACCGCTTTAATACCGAGGTCAAGGACGCAAGTGGCGAAAAGGTTATTGTTTTAGGAGTTGTTGGTGATACAGCTTCAATTGATATTGAGAATGTCAAGGCTATCCCGGGAGTAGAAGAGGTTACGAGAATTCAGGTTCCTTTTAAAAAGGCTTCCCGTTTTTTCAAAAAAGAAGACACGCATGTTAAGGTTGGCGATATTTCGATTGGTGAAGGA
>CAZWLD010000032.1:17017-26596 GCA_964634685.1 uncultured Anaeroplasmatales bacterium
ATGGCAAATGGTTGAGGCCTTATCAAAGGCAGCTTTAGCAGTTGGAGCGGATGGAATCATTGTTGAGGTTCATAATAACCCAGAAAAAGCTTTATGTGATGGTAATCAATCGCTTAAGCCAAAGCGATTTGCTAATATGATGGATGATATCAGAAAACTTGCGGACGTATTAGGTAAGAAATTATCTTGAAAATATTAATTATTGGTTTAGGAGTAATTGGTGGGTCATATGCGATGGGATTGTCAAAAAATCACACCGTATATGGCGTTGATACCAATCAAAAAACAATTGATGATGCTAAACGTTTAGGTTACATCGTTGATGGTGATACTACTCCTGAGCGTTTTCTACCTGACTGCGAGTTTGTCGTTTTAGCAATCTATCCATCAATGATTTTACCATTTATTAAAAATCACCAATTTAAGCCTCATACTATTATTACTGATGTGGCAGGAGTGAAGGAAAGCTTCATTTATAGCATCAGAGAATGCTTGCCTAATGATGTGGAATTTATCGGAAGTCATCCGATGGCCGGAAAGGAAAAGCGGGGCTTTGATTATGCTGATAATAAAGTTTTTCAAGGGGCTAATTTCTTGATTACTCCTTGTAATAATAGTGAATATGCTATTGCGGTTTTAAAATCCATTGCGACGGAATTAGGCTTTAAAAGAATTACAGTAATGACGCCTCATTATCATGATCAAATGATTGCCTTTACTAGTCAATTGACGCATGCTATTGCGGTTTCCTTAGTTAACAGTGATAATGACCCTAATACGCCATATTATACAGGTGATTCCTATCGTGATTTAACGAGAATAGCGCAGATTAATGAAGATTTATGGAGTGAATTGTTTTTAGAAAATAAAGCCAATTTACTTGAAAAAATCGAGACCTTTGAGGATTCATTAAATGAAGTTAAAGAGGCGTTGATTCATAATGACCAAGAACGGCTAAAGGAATTATTTATTTCTTCCACAAAGAAAAGGGTGGTTTTTAATGAAAAGAATTAGCATTAATGTATCAGAAAGCTATGATATTTTAATTGAAAATAATATTCTCTTAAATGCAAAAAAATACATCAGTGAAGTCTATTCGAAAAATAGACTTTTCATTATATCTGATTGTCGAGTCGCAAAGCTTTATTTAGATAAGCTTCACCAAGGCTTAGCGGATTATTCCTATTTTGATGTTGTGATTGAAGGCTATGAAAAGGCTAAATCCCTTAAGAGCTATGAAGAGGTCGTAAAAAGGCTTTTGGCTTTAGGAATTAGAAGAGGTGATATGCTCATTGCCTTAGGTGGCGGTGTCATAGGTGATCTAACGGGTTTTATTGCTGGAACCTTATTTCGGGGATTAGATTTCATTCAAATTCCAACCTCTATTCTTGCTCAAAATGATTCCTCAATTGGGGGAAAAACCGCTATCAATATTGAGGAAGGGAAAAATTTAATTGGGGTTTTTAAGCAGCCTAAATTAGTATTAATTGATCCCTTAACGATTGAGACTCTTCCCCAAAAGGAAATTTCCTCGGGAATGGGAGAGGTTATCAAGCATGGGCTAATTGGTGATCGTAAATTAGTGGAAATGTTAATGGAAAAGGCTCCATATGAAGAAATTCTTTATCGCTCAATATTAGTTAAAAAGAGGGTTGTGGAAGAGGATGAATTTGATACTGGTAAAAGAATGATTTTGAATTTTGGACATACCTTTGGCCATGCCATTGAAAAGGAAGGAAATTATTCACTATACACGCATGGTGAAGCAGTTGGCTTAGGAATGCTTATGGCTTTACGATTAGGTGAATATTATGGGTTTACTAATAATGAACTATATCCATTAGTAAAAAAGATAATGACAAGCTATCAAATGGATACGAAGGATTATTCAATTAAGAAATATTTACCAAAAATAATTTATGATAAGAAAAATATAAGCGGAGTAATTCATTTTATCATTTTAGATGATATTGAAAAAACTCGTGTTTTTGATATTAAAGAAGCAGATTTGATTAAAATGGCAGGTGATTTTCATGAAAATATTTCCGAGTAAGCTAAAAGGTATTGTTAAGGTACCACCTTCTAAAAGTATATCCCATCGAGCCTTGATTGCGGCTGCCTTATCAAATGGAAATTGTCGAGTAAATAATTTGATTTTTAGTAATGATATGTATGCGACAATGGACAGTCTTAAGGCTTTGGGCTATCAGTTTATTCTAAATGAAGATAGTGTTGATGTATCCTATTTAGGAACTCTAAGCGATGTGATTAATTGTCGGGAATCGGGCTCAACGGTGCGCTTTATGATTCCGATTGCGATGACAAAATTAGATCATATGACCTTTAATGGACAGAATAATTTAGTCAAACGACCTTTAGATGTCTATACTGATTTATTTGATGAATTTAAGATTCCTTATCAAAAGGGAGTTGATTATTTACCTTTAACTGTTGATGGTAAATTAAGAAGTGGTGTTTATAATATCAGAGGTGATATCAGTAGCCAATTTATTACGGGATTATTGATGAGCCTACCAATGCTTGATGGTGATTCTGTTATCAATATCACAACTAATTTAGAGTCGAAGGGCTATGTTGATTTGACTTTAGATGTTTTAAAGGATTTTGGAATTGAAATTGTTAATAATGATTATAAATCCTTTACTGTTAAGGGAAATCAAAAATATATTTCTCGCGATTATTTTGTTGAGGGTGATTATTCGCAAGCGGCCTTTTGGCTTGTGTTAGGAACCTTAAATGGTGATATTTATTTAGATGGTATGAATCCAAATTCTCATCAAGGCGATAAGCAAATTATGGAATTTATCAATCAAATGGGCGGAGACTGTCATTTTGATGAATATCTCGTTGCGAAAAAGGCTAAAACCCATGGTTCAATTATTGATTTAAGTCAGGCTCCGGATTTAGGCCCGATTATTACTGTTTTAGCGGCTTTGAGTGAAGGAAGAACGGAAATTGTTAATGCTGAAAGATTAAGAATCAAGGAATCTGATCGAATTACGGCGATTACGACGGAGCTAAATAAATTAGGAGCGGATATAACCGAAACTAAAGATGGAATGATTATTAATGGAGTTGATCATTTTGAGGGTGGCGTTGTGGTCGATTCTTGGAATGATCACCGGATTGCGATGGCCCTAGCCATTGCTTCAACTCGTTGCCTAAAGCCGATTTCATTAACTAATTCCAAGGCAATCAATAAATCTTATCCTCATTTCTTTGATCAATTCAAGGAATTGGGAGGAAATATATTAAATGATTTAGAGGAAGCTAGAAGTAATATTAATGAGATTGATAGCCAAATTGTTTCTTTATTTGAAAAAAGAATGGATGAGGTTAAGAAGGTAATTTCTTATAAAAAGGCCAATAATATGCCTGTATTGGACCAAGGAAGAGAAGATAAAGTAATCGAAAATGTAATTAACAAATTAAATAATAAGGATCTTTCATCATATTTAAAGGAATTATATTTAACGATGATGAAGGTGTCAAAGGATTTTCAAAATGAGAAGTAGATTGGCTTTAATTGGCGGTAAGCTCGGGCATAGCTTTTCGCCAATCATTCATAATTATATATTTAAGAAAATGGGATTAGACGCAACATATGAATTAATGGAATGCAAGGAGGAAGAGATTCCTCATATTCTTGATATGGTTCGAAGTGGCGAATTAAAGGCGATTAATGTTACGATCCCGTATAAAGAAACAGTCATGCCATATCTTGATGAAATATCCGAGGAGGCTTTAAAAATTCATGCCGTGAATGCTATTACCATGAAGGATGGAAAGCTTATTGGTTATAACACTGATTATTTTGGCTTTTTAAATGAGGTTAAACATTTTGGCCATGATTTAACGAATCGTAATTGCTTTATTTTAGGCTGCGGTGGGGCTGCTCATGCGATGGCTCAAGCCTTACTTGATTTAGGCTGTAATCTAACAATGGCTATTAGGAGAGAGGACAAGGAATTAGCAAAATGGTTTCCGCGGGTTGTTTATCTTGACGAATTAGACAAAATGGATGTTGATGTGATTGTTAATGCGACACCGGTTGGTATGTATCCTAATTGTGATAATATGCCAGTATCGGTCAGTGTGGCTAAAAGATGTAATTTAGTCTTTGATGCTATCTATAATCCGAAGATAACGAAGCTTATGAGTTATGCTCATGAGTCTCATAATGGCTTGTATATGTTGATTTTACAAGCTATTAAAGCGGATGAATTATTTTTTGATATGAAAATTGATGCTGTTAATGAAATTGTTGAATTTGTCGAAAAGGAGGTTTTGTAATGAATACATTTGGCGATTTATATAAAACTTCAATTTATGGAGAATCACATGGCAAAATGGTTGGCGTTGTGATTGATGGTGTTCCTAGTGGCACGAAAATTGATTTTGATTTATTGGATAGTGATTTGTTAAGAAGAAAGCCTTCGGGAGCTGGAGAAACAAAGCGAGTGGAAGCGGATGCGCCTGTTATCTATTCGGGAGTATATAACGGCTTTGCGACGGGGGCTCCTCTTCATATTGGCTTTGTCAATGAAAATCAAAGAAGCAAGGATTATAGTGAATTTTTAGATAAACCACGACCAGGGCACGCTGATTTTGTGGCGAATTACAAATATAAAGGCTATCAGGATTATAATGGTGGTGGACATTTTAGCGGCCGTATCACCTTAGGCTTGGTCGCTTCAGGTTCAATTGCCAAGATGTTTTTGCCATTTAGCTTTTCAACTAAACTGGTTCAGGTAGGCACCTTAACGGATATGAGTAAGCTTGATAGCTATTTAGAGGAAATTGCTAAAAGCCGCAATTCAGTTGGTGGGATTATTGAGGTTAGGGTTTCTAATATGATAAAAGGTTTAGGTGAGCCCTTTTTTGATTCGGTTGAATCAAAGCTAGCCCATGCCCTTTATTCAATTCCAGCGGTCAAGGGCGTTGAATTTGGCTTAGGCTTTCAAGGTATTTCTGTTTTAGGTAGTGACTATAATGATATGTTTATTAATGAAGAGGGACAAACTAAAACTAATAATAATGGTGGTATCAATGGTGGTATCACAAATGGTAATGATATTGTCTTAAGAGTATTTATTAAACCAACCCCAAGTGTTTATTTACCACAGGAAACCTTTAATTTTAAGACAAAGGAAATGGATGTTTTGGAAATCAAAGGTCGCCACGATGCTTGTATTGCTAAACGAGCAATGGTTGTGGTTGAAAATACGGTTGCGATGGCTTTAGCTGATCTATATCTTATTAATAAAGGACGCTAGCTTTTTGGTGAAGAAGATGCGATTAGATAAATTATTAAGTAATTTAAAATATGGTTCACGAAGTGATATTAAGAAATATGTTAAAGAAAAAAGAGTATTTGTGAATGGAGAAGTAATCAAGGATTCGGGGATGGATGTTGATTTAGGTAAGGATATTATCACCTTTGATTCAAAGAGAGTTTTTTGTAAAGAAAATATTTATTTGATGCTTAATAAGCCTAAGGGCTATATTTGTGCCAATCGGGATGGACTTCATAGGACTGTTTTAGATTTGATAGGCGAGCCTTATTCCCGCTATGATTTAATTATTGTTGGAAGGCTTGATATTGATACCGAAGGACTTTTGTTATTGACTAATGATGGGATGTGGGCGCATAATATTATCTCTCCTAAAAATGAACATTATAAGAAATATTATGTTAGGCTAAGAGATGAATTAGCTAATTATGGGGCTTTATTAACAGGAGTTACCATTTTAGATGGTGAGAATAAGCCTTACGTTACCAAAAGGGCTTTTATTGAGCCCTTAGGTAAAAATGAGTGCTATATTTCGATTTGTGAGGGTAAATTTCATCAGGTAAAAAGAATGTTTGAACATATTAATAATGAGGTTGTTTATTTAAAAAGAGTTTCGATTGCAAATTTAGAATTAGGGGATTTAAAATTAGGAGAATACAAAGAAATTAATAAAGAGGATGTTTTATAGGCTTTCGTTGGAGAGCCTTTTTTGTATAAAAAAAAGCCTTCCAAAGGAAGACTAATTTTACTAGATATTAACGTTTGTAGAACTCAACGATTAATTGTTCATTAATCTCAGGTAAGAATTCATTTCTTTCTGGCATACGAACAAATGTACCAGCTACTTTGTTTTCATCATAAGTAACATATTCAGGACGGCTAGTTACAGCTTCTAAAGCTTCTTTAACAACTGAAAGATTCTTTGAAGTTTCCTTTAAGGCAACTACTTGACCTGGTTGTAAACGATAAGAAGGGATATCAACCTTTTTACCATCAACAGTAACGTGTCCATGGTTAACTAATTGACGAGCTTGCGCACGAGTTCTTGCGAATCCTAAACGATAAACGATGTTATCTAAACGAGATTCAAGAAGCTTAAGGAAGTTTTCACCATGCTTACCAGCTAATTTTCCACCTTCAACGAATGTTTTGTGAAGTTGTTTTTCGCTAACATTGTAAGTGAAGCGTACCTTTTGTTTTTCTTGTAGCTGAACACCATAGCCACTTAATTTTGAACGTTTTTGTCCGTGTTGTCCTGGAGCATATGGGCGTTTTTGTAATTCTTTTCCAGTCTCAGAAGTAGAATAGTTTAAACGACGAGATACTTTCCAAGTTGAACCTGTAAATTTTGACATTTCTTATGTCCTCCTTTTAAATTTTTGCGCTTATTAAAAGGTCCTCATATTTACCATTAGTCAATATGCATAATCAAATTTCACCGAATGCAGCCGTGATTACTTTTTGCCCGTTGGGTATGCTATTGTTGTTAATGATGTATGATGCTGCTATTTACCAGCGCACGTTATATTATAATATAAAAATATGTATCTGTCAAATCTTTTTTGACTTTTTAAGGTTTTTAAGGTTAGTTTTTTCGGGATTGTTTACTGATTAACAGTATTTATATAGATTGAATCTCTATAAATGCCTCTAATATTCGACATTTTTTTTATTTATAATAAGGTATCATAGGAATAATATTAGAAAAGAGGAATATAAATGGACGAGCTAAAAGAAAAATATGGATTGTTTACGGCTATCGCAATGGTTGTTGGGATTGTCATCGGAAGTGGAGTTTTTTTTAAAGCCGAAAAGGTTTTGCAAGCTACGAATGGAAATGTTATGATGGGAATTGCGGCTTGGATAATCGGTGGTGTTATCATGATTATCAATGCTTATACCTTTTCCGTTTTAGCTTCTAATCATCATAACAAGGAAGGTCTTATTGGCTTTGCGGAGAAGGAGGTTGGAGGAAAGTATAGCTTCTATATTGGATGGTTTATGGCTATTATTTATTATCCAACCTTAACATCGGTATTGGCATGGCTATCGGCTCGATATGTTGGCGTCTTATTTGGATTAGATATTGTTGGATCTGAGGTTATGACCTTGGCGGGCTTTTTTTTAATCGCAAGCTTTTGTGTTAATGCCTTAGCCCCGAAAATTGCAGGTCATTTTCAAGTTACGACTACCATTATCAAATTAATTCCTTTAGTGATTATGGCAGTGGCAGGGACTATATATGGTTTAGTTAATGGAGTTATGATTGAAAATTTCCACCAAACAATTAATAGTGATATTTCTGGAAATCCGCTATTTACAGCGGTTGTGGCGACGGCCTTTGCTTATGAGGGATGGATTGTTGCGACATCGATTAATGGCGAGATTAAAAATTCGAAGAGAAATCTTCCTTTAGCTTTATTAATCGGAACTGTTGTAATATTGATTGTTTATGTTGCTTATTATCTTGGATTTGTTGGGGCTGTTCCGACAAATGTTATTATGGAAAGTGGTGAAAAGGGAGCTCACTTAGCCTTTGAAACTATTTTTGGTCCTGTTGGAGGAACAATGCTCTTTGTTTTTATTGTTATTTCCTGTTTAGGAACTTTAAATGGTTTGATGCTGGGATGTACAAGAGGATTATATGCGATTTCTAATAAAGGAATTAATTTCGGCAAAGGAATGTTTGGTAAAATTGATAATTATTCGAATATGCCAAGTAATTCGGCCATTGTTGGTCTCTTTTTATCAGCTTTTTGGTTGGTTTATTTTTATGGAGCTAATTTATCAACAAAATCATGGTTTGGTTACTTTAGCTTTGATTCATCCGAGCTTCCGATAGTAACCATCTATGGATTATATATTCCGATATTTTTAATGATGATTATTAAGGAAAAGGAATTAGGAATATTTAGTCGCTTTGTTATGCCAATATTATCTATCATTACTTGCCTATTTATGATTATAGCGTGTGTCTTTTCTCATGGCAAATCGGTACTATTTTATATGATTGTTTTTATCGTTATTATGTCGCTTGGAATTTTTATAAGCAGTAAATCATCAAAATAAATTGGTAAACTTATGAAACCATTGTAAATGTACAGGTTACCTTTTTATTTACAATTTCAGTATAATTATTATTAATCTATAATTAGTTGCATATCAACCACATATTCCATCTATCTTCTCTTGTAAAAATTGTCAAAATGTGGTATTTTTTTAGTAAGAGGAGATACTTATATTCATGGATTAAGTAAATATTATCATATCAAGATATACCATGAGGTATATTGTATATTCTGCTTTAATTTCTAGTTTGGGATCGGGGTGGTATTAAAATGAAAAAAAATAGATGTTATCCTAAATATTCATATATAATATATTTTATATTAGCGACTATATTACTTGTATTTGCATTGGGACCCATTTTTATTAAAACTGATGATGAATTGTATATAAAACTAATTTGGTCTATATTTATGTTTATTTTTTCGCTATTTATATTTATTAACGCTTTAATATTGATGCAATATTATGTAATAGAAGATGGAAGAATCACTGTGAAAACAATTTTTGGAACAATTATTAGTTTGAATATGTCTAAATGTTCTTTAATGATACAAAATTTGCCTACTTTTTCTAGCTGGATTGGGGTCACGTATAAAAAATGGTGTAGAACGTCACTTTATATGTAATTATTTTTATTTGTTTTATTCAAAATATTTGATAGAGCTTCCTTAAAAAATTTGATGAATTATTAGTCAAATATCTTGAGGAAGTTTTTTCTTTCCATTATAATAAAAATAAAAAAATAGTTAAAGCTAATCCGGCAAGACAACCTTTAACTATTACCATGAAAGGCAATATTATGATAACATTTAATTTAGGTAATTTCAATAGTTCAATTAACGATTATACTTTATTTCAATTAAATCTTGATCTTAGTAAGGTAAGTTGCCCTTATTACAAAAGGAATAGATAGTAGTATTGATTGTTATTCCTATACTAATCCTATTGATTTTACAAAGATAAGTGTACGAGATTGGTTACTCAGTTGTTTGTGCTTCAAAGAATAACTACACATATAATTATGCGGGGTATAAGAGCAAGGCTATTATCCGCCACTCACCTCTTCGTGCTTTGTAGTTTACTACTATCTACGAGTAAATTATAACAAAAATTGGCTCGCTTAACAATTCCTTTAATAAGTTTGAGTTTCCCCATTTTTAATTTCGAGTAAAAATCAGTCATTCTATTAAGGTCT
>CAZWLD010000033.1:0-26232 GCA_964634685.1 uncultured Anaeroplasmatales bacterium
AGACCTTAATAGAATGACTGATTTTTACTCGAAATTAAAAATGGGGAAACTCAAAATCATAATCTAAAATCTTGACAATTTTTCTTGGAATTGCTAAAATACATATACGGTGGTATGTGAAAAACATGCAATTCCTATAGGAGCTATTGGCGTAGCTTCTATTTTTTTATTTATTTAAACTGAGTAACCAGATTAACAAGGTAATCACTTTATGAATTGTCTAAAATGCTTTAATAACTCAATTTCATAATCTTCAAGTTTCTCATGACCTGAATCAATTCTTTTAGCAACATGACTAATAACATTTCCAGCTACTGTTTTTGAAACTTCAAACATAATAGTTATAGACATATAATCAGTTATTTCATTGAAAATAATTATACTCATTGGAACTAATAAATGCCTAGCAAAATAATCTGCTTCGGATTCCGTTTCATCATTGGATTCTTCATGTCCTAATGCTATATGTCCAATTTCATGTGCAATAGTAAATCTAATCCTATTAATATCCATATTATCATTATACAAAATGAAATAACTTTTTAGGCTATATGAATACAATGACATTCCATCATTACTAGAACTAATAATTTTTATCCTTTCATCAGCAATAAATTCAGAATATTTTAAAGCGATAATACTCATTCTTTTAGCAAGTAAAAATACGTCTATAGGCAAAGTATTAATTCCATAGTCTACCAAAATATCTGTAATTATCTTTTTAATCTCTTCATATCGACTATAAGCTAATCTCATTTATTAACCTTTCTAGATATGATTTCTATCAATTCCATTTTCTGAGATTCATTCATTGAAGAAACATTTCTACAAACCAAATTCTTAATATTATCGAAATCACTTTCTTCTTCATTCCCAGTCAAAAATTCAACACTCACATTTAATTCTCTAGCAATATTTACAAGGATATCCATACGTGGTTTTCTTGAACCATTAACATATTTAGACATAGCTGCTTCATTAATGTTAATCTTTGATGCAAGTTCTCTTTGTGACATTTTCTTTTCATTAAGTAAATTTGCTAATCTTTCATTAAATTCCATAGTTTTGTCCTCCTGTACACTTTGTACATCATTATTTTATCATCAACTTGTCGTTTAGTTAAGTTTTTCTCTTATTTTTTGCAAAATGGCAAAACTTTATAACTTCATTTTTATTGGTAAGGCTGAAAAAATAGACACACTATATTGATTGCGTACTTCTTTTATATATATAATTAACAAAAATTAATTAGAAACGATTTATTAATTATAAAATCAATAGATCGTCTAGAAAGAAATTATCAAATGATATTAGTGGAATGGGCAAGAATAACTAAAACAATAGGTGCTGAGATAAAAGCTATTGATATGCCTCTTTTTGATACTAGGATTGAAGGTAAAAATTTAGTTGGTAAATTTATAAGTGATATAGTACTTCAGGTTTTAAGTTATGTTGCTGAAAATGAGAGAAATAACATTAAGCAAAGGCAAGCTGAAGGAATAAGAATTGCAAAAGAAAAAGGTGTAAAATTCGGAAGGCCTAAAATAATCTTATCAACTAACACCAATGAAATAATAGAAAAATACATAAATAAAGAAATAACAAATATAGAAGCATCAAAAGTAATCTAATCATACTTAATTTCATAAGCATTTTTTTCCAATAAATGGATTTTTTTATTTTTATGCTATTGTAAACGGTTACTTATTGTGATATCATATAAATAGATAGACTGGTAAAGGATGATGAATATGAAAGTTACTGATATTAGATTAAAACCTGTGGATGGACATAATCGCCTAAAAGCAATTGCGGCTATTACGATTGATGATTGCTTTGTAATTCATGAATTACGAATTATTGAAGGAGACGAAGGATTATTTGTGGCAATGCCAAGCAGAAAGCTTGCGAATGGTGAATTTAGAGATATTGCCCACCCAATCAATAGTGAAACACGAGAAGAATTAGAAAAAATAATCATTTCAGCATATGAAAACGAAGTAAATAAATAGCTAATTCAAATATGAAAGCACTTTCCCAGTGCTTTTATTTTTTTTAACCTTTTATCTTTTTTAAATTAGGTTTATAATGAAGGTAGATAAATAAAAAAATCGCAGGAGGATTTTTAATCATGTCATTAGTTGAAGGTAAGAAGATTAAATTGTTTACTCTTAATGCCAACCCAGAATTAGCTAAAGAAATCGGAGATGCTATTGGTGTCCCTCTAGGAGAGTGTGAGGTTAAACGCTTTGCAGATGGAGAAATTAACATTAACATCAATGAAACTGTTCGTGATCATCATGTTTTTGTCATTCAACCTACTTGTGCTCCCGTAAATGAGAATTTAATGGAATTATTAATTATGTGTGATGCATTAAAAAGAGCATCAGCCAAAACAATCAACCTCGTAGTTCCTTATTATGGTTATTCTCGTCAAGATCGTAAGGCTCGTTCTCGTCAGCCAATTAGCGCCAAGCTTGTGGCCAATCTAATTGAAAAGGCTGGAGCTACTCGATTAATCACAATGGATTTACATGCATCCCAAATTCAAGGATTCTTTGATATTCCAATTGATCATTTCTATGCAATGCCAATTTTAGGAAACTATTTCTTAAACAAAGGATTAGAAGATGTCGTTGTTGTATCACCAGATCATGGCGGAGTTGTTCGTGCTCGTGAATTAGCTGAAATTTTAAAA
Organism: uncultured Anaeroplasmatales bacterium; assembly: GCA_964634685.1. Taxonomy (GTDB): domain Bacteria; phylum Bacillota_I; class Bacilli_A; order Acholeplasmatales; family JAEDCM01; genus CAZWLD01. The sequence goes on from CAZWLD010000033.1 coordinate 2,699, forward strand.
ACGCCAATTGCTATTATTGATAAGAGAAGACCAGAGCCAAATCGTGCTGAGGTTATGAATATCATCGGAGAAGTAAGCGGTAAGGTTTGCGTTATGGTTGATGATATGATTGACACAGCTGGTTCAATTGTGGCAGGAGCTAATGCGTTAATAAACGCCGGCGCAAAGGAAGTTTATGCAACCTGTACCCACGCTATTTTCTCAGGTCCAGCTATCGAAAGATTACAAAATTCACCTATTAAAGAAGTAGTAGTTACTAATACAATTCCACTTACACCAGAAAAGAGAATTGACAAAATTGTTCAATTGTCGGTTGGTGAATTTATTGGACATGGTATTCTTAAGGTATTATCAGGTTCATCATTATCTGTTTTATTCCAGGTCAAAAAATAATGAAGCTTATTGTTGGTCTTGGTAATCCTGGTAATGAATATAAGACTACTCGCCATAATACGGGATATTTAGCCATTGACCAAATTGCCAATAAGCTTGGCTTGTCTTTTCGACTTGAAACTAAATTCGAAGGTGAAATCGCCATCGGCAATTATCATGGTGAGAAGGTTATACTCTTAAAGCCAGTTACATATATGAATTTAAGTGGAAATTCTATTATTAAGGTATTTAAGTATTACAAATTAGAAATTGATGATATGCTCATAATTTATGATGATATGGATTTAGATACTGGTCGAATTCGGATTAGACAATCAGGCAGTGCTGGTGGTCATAATGGAATCAAAAGTATTATTCAGGCATTCTCATCGAATGTTTTTAATCGGGTAAGAATTGGTATAAGCAAAAATCCTAATTACCAGGTTGTTGATTACGTGTTAGGTCATTTTTCGGATGATGAAATGGCATTAATGAATCAAGCATTTGAAAAAACAACCAATCTTGCACTTGATTTTATCGAAGACTTATCCTTTGATCGAATAATGAATAAATACAACAAATAATCCTCATTGAGGATTTTTTGTCGCATCATAAAGGATAGTATTATGAAAAAGGTTTTATATGTTTATGGCTTAGGCGGAAGTAAAAATGAAATAACTTCAACCATGTTAAAAGATGCATTTCAAAATAAAGCAAGTGTGGTCTCTTGTGATTTTCCATCATTTCCCAAAGATTATCAAAAGAAAGTTTTAGAAATGGCAGAAAATGCCGATGCAATTGTTGCGTCATCCTTGGGAGCCTTTATGACTTTATCGATAGTCATGAAAGAAAAATTATCGATGCCTATTGTTTTAATTAATCCCGCTTTAAAGCCTTCAAAGGATATCCTTTATAATTTTGGTTATGGTGTTAAGGAATATCGAAAGAAAAGAGAAGATAATGTTTCGACCTATTCCTTAGATGATGACTATTACCAAAGCTTAAAAGAATTAGAAGAAGAAATGTATCAAGCTTTAGATAAATGTAATTTCGTTTTCAGTAATGCATTTGGTATTTTTTCTGACCATGATGAATTTTTTCATCACCAAGATGAATATGTGAAATATATTAATTATTATATTATGATTAATGATGGACATCATATTTCAGAAGAAAACATAGCCAAAGTCGTCGTTCCGTATTTATTAAATAAGTTATATTGATTTATTTAAAAACATATAATATAAAAGAATCCGATTACTCTATCGGACTTCTTGCTTTTGGCTTAGCTAAAGGATTTATCAAAAAAACTCGAAATATCAAAATTAATGTAATATAATATATTTAGACGCAAGAGAAGCGTTTCTTTTTGCTAGGAGGATTATTATGATTTTAGAATATCTATCAAAAACAAAGCAATATAAATTAATAGATAAAAAAGATGCTCGGGTTTCAAATACAACTGATAATTTGAACAAAATGCTTATTGCTTCTGACTTCGTAAATCACGACGAGGTTGTTTTTGTCTGTCTTCCTAATTTATATCAGGCTCAAAAATATTATGATGCCCTATGCAATCTTGTTGACGCAAATCTTGTATCCTTTTATCCTTGTGATGAATTAGTCACATCAGAAATGATTGTTTCATCGATTGAATTTAAGCTTGAGCGAATTAATACAATTAAGGATTTAGTTTTAAATAAAAAAAGAATCGTTGTATTAAGTATCAATGGATTATTGAAATATCAATTATCGAAAGAGACATGGATAAATACGATTATTCATCTACACACTAATGATTCTATTGATATGGATTTTTTGGCATCTCAATTAATTAAGATGGGATATAAAAGAACCTACACTGTCGAAAGAGTTGGCGAATTTAGTATTCGTGGTAGTATTTTTGATTGCTTTCCGATTAATAGTATCAATCCGATTCGAATTGATTTCTTTGGTGATGATATTGAATCGATTAAAAATTTTGATATTAATACTCAAATCAGTAGTAAGCGTATTGATGAATGCTTAATTGTTCCGATGAATGAGCTTTTTTATGATGATGCAGAATTAAATCAAGCTTTAGAAAAAATCGAAGCCTTTAAGCGCAGTATTAAGCTATCGACGAAAGAAATTGATATGTTTACCTCCGATTTAGATCATTTAGAGAAAAGAACAGAATTAGATTGCTTGACCAAATATATTAAATATTTTAATCAAGAAACCATTTTAGATTTAGTTGAAAATAAGAAAATCTATTTAATAGATTATAATAGCGCAAAAAGAAATTACGAAAAAATGATTTCGGATGTCTATGAGTTTATGCAGTCATATAATGGTGATGCGTTAATGAAGATGGAATATTTTGCTTCCCTTGATCATGTTTTGATGAACAATGAAATTTGCTATATTGATCAGCTTCTTGGCAAGGATTATCCTTTAAACGCCAAAGATACGATTATGTATAACGGTCAATTTCCTATCTTAATCGATGATTTAAAAAGACCATATACGACTTTTATTATTGGATTAGATCAATTAAAATTTGATTTGATTAAGGATGTATTTAAGCAAAACAATGTTTCCTACAACGTAAATAAAATAATCAAAAATGAAATCAATTTATTAAATGAAAATACCCTTAGCTTTGAATTATATGACTCAAGTACTGTTTTCATTGGTAGTGATTCCTTGTTCAATAATAAGGATGATAATCATGTTCATTATAAAAGTGTTTATGGTGAGACTAAGCGAATCAAATCGGTGGATGAGCTTAATGTTGGCGATTATGTCGTTCACTTCGATTATGGAATTGGAATTTATAATGGTCTAAAAACGATGGTCCGTGATGGCTTATCACGCGATTATATCCATATTTTATATGCAGGAAATGATTCTTTATATGTTCCTTTAGAAAAAATTGATTTGGTTCAAAAATATGGATCAACAGAAGGAGCTAAGCCAAGAATCAATTCCTTATCTAATAAAACGTGGGAAAAAACTAAACAAAGGGTCAAAAATAAAATCAATGATATTTCGGATAAATTAATAAATCTATACGCTTTAAGAGAGGCTTCGGTTGGCTTTGCTTTTGATATGGATAATGAGGATCAAATGCTTTTTGAACAAGGCTTTGAATATGAAGAGACACCAGATCAAATGAAGGCCATTATTGAGATGAAGAAGGATATGGAAAGCAATCGTCCAATGGACCGTCTTATTTGTGGAGATGTTGGATATGGAAAGACCGAGGTAGCGATGCGCGGAGCTATGAAGGCTGTCTTAAGTGGCAAGCAGGTTGCTTATTTAGCTCCTACGACTATGCTTTCACGTCAACATTATCATACATTCATAAATCGTTTTTCACAGTTTGGAGCGAAAGTAGAATTGATGAATCGTTTTATTAGCCAATCAAAACAAAAAGAGATTTTAAAGGGATTGAAGGATGGAAGTGTTGATATTGTTATCGGAACCCATCGTATTCTATCCAAGGACGTTGAATTTAAGGATTTAGGTTTATTAATAATTGATGAGGAACAACGATTTGGTGTTGAGCATAAAGAAAGAATAAAGGAAATGAAAGTTAATGTTGATTCATTAACTCTAACCGCTACCCCAATTCCAAGAACCCTCCAAATGGCAATTATGGGAATCAAGGATTTGTCAAATCTTAATACACCACCGAAAAACAGGTATCCTGTGCAAACCTATGTTCTTCCACGTCATGATATGGTTATTAAGGAGGCCCTTGAACGTGAATTAGCGCGTAATGGTCAGGTTTTCTATTTATATAATCGCGTAGAGGATATTGATAAAATCGCCAGCAAAATCAATAAGCTTGTGCCTGATGCTCGCATTTGCTTTGCGCATGGACAAATGAATAAATATGAGTTAGAAGAAATCATTAGTGATTTTATTGATTATAAATATGATTGCTTGGTTTGCACAACCATTATTGAAACGGGAATTGATATTCCTAATACCAATACCCTCATCATTCATGATTCTGATCGTTTAGGACTATCGCAGCTTTATCAAATAAGAGGGCGTGTTGGTCGTAGTGATAAGATTGCTTATGCTTATCTTTTATATGATGATAAAAAGGTAATGACGGAAAAGGCGTTAAAAAGATTAGAGGCTATCAAGGATTTCACCGAATTGGGATCAGGCTTTAAAATCGCAATGCGCGATTTAGCTATCCGTGGAGCTGGCGACATCTTAGGTAGTGATCAATCAGGCTTTATTGATTCGGTGGGAATTGACTTATATATGAAAATGCTAAATGACACGATTTTAGAGAAACAGGGCAAAAAGGTTAATTCCGGTTATAAGGAAATCGGTAATGTTTTAACTAATCGTTCAATTCCTTTGACCTATATTTCTGACGATGGTGTGAGAATTGAGATTCATAAAAAAATCGCTCTAGTTTCGAACACCAGGGAATTAAAAGCCTTAATCAAGGAATTAAACGATCGTTTTGGAAAGTATGATGCGAAGCTTGAGTATTATATGTATGAAAAATTATTTAAGAAATTATGCTCGAAGCTTGGCGTTGAAAAGATTATTAATAATCCAAGTCAGGTCATCATTATTTTTTCAAAGGAAGCATCAGTTAAATTGAACGGTGAGCTTTTATTTATGAAATCGATGGTTTTTGGCAATAAAATCAATTTCGCTTTCATTGAACAAAGAATGCAAATAATATTGAATATTTTAGATATTAGAGATGCTTGGATAAAGCTTATGACAAATTATTTAGAAGACATTGGAGGGGATTTTGAATGAAAATTATTTCGCTAAATCTTCATTGTTTGCAGGAAGATAATTTATTAGAAAAATTAAAAAAAGTTGCGGCCTTTATCAATACTAATGATATTGATATTTGTTTATTTCAGGAGGTAGCTCAACATAAGGATAGCAAAGTAATAAAGGATAATATCAGGGAAGGTAATAATTGTTATCTTTTGAAGGGAATGCTTGATTATCCTTATGAAATGTATTTTGAAACAAAGAAGCTTGGCTTTGAGGTATATGAAGAGGGTTTAGCTATTTTGTCAAAAAAGCCGTTAGAAAATAAAGGCTTTACCTATATTACAAAAACGACTGATTATAATAATTGGTTGACGAGAATTGCCCTTTATGGTGATTATGAGGGTATTACCTTCTTTAATATTCATTTAGGCTGGACCCTTTGGATAGAAACAATTGAGGAACAGATTGACAAGGTTTCAGAAATGGCTCTAAATAAGGATAATCAAGTTATGATTTTGGGTGATTATAATTGTTGCTTTAAGTCTCCTCAATATCAATATTTTGTTAATAAAGGCTTTTATTCGGCTGTGGAGCTCTTGAATTTTGATATAATCAAGAATCCATCCTTTAATCGTGATTTAGATAATGGTCAAAAGGAAAATCGTTTTATCGATCATGTTTTAATGAATAAAAAAATGGAAATAATAGACTTCAAGGTTTTATTCCAAGACAATCCTGTATCCGACCATAATATGATCTATTTGGAGATAAAAAATGGATAGGGTATTTTATGATCTTCATCAAATTCCTGAAAAATCGGGATGTGAATTTAAAACAAGTCGGTATATCTTAGATTATTTAAAGAAATATGATTGTCATACCTTCATCGTGGAACCAACAAATGTCATTGCCTTTTTTGATTTTAAGGCTTCAAAAACAATTGCCTTTCGAGCAGATATGGATGGGTTGCCAATTAATGAAGAAACATATTTAGAATATATATCACATAATGGTTATATGCATGCCTGTGGACATGATTGTCATATGACGATAGCTCTTTCTTTGGTTGACTATGTTTCGAAAAATCATTTTTCCAAAAATGTTTGTTTTATCTTTCAATCATCAGAGGAGACAAATGCTGGGGCTTTGAATGTTGTTAATTCGGGAATATTTGAAAAATATCAAATTGACGAGCTTTATGGATTTCATGTGTGGCCAGATTTACCTTTGGGGGTTATTTCCTCAACCGAAGGGGCAATGATGGCCGGGGCTAATGAAATTACGATTACCATTAAAGGTAAACAAGCTCACTGCGCTACCTACGAAAAGGGAATCGATGCTTTATATTTAGGCACCAAGCTTATAGGTGAAATTTATGAGAAGGAAGCCTTGGTAAAGGAACGTCATGTCCTCCGCTTTGGATCATTTAATAGTGGAACGGCAATGAATATAATCAGTGATAAAACAATTATAAAGGGTTCAATTCGAACCTTTAGTGAGGAAGTATTAGATCAATTACTAGAAATCATTAATGAAGTTTGTCAAAAGTATAACGGTACCTTAGATATAAAAAAAGGGTATCCTGTTTTAATCAATGATTCAGAGCTTTTTGCGAAAAACAAAGCGATTAATCATCATTTAGAAGAAGCAGTGATGATTTCGGAGGATTTTTCTTTCTATCGAGAAAAAACAAGAATTATGTTTATGTTTTTAGGCTTGGGCACAAATATTCCTCTTCATAGTTCAAATTTTTATGTTCCAACTATAGCCATAAAATATGGTTTTGAAGCTTATATAAAAATAATTAATGAATATAAGAAAATATAGTGCAATTCAATTGCACAATAAAATATTTTATTTATTATGCAAAAGCACTTCACAATAAATAATATCAAAGCTTTGAATTCCTGTTTATCCGAAAAAAAAGTGATATTGAAGATTCAATAATTCGAATAATTAAGGATAAGCCATCAGTTACAATAGAAGAACTTTCAAATATTGTTGATAAATCCAAACGAACTATCCAAACATATATTAATTCTTTAAAGGAAAAGGGAATTATTTACAGAGAAGGTTCTAACAAAAATGGTGCTTGGGTGAGTAACTCATCTATTGAATAAAAACCAAAATTTTCCCTCACTTAGCTAATAATGAGTGAGGAAAAAATGTTAGTTTAAAATAATTCAAAAAAGAAAAGGAAATACACAACATAAATGCAATAAAGTATATAAAACAATTAACGAATAGATAATGGACAGTTTTATGAATTTTAAAAAAGTGTCCAGTATAAATGGACAAAGTAATTGATTTTTAAAAAACTGTATAGTATAATGTAAGCAAAGATATTGAGGTGTACTTATGGTTATTAGAGAAAAGTATTTAAGAGCAATTAGGGGATTCTATGACAGTGATTTAATTAAGGTCATCACAGGTGTTAGAAGATGTGGTAAATCGGTTATTTTAGAAACTATTATGAATGAGATTAAGAAAAAAACTACTAATATTATTTACCTTAATTTTGAGAAAACGACTGATTTTGACAAAGCTAGTGATGTAAAATCTCTTATAAATTATGTAAATGATAATAGAGAAAAAGGAAAATGCTATTGTTTTTTTGACGAAATACAAGAATTAGATGATTGGCAGGTAGCAGTCAAAGATTTAAGACTTGATAATTGTTCAGTATTTGTTACAGGATCTAATTCAAAATTATTGTCGAGTGAATTCTTAACATTGCTTAGTGGTCGTTTCGTTTCATTTAGAATAAGACCATTTGTTTATAAAGAAATAAAAGAGTATTCAGCTGAATTAGGCATTAATATTGATGTTGCTAATTATTTAATCTGGGGAGGTTTTCCTGGAAGATTTAATAACACCACATTAGATGGCACAAAAACTTATTTGTCAGATTTAGAGAGCACAATTGTAATAAATGACTTAATTAAGCGATACAAAATAAGAAAAGAAGTTCCGTTTAAAAAGATTGTTAATTATGTTTTATGTAGTAATTCTAGAATATTTTCACTTAGATCAATTCATAGGTATATGAAAAATGATTTTCCTGATTTATCAATAATGACAGTTGCCAAATATATGGAGCATTTAAAGGAAGCTTATATAATTGATGAGATTCCTCAATATTCAACTAAAACAAAACGTGAACTTCAATATTATGGTAAAATATATAATTCAGATGTTTGTTTTAATTCATTAAGAGCTAATAACAACAGATATGATATTGATCATAATCTAGAAAATATTATCTATAATGAACTTTTATATATGGGTTATGATTTAAAAATTTATAATAATAATGGAAAAGAAATAGATTTCATAGCGTCAAAAGATAATAAAACATTCTATATTCAAGTTGCTTATAGTGTTGCAGATGAAAAAGCTTATAATCGAGAAATGGGTGCTTTTAAAGATTTAGATAATTTAAATCAAAAAATATTAATCACTAATGATATTATTGATTATTCTACATCAACTATAAAACATATTAAATTGGAAGATTTTTTGATGATGGAAGAACTTTAATTTGTTGTTAATAATATGGAGTTGATTTAAAAAATTCTCTAACAATTGTTTTTGTTTCAAAAAAGCGAAATACCATCTTTTCTACAGCCATTAATATTACTTATTTTATGGAAAGGAAATAAAGTAACAATTAGAGCACCTTAATAAGGGATTTTTTGGTTCTGCTTGCCATCATAGCGCATCTTCTGTTTGAAAACAGCCATAAAAATTGCCTGGCATCGTTATCGAGCATAAAGAAAGCACCGATCAGATTTCTTTGACCGATGCTAACAAACCACTATTTTATTGTGATTTAAACTGGAATCTACAAAGCTGAATTTCACTTATTTCTTAAATAACTCAGAATGTGTTCCAAGCCGATAAAGCATTAAAACAAGTACATCTCCACGAATCTCATAAATAAGAAGCCAGTCCGGTTCAATGTGACATTCACGAGCTCCTTTGTAGTTCCCGGTGAGATCATGATCTTTGTATTTTTCATCCAGCGTGCCGCCATTCGCTAGAATATCGATCACCACAAACAGTTTATTAAGATTCTTATTTTGCTTCTTTGTATGCTTCAAATCCTTCTTAAACTGATTGGTAACGGTACCTCATTTCATTCTTTAAGTGCTTCCTTCAGAGTATCCATACTGGAATATTTTGGTGCAGAAGAATCAGACATCTTTTTTCGTCCTTCCTCAATCGCAGCAGCTGTTGTTTCATTCGGTACATCTAATTTCAGTTCAAAAGGGATGCCTTGTTCACGGATAGCTGTTCTTAGGAACATATTTACAGCGGTTGTCATATTTAGACCGAGTTCATTGAAAATTTCTTCAGCTTGATCCTTGATATCCTTATCTATTCTAATATTTAAATTTGTTGTTGCCATATAGACACCTCCATTCAAGCATAGTATATGTAAAAAATATCTTTTGTCAACACATTGTCATTAGTCATTATGTTAGCTGTAAATTTTCTATTAAAATACATCAAAACATTATGCGTATCCATCTGAAAACATCAATTATATTCATCATGTCCGCTTTCTTCATACATATCTTTGACCATACTTTATTTAGAAATTTTTCTAAGGTATAAAAAATAGGATACTTTGGCGTAAATGCTTAGGTATCCTTTTTTGTTTGTATATTACTTTTTGATATTATAAATTTTTTTCAAGATCATTTATATATTTTTCTAATCGATTTAAGGCCTCAACTAAAACATCCTTATTTACACAGTAGCTAATTCTTACATATCCTTCACAATCAAAGTAGATTCCAGGAATTAAGCAGACATGATATTCATTGAGGAATTTTAAACAAAAATCGTAGGAGGACATTTTATATTTAGCTATTTTTGGAAAAATATAAAATGCACCCTCTGGTTTTACAACCTCAAGACCCATCGATAGAAGACGATTATAAACGTAATCTCGTCTTTCCTTGTAGGAATTAACCATCTCCAAAGGATTATAATCTAATGCCTTTATACAAGCCTTTTGAATGAAGGAATTGACAGTCGTAACCATAAATTGATGATATTTGACTATTTCACTTGCGATTTCTTTATCAGCCAATAAATAGCCAACACGCCAACCGGTCATTGCATACGATTTAGAGAAGCTTTTAGTAACGATTATCTGTTTCCTTATATCCTGATAAGTTGAAAAGCTAGGAACTCTTTTTTGATAGACTAACGACTCATAACAGTCATCACAAATGATAAAAATAGGCTTACCCTTAATTGCATCGTGAATATTCTTTAGTGTTTCCTCGGTATAAATTGTTCCAGTTGGGTTATTTGGTGATGTAATAACAATGCACTTGGTTTTTTCGGTAATGACATTATCGATCATTTCTTTACTGATTTGAAAATTATTTACGGATGTATCAAGCTTAACATATTTTGCTCCCGCGAGTTTGAGTGATGATTCATAGAGACTAAAGGCCGGGGTTGGAATAATAACCTCATCGCCGCGATTTAAAATGGAAAATAAAGAAGCGGTAATGGCTTCTGTTGAGCCGTTTGTGACGATTATTTCATCACTATTGTAGGAAACATTATTGGTTTTAAGCTCATATTCGCTAATTTTCGCAATTAAATCGTTGTATCCTATTGTCGGGGCATAATGGGTATATTTGTCATCAAGGGCTTTTTTAGCCTCATCGCATATTTCCTGTGGTGTATCAAAATCAGGCTCTCCTAAGGTTAATAAAAGTGAATCTTTAATTCCTAAAGCAATTTGATTAAAGCTTCTAATACCACTTAATTGAGCCTTTAATACTTCCTTATTCATAAATTCTTTCATATGAAACAACTCCTTTTTAGGAATATTATACACCAGTTATGATTATTTGTGATTAATAAACTAATGATTTTATTGTTTTTTTCGTTATGCTTTACTATAATATCAGTGGAGGCGATTTTTGATGCCAGAAAAAATAATTGTTTTGCTTAAGTATATTTTAGTTGCTTTTGTGCAAGGAGTGGGAGAAATCCTACCAATATCATCATCAGGTCATATGGTTATTGTTCAAAGACTTTTAGGCTTACAAAGTAGTGATTTGGCTTTTGAGGTTTTCTTGCATTTTGCTTCGTTGATTGCGATTATTTTCTTTTTCCGAAAAAAGCTTTGGTCGTTAATTAAAGATTTCTTTTTGTTTATATTTAAAAGACCAAATGTTGATTCGGAAGAATATTTGCCAATGAAGAAGAATTATATGCTAGCATGGTACATTGTAATTGCAAGTATTCCCGCCGCTATCTTTGGCTTTTTGTTAAGTGATTTAATTGAAGAAAAATTATCAAATTTATTATTTGTTGGAATCTTTTTGTTTGCCACAGCTCTTTTATTGTTTGGTTCAACGTTGATTAAGCGGGGAAAACAAATGGAGGATATGAAGTGGTATAATGCTTTAATCATCGGATTGTTTCAGTGCCTTGGAATTATGCCAGGTATTTCTCGAAGTGGCTCTTGTATTGTCGGTGGAGCAAGTCAACGTCTTGAACAAAGTGATGCGGCCGAGTTTGCTTTTTTATTAGCAATTCCTATTATGCTCGGTAGTGCTGTTTTTAAAGTGTCAGATATTGGGGTTGCTTTAAAACAAACAGAGATAATAATTCCTTATCTTGTGGCTTTTATCGTAACGCTAGTCGTAACCTATTTTAGCTTAAGAATCTTTCTTACAATTGTCAGAAAAATCAAATTATCATATTTTTCGATTTATTGTTGCGCGATGGGATTAATTTCAATAGTTTTATATTTTGTATTGTAATTTTCGACATCTTTTGTAATAATTTTCTAAAATGCTTCCATACTAATAATGTAAAAATTATTAGGAGGACATATAATGAAAACAACAATTAAAGCTACAGGTGTTGTTAGACGAATTGATGATCTTGGCCGTATCGTTATTCCTAAGGAAATTAGAAGAACTTTAAAAATAAGAGAAGGTGATCAATTAGAAATATTAGTTGATCATGATGGATATATTTGTTTAAAAAAATATTCACCTTTAGGCGATTTATCTAATATTGCATATGCCTATATTGATGCGATTAAGAAAAATATGGATAAGAAAATAATCGTTACGGATTTAGAAAATGTCATTGCTTCCAGTAAGGAGCTTTATAAAAAAATTGATAATAAAGCTATTGCTAAGGAGCTTGAGGAGATTATTCTAAGAAAAGAAGAATTTAATACTCAGAATCTAAAAATGACAGATGATTTTATCCATGAAGGTATATGCTTTGTTAAGCCTATTTTATCATATGGTGATGTCTTAGGAGCTATTATCGTTTTATCTACGGATGAATTGTCAAATGAAGAAATAAAGCAAATTGATGTTTTAGTTTCTTTTTTCGAAAACTATCTATCTAATTATTAAAAGTGAGTTTGTATGAACTTGCTTTTTTTGTTGTTTAAACTGATATTATTGACTTAGGACAGATAATACAGTAAAATAAATTTTGGGGTTACGATGAAAATTTTTTTCGACCCAACAATTGATTAATTATAGGAGGAGAAATAAAAAATGAAAAAAATATTATTGTTTACTTTATTGTTTTTCGCTTGTTTTTTAACCTCATGCGGAGATTTATTTCAAGCAAATAAATCTGAGGTTGATGAAATTCATCAAGCAATTGCGAATTTTGAAGGGTTTAAAACTGATATTCCATATCTAACTAGCTTGTGTGTTGTTTATGCTAATGAAATAGATGGTGGATATTCTGTTCAAATAAAACAGAGTGAAGACAAAAATGGATTATACACATATAAGAAAACTGGAATTTATAAGGATGATGTGTTAATCATTGAAAAAGAAGTGGATTCCTTAGATGCTTTTGTAAGTGAGGTTGCTAACTACTGTGGTTCAACATATTGTGTTGGTATTAATGAATTTTTACCAATCATTAAGAAATCCTTTACTAATGCAAACAGCTTTAAAAATTCATCGAACCGTGCAGGTAAAAAATATTATACTTGTGAAATTAATGACGCTTTAAATGATAATAATTTAATTGATTTATTAAAAAAGATCGATAATGATATTGAAATAAAAAAAGTGGATAAAGTTACAATAAGTCTATTATTTAAAACAGACTTTACGGTAATTTATCCGGATTTATCAATAAGCATTAATGATGCTTCAATCATTGAAATACATTAACTATTTATTTGCATCTTGCTCAATAAGGCTTATAAATTTGGAGGCAGGATGCGATAAATAGTTTTTTTCATATATTGCTAGAGAAATATATCTTTCGCTAAGAAGCTCTTTAATCGGAATAATTTTTAATTCTTTATTTTCTAATTCCTTTTTTATGTATTCCTTAGCTACGCAGATAATTCCCATATTTTTTTTCGCAAATTCAATTAATAAATCTAAGGAGGCTAATTCAAATTTTGGTTTTAGCTTTACATTGTATTTTGCGAGGCATTCATCTAAAAGAAGACGACTATAGCTATCTCCTTCTAAAAGAAGGGTTCGATAATTTAATAAATCGCTTAGGTGCGATATTTTCGAACAATCAAATTCGCTCGAGCAAACAAAGCAATCATGCAAGGTTAAGCAGTTAACTAAGCGGAAATCCTTATCCTTGATTGGTGAATGAATAAATGATATATCGACATTTCCGTTTTTTAATAATTCTAAGGAATCATTTGTTGTACAGTTCGTAACCCGATATTTGATATTTGGAAATTGAATTTCAAATTCTTTTAATTTATCAATTAAATAATATTTACAAATTGTATCGCTTGCGCCGATTCTTAATGAACCCGAATCTAAGGTTTTAATATCACCAATTATTTTGTTTAGATTGTTTATTTCGGAAAATATTTTTTTGCAGATTTGAAAAACCTCATTACCCTCGCTCGTTAGCTTTACGCCCTTTGATGATCTTATCAATAAAGGAAAGCCGATTTCTTCCTCAAGAGCTTTGATTGATTGGCTTGTGGCAGGCTGAGAAATATAAAGTTTTAGGGCGGCTTTGGAAATACTTCCGCTTGTGACAACCTCATAAAAAACATGTAATAAATTTAAATCATTGACCATTTTTATCATTTCCTTTACTGTTTTATTATACCATAAGTTAGGCTTATGGTTAATATAATTAATATATATTTTACTTATGGATTGTTTTTTGATATACTTATAGAGTACGAGGTGAAATTATGAATTACGATTGCATAATTATTGGAGCGGGTCCGGCTGGAATTTATGCGGCCTATGAATTTTATTTAAAGGCTCCAAATTTAAAAATTTTATTAATTGATAAAGGAAAGGATATTTATCATCGTCATTGTCCAATTCTTGAGCATAAGCTTGGAAAATGTCCAGTTGATAAAAATGGACGAAGTGGCTGTCATCCTTCTTGTTCAATTACGAATGGATTTGGCGGAGCTGGCGCTTTTTCGGATGGAAAATTTAATATTACGAGTGAATTTGGCGGTTGGATGACCGAATATCTTCCGGAGGAAACAGTTGAAGAATTAATTAATTATGTTGATCAAATCAATCTTAATCACGGGGCGACGCAAACGATAACCGATCCAATGACCCCTCATGTCAGAGAAATCGAAAGAAGAGCTATTGGCGTGGGACTAAAATTATTGCGAGCTAAGGTCCGTCATATTGGAACCGAACAAAATTTAAAAATATTAGAATCAATTTATGAACAATTAAAGCCTTATATTGATTATCGATTCAATTCTGAGGTTACGGATTTAATTATTGAAAATAATGAAATAAAAGGTGTTTTAGTAGGCGAGGAAGCTATCTACGCTAATTATGTTATGGCGGTAGTTGGTAGAGATGGCTCAACATGGCTTTCTGAAATGGCAAAAAAAGCAAATATCCATATGATTAATAATCAGGTTGATATTGGTGTTCGCGTGGAAACTAACGATGTCATTATGGAGGAAATTAATAAAAACCTTTATGAAGGTAAATTTGTTTACAGAACCTCTGTTGGGACGACTGTTCGTACCTTCTGTTCAAATCCGAGCGGTCATGTCGTTGTTGAAAATCATAGTGGAACGATGCTTGCGAATGGTCACGCCTATAATGATCCGAAATTAGGAAGTAAAAATACGAATTTTGCTTTATTGGTATCTCATAAATTTGAGGAGCCATTTGATGAACCTAATGAATTTGCTCATCGCGTAAGTAGATTAGCTAATATGCTAAGCTGTGGTTCAATCATCGTTCAAAGATATGGTGATATTAAAAAGGGAAGAAGAACAACCTACAAGCGTTTAGCTGAGGGCTTTGTGAAACCAACCCTACCAGAAGCTGTTCCTGGTGATTTAGGCTTAGTTTTACCATATAATACAATGAAGTCGATTATTGAAATGACCGAAGCCTTAGACCATGTTACACCGGGTATTGCGAATGAGCATACGTTATTTTATGGCGTTGAGGCTAAATTCTATTCCGCAAGACCAGTTGTAAATGATCATTTTGAGACATCCGTTAAAGGATTATATGTTGGTGGCGATGGAGCTGGAATCACTCGAGGCTTAGCTCAAGCTGGAGCCAATGGTGTTTGGATTGCAAGAAAAATAATTGAAAAAACTTCGGAGGAAAAATAAAATGAGCGTAACAGTTGTTGTTGGAACCCAATGGGGTGATGAGGGAAAAGGAAAAATTACGGATTACCTTGCCCAAGATTCGGATGTTGTGGTTAGATATCAAGGTGGAAATAATGCTGGACATACCATTAATATTGATGGTGTAAAGTATGCACTTCATTTATTACCATCAGGAATTTTTGGTGAAAAAACAAAAAATGTTATGGCTAATGGGATGGTTATTAATCCTAAGGCGTTATTAGAAGAAATGGAAACCTTAAAAAAACAAGGTGTTAAGAATTTCAATTTGTATATTTCTGACCGTGCCCATGTTACTTTGCCAATTCAAATTGCTTTTGATGGCTTAAATGAAGAATTCCTTGGCAATAAAAAAATCGGCACAACCAAAAAAGGAATTGGTCCTACCTATAGTGATAAAGCCTCAAGAATTGGAGTCCGTATGTGTGATTTTGTTGATGAAGAATCATTTAGTGAGGTATTAAAGGATTTACTAGCTATGAAGAATCCAATTCTTGAAATGCTCGGGCAAAAGCCATTTGCTTTTGATGAAATTTTTAATGAATATAAAGAATATGCTAAATTGATTAAACCATATGTTTGTGACACCTCAGTTTTATTAAATGAGGAGATTGAAAAAGGCTCACGTATTTTATGTGAGGGAGCTCAAGGTGTTATGCTTTGTATGGATCATGGAACCTATCCATTTGTGACATCATCAAGTCCAACCGCCGCTTCTGTTCCTTTAAATACGGGTATTGCCCCTTGGCTTGTTAATAAGGCAATTGGCGTAACTAAGGCCTATTCAACTCGTGTTGGTGAAGGTGCTTTTCCAACAGAATTGAAAAATTCGATTGGTGATCATATCCGAGAGGTTGGTCATGAATATGGGGTAACAACCGGCCGTCCGCGTCGTGTTGGTTGGTTTGACTCGGTTATTTTACGTCACACCAAGCGTGTTAGTGGATTAACAGGTTTAGCAGTTACTTTATTAGATGTTTTAACGGGCTTAGATAAAATTAAAATTTGTGTTGCCTATAAGCTTGACGGTAAAGAAATTACTCATGTTCCAGCTAGTATTAAGGATTTCGCAAAATGCGAGCCTGTATATATTGAATTAGATGGCTGGAATGAAGATATTACACATGTGACTTCATTTGAAGAATTACCTATCAATGCCCAAAATTACTTAAGGAAAATTGAAGAGATTGTAGGAGTAAAGATTTCTATTTTCTCGGTTGGACCAGATCGAACTCAAACGGTTTATCTAGAAGAAATATAAGAGGGTGATTGTATGCTAGCTAAACACTCAACTAATAAAAAAATAAAAGGTAGTATTTTAGCAATTGCGGCTTCGGCTCAAAAGGCTAAAAAGGAGGATCCTAGTACGATTGATGGAACCATTGGAATGCTTTATGATGAATTAGGCTTTTTGATGACCTTTAATTCCGTTAAAAAAACAATGAATCAATTAGATGATATGGATAACTATTCATATAGTACGACTTCTGGTGGTGAGCTTTTTAAACAATCAATCATCGATTGGACCTTCCGTGAATATAAGGATGAGCTTTTAGATAAGCTTTATTGCGAGGTTATTGCAACCCCGGGCGGAAGTGGAGCTATTGGAATTAGCATTGCCAATTATTTAAATCCAAGTGAATACTTAATTACCTCTGATTTAGGATGGGGAAATTATAGTGTTATAGCTTATGAGAATTATAACAAAATCATTAACTATCGCTTATTTGATGATAATTATCATTTTAATATGGATTCATTTAAGGATGCAGTTAATAAATCGGTTTTAGAACAAAATCGGGCCTTTATCATTATCAATGATCCGTGCCACAATCCAACCGGATTTCGATTAAATATTAATGAATGGCAAGAAATTGTTTCATTCTTAAATAGCTTTAATTGTCCGATCATTTTATTTTTAGACATGGCCTATATCGATTATTTACCAGAGGGATTAGATGAGTCACGTCAGGTGTTCCGTCTCTTTAAAGATTTGAATGATAATATTTTAGTAAATTTAGGCTTTAGTGGATCCAAAACCTTTAGCGTTTATGGTCTCAGAATGGGTGCGTTAATTGGCTTATCTAAGCGAAAATCAGTCATCGAAGAGTTTTTTAACGCTAATGAGTATTCTGCTCGTGGCCGTTGGAGTAATGTTAATCACGGAGCTATTTCGATGGTTAATACGATTATGAATAATGAAGATTTAAAGCATGAATTTGAGGATGAGCTTAAAAATGCTTCCTTGATGCTTTCAAAAAGAGCAAATGCCTTTATGACTGAGGCTAAAGAAATTGATCTTTTCTGTTATCCTTATAAGGGGGGCTTCTTTATTACAATTCCTTGTTGCGGTGATGAAGTTTATGAGGCATTAAAATCTGACAAAATATATGTAATTCCTTTAAAAACAGGAATTAGAATATCATTAAGCGCCTTATCTTTGAAGGATATTTCAGGTTTAGCTAAAAAAATCAAAGAAAAAATAAAATAGAAAGCGTTTTTCGTTTGAATATTCATTTCTTTAATGTTATATTATTTGTAAAGATAATAATCTTTTGATGAAGGGAGAAGATAATATGTTACGAATTCATATTAAAAATCTAATCCTAGCTCATAAGGAGTTATTTTAGAATGGACAAAGGACATTAGAAATAATTGTCCTTTTATTTTAAAGAAAGGGAGACTTTATAATGTACAAAAGTGATTTAGAGATTGCCCAAGAGGCAAAAATGAAAAAAATTACGGAGATTGCCCAAGACATTGGTTTAAACGAAGATGATTATGAGCTTTATGGAAATTATAAAGCAAAAATCAATCTTGATGTTTTAAAAAGATTAGAGAATAAACCTGATGGAAAATTGATTCTTGTGACGGCTATTAATCCAACTCCTGCGGGTGAAGGTAAGTCTACCACAACGGTCGGATTAGGTCAAGCCTTTAATAAATTAGGATATAAATCCGTTATTGCTCTCCGTGAACCAAGCTTTGGCCCGGTTATGGGAGTTAAGGGTGGAGCTGCTGGAGGCGGATATGCTCAGGTTGTGCCAATGGAGGATTTGAATTTACACTTTACGGGTGACCTTCATGCCATTACAACAGCCAATAATGCGATTAGTGCAATGATTGATAATCATATTCATCAAGGAAATGAGCTTCATATTGACCCAACAAGAATTGTTTGGAAAAGATGCTTAGATATGAATGACCGCGCTTTAAGAAATGTCATTGTTGGCCTTGGTGGCTCAGCAAACGGAGCTCCGCGTGAGGATGGCTTTAATATTACCGTTGCGAGTGAGATTATGGCTGTTTTGTGTCTAGCGAGTGATTTGGCCGATTTTAAAGAAAGAGTTAAAAGAATTGTTGTGGCCTATACCTATGATAAAAAACCTGTAACTGTTGGGGATTTAGGAGTTGAAGGAGCAATTACCTTAATTATGCGCGATGCGATTAAGCCTAATTTAGTTCAAACCTTAGAAAACACCCCGGTTTTAGTTCATGGTGGACCATTTGCGAATATCGCCCATGGATGTAATTCAATCATTGCGACGAAGATGGCTTTAAAGCTTAGTGACTATACCGTAACAGAAGCTGGATTTGGAGCTGATTTAGGAGCGGAAAAATTCTTTGACATTAAGTGTCGATACGCTGGCCTTAAGCCAGATGCGGTTGTTATCGTCGCCACAATCCGTGCCTTGAAGATGCATGGTGGTGTCGCTAAGGATGATCTAAAGCAAGAAAATGTCGAGGCATTATTAAAGGGTATTGCCAATTTAGAGAAGCATATTGAAAATATCAAGCAATACAATTTACCTTATGTTGTGGCTATCAATAAATTTGTTAGTGATACTGATAATGAGGTTAAGGCTTTATATGATTGGGCTAAGGAAAACAATCATCCGGTTGAATTAAGTGATGTTTGGAGCCTTGGTGGCGAAGGCGGAATTGATTTAGCTCGCCGTCTTGTTAAGGAAATCGAAGCTAATCCAAGTAATGATTTTGAATATATTTATGATTTAGAGGATTCCATTGAGGAAAAAATCAACAAGATTGCATGTAAGATTTACGGTGCGTCTGGTGTTGATTTTACAGCTAGCGCTAAAACGCAACTTAGAACCTTTAAAAAGAATGGTTGGGATAAATTAGCGGTTTGTATGGCTAAAACTCAATATTCTTTATCTGATGATCAGAAAAAATTAGGAAGACCAGAAGGCTTTAGGATTACGGTAAGAGAATTAAGACCATCAATCGGCGCTGGCTTCATCGTTGCGATTACTGGTGATATTATGACAATGCCAGGATTGCCAAAGCATCCAGCAGCCCTTGATATGGATGTCGATGATAATAATAAGGCTGTAGGACTATTCTAGGAGGTATATGTTATGAATGAATTTTCACAAACTAATGATAATGTTATTATGAATTTTAGCTTAAAGTATTGTCAAACTGAGGCTGAGCTTTTACAAAGTATGGGATTTCAAAAGGTTTTGAAAAACTATATCCGTAGTCTTGAAAAAAACGAAAGAGTCTTATATTTGCATTTTAAGGAAATTTGCGGAAATGAGATATTAGATACATTCTTGCGCTTATTTAAGCTTTTGATTGTTTTATCATTAGATGAGATTAAGGATAATAATGATGTTTATCGCAAAATCTTTGATAATCGTGATGAATTATTAGAATTTATCGAAGGCTTGTATAATTATTGGCGTCATATGGAACGCTATGCGGTTGTTCAAGCAAAGGAAAAAACTAATGGAATTCAAAAGGTAAACTTCGTTGAAGGGACTAATAATTTCAATAATTTAGTTTTAAAAACATATCGAAAGATTTCCACAAATATTACTTCTGAATCGCCAAATATTTATCGTCAATTAGCGGCTGGTGTTAATGCTGGATTGATTGTTAATGATATTGATTGGGAACTTCCAGCCGGCTATGAATGCTTAGAGAATATTCCATTTATCGAATCGATTATTCTTCGTCCACCTTTTATTTGTTATCCAAAGCGAAACAAAAGAACAGGAACCTATCCAGAGGTATTGTATAATCCATTAGCTGATATTGTGACTAATCCGGCTCACTGGTTCTGTTATCCAGCTAAGGTCGGAGAATCTTTAGCTTATGTTTATTTCCATCGTGATTATATGTGTCACGGTATTGCGCTATGTAATTTATTTGAATTAGCCAAGGGCGATGAATATCGTGGAAAAAAACCGGATTTGATTTATGTTTTTGGAGCAAGAACTGATGGTGATACTGAATCAAGATTCTATCATGATTTAGATAATGATATTTATGTTGGTATTGCTTATCATACTGATGAAATTGATTATTTTGGATATATGAAGAAGATGCTTTTGACATTACATAATGTTAAGATGATTGATCATGGTGGACTTCCAACGCATGGCTCGATGGTTAATATTATTATGAAGGATGGAAAAGAAGCTAATATTTTAATTATTGGTGATAGTGGAGCTGGAAAGAGTGAATCGATTGAAGCCTTTAGAACCTTGAGTAAAAAATATTTGAAGGAAATCAAGATTATTTTTGATGATATGGGAACCTTGAAGATTAAGGATAATCAAGTAATCGGATATGGAACTGAGGTTGGAGCCTTTGTTCGATTAGATGACCTTGAGGTTGGGTATGCTTATAATGAAATGGACCGTGCTATCTTTATGAATCCTGATAAAACAAATTCGCGTGTTGTTATTCCGGCCTCAACATATCATGATATTATGGCTGGACATAAGGTTGATATAATGCTTTATGCGAACAACTTCGAGGAGCCTGAGGGTGAAGGAATGAAGCTATTTGATGATTATCATGATGCTATGGATGTTTTCCGTCGTGGTGAAAGGAAAGCGAAAGGAACGACAAGCGAAAAGGGTATTGTATCGAGCTATTTTGCCAATCCATTTGGTCCTGTTCAACGTCAGGAGCAGACAGAAGCATTACTTGAAAAGTATTTTTCGAAGCTTTCTGAAAACAATAT
This sequence comes from uncultured Anaeroplasmatales bacterium, assembly GCA_964634685.1. Classification (GTDB taxonomy): domain Bacteria; phylum Bacillota_I; class Bacilli_A; order Acholeplasmatales; family JAEDCM01; genus CAZWLD01. The sequence goes on from CAZWLD010000033.1 coordinate 24,457, forward strand.
TCCGATTGGAATGATTTATACACAATTAGCTATCGAGGGCAAGGAACAGGTTGGACCAAAGCTTGCGGCTGAAAGATTATTTGAATGGATTACTAATAATAAATAGTTAGGATGATTTTTATAATCATCCTTTTCAATAAGGAGATGAATTAAATGACAACAGTGATTAATGGTGCTATTTTATCGAAGAAAATCAGGGTTCACCTTCACGATGAGGTTTTGGAATGCGCTAATAAATTTGGGAGAGCTCCACATTTAGTTGTAATTTTAGTTGGGGAGAATCCTGCTAGTATTTCTTATGTGACCGGAAAAGAAAAGGCTTGTCGCGAGGTAGGGATTCAAAGTACAATTATTCGTTTAAAGGAAGAAATATCTGAGGATGATTTGTTAAAGCAAATTGATGAATTAAATAATGATGATTTGGTTGATGGAATTTTAGTTCAATTACCTTTGCCTCGTCATATTGATGAAAAAAAGGTTATTGAGGCTATTTCCGTTTCGAAGGATGTGGATGGATTTCATCCAATCAATGTGGCGAAGCTTCACTTAGGAGAAAAATGCCTTCTTCCTTGTACACCTAAGGGTATTATGACAATGCTTAAATCAATTAATGTGGATTTACAAGGAAAAAATTGTTGTGTCATTGGCAGAAGCAATATCGTTGGTAAGCCAGTTGCGAGTCTTTTAGTTTCTAGTAATGCCACAGTGACAATCTGTCACAGCAAAACCGTCGATTTAAAAAATGTTACTAACAAGGCGGATATTTTGATTGTCGCAATCGGAAAACCTAAGATGATTACAAAGGAATTTGTTAAGCCTGGGGCTATCGTTATTGATGTTGGGGTAAATCGTGTTGATGGCCATTTGTGTGGTGATGTCGATTATGATGATTGTTTTGATACATGTAGTGCCATAACACCAGTACCTAAAGGAGTAGGTCCGATGACAATTACCTCCTTGATGGAAAATACCTTAGAAATATTTTTAAATAAAATGCAAAAATAGGTTTTAAAGCCTATTTTTTTACCTCAATGATTATTGCTCACGGTTAAAATCTTTGGTAATAGTGTTGAGTTTTGGGTGAATTTCTAGGCAAGGTATTATCTTATTTACAAGGATTAAACAATTATTGCTAGAAGATTTTTTATTTGGTAAATATATATAAAATCTAAAGGTATTGGGTCTAACAATTGGGTTAGGCTTTTTCCTTAACAGGATTATGCAACGGCCCGTTGCGTGACATAATAAGCTTTCCTTTGTATAATGGTGGTGTAAGGAGGAGATGAGATGATTGATTTTATAGCAGTTGGTAAAAAAATCACATTGTATCGTAAAGAATATCATTTGACTCAGGATGATTTAGCGGATAGGCTTTTCGTTACTCGTCAAAATGTTTCTAAATGGGAGAATGGGACGGGAATTCCATCAATCGAAGCTTTGTTGGAATTATCTAAAATTTTTAATACTACTATTGAAAATCTCTTATGCTTAGATGATATCGTTGATGTTGATCCGAATAATATATTCAATGGCCATGATCGAATCTACATTATTAATAGTATCATTAGTCAAAAAACTAAAGTAAATATTTCAGATGTTCTTTATCAGATGTCTCCACTTGAGCGCATGATGATTCTTCGTGCGATTAAAGATAATGTGTTACCATGTGATAAAAAAGAACTTTATCCCAAATTAACACCAAGCGAATTAAAATTTATGGAAAAGCATACCGGTAATATGTCAATAGATAAAAATAAATAATTTTTTGATATTTAG
>CAZWLD010000034.1:0-24882 GCA_964634685.1 uncultured Anaeroplasmatales bacterium
CTGGAATTAGTTATAAAAAGCTTAAACTAATTCAGCCACGAAAAACGATATTAACGGAATTGAGGTGTAACATTTTTCCTCACTCAACCGAAGAAGAGTGTCTCCAAATGTTAGATTAATGAAATTGCATCGAAAGAGTTATATAAATGCATCATGAAAGATAAGCTATCCTTAAATGAAGGAATGCTATATGAAAATGCTATTTCGCAAATTATTGTATCAACAGGAAGGAGATTATTTTTTTATTCTCATTATTCGATAGAAAAGCATCGAAATGACATTGAAATAGATTTTATGATTTCAAATGATAGTAAGACTAATATTAAAGTATACCCAATTGAGGTTAAATCTTCAAAAAACTATACGACAATATCATATGATCTGTTTATAGAGAGATTTGGAAAAAGAATTGCTGAATCGTATGTTGTGCATCCAAAACAATTCTCTTTATATGAAAAAGGAATGAAGATACCACCGTATATGCTTTTGTTTATTTTGCAATGAAAACATATGATAGAAATTAGAAAGCAGTTGTTGATATTTCATTTTTATTTGTGTATAATAAAAGCGAGGGAGGCCTACCAACAGGCTACCCCAAATTTTGTTTCTTAGGGAAAGCACCGTTGCCACATATTTTTTTCTTTCCCTAAAAAATCAATCATCGATTATTTGTCACGATTGATCAAGTTAATTATTAATCTTAACATAGGTTAAGAAGTCCTCCATTTCTTCAAATTGGAGGAATTTTTTTTATCTTAATTTCATATATTTTTTTAGGTGAAAATGATATGCGAAAAATATTGTTTTTGTTATTGCTTAATATGCCATTTTTAGTTAATGCTCAAATGGTAAATCAATATTGTATTATGGATATTGAGTCAAAAAGAGTAATCGCAGGCTCCAATATGAATGAAAGAGCCTTGACCGCATCAATTTGCAAGGTTATGACCTTGATTGTTGCGATTGAAAATGGCAATTTAGATGGCTACATTAAAATCACAGAAGAGGACAATAATCAAATTGGCTCAAAGGTATACATTGATACTGATGATAGGCTTCAGCTTTACGATGCTCTTTATGGTCTAAATTTGCGGAGTGGAAATGATTTAGCCCATGCCATAAGTATCAATGTATCAGGATCAGTTTCGGATTTTGTGTATTTGATGAATGAAACGGCTAAAAGAGTGGGAATGAAAAACACAACCTTTGAAAATCCATCAGGATTAGATGAGGATAGTAAAAATTATTCAACGCCGTATGATTTATGTCTGTTAGTTAGCTATTGTTATCAAAATTCCGTCTTTAGAGAGGTTTTTGAAGCAAAATCATATTCCTTTAGGACTTTAGACCAAAAAGCGTTTCTGTGGCAAACTAAACACCGTTTGGTGCGTGATGAAGGTTTCTTGGGCGGAAAAACAGGGTACACAAAGCAGGCGGGGAGAACTTTAATCACCACAAAGGATCGGGATGGCAAGATTTTTGTTTGTGTGACCATGAATTTTGGTGATGATTTTAATTTTCATAAAAATGCCTTGAATGATTCACTTAATAAATATGAAAGAACATTAGTGATGACAAAGCAAATATTTCGGCAAACGCAAATTGATATTGATTATTTACCTTCCTTAAAAGAAGATATTTATCTTCCTTTAAAAAAAGGAGAAAAAATCAAAACGATTGTGTATTTAAAGGCTCATCCTGATGATAATTGTGGCTATGTTGCTTTATTTATTGGTGATGAGGAAATCTATCGAAAAGAAATATATGTGGCTGATGATGAGCAAATAGCCACCTATATCATCAGTAATTTATATGGTTAAGGGAAATATATGGTAAATATAATTTTTTCACTTCTTATCATCATTGCCATCATTTTTGGAATTTTATCGAATAATTTAGATATCATCAATGATGTTATTTTAGAGGCACCCAAGGATAGCTTTACGATGATGGTAAATATTGGGGTGATGATTGTTTTATGGAGCGGAATTTTAGAGGTTGCGCGAAGAGCGGGGATTTTAGAATTTATTAGTAAAATCCTAAAAAAAATCCTCTCGCCTTTATTTCCTAATACGAGTGATAAAGCGATGGAATATATTTCAAGCAATGTGGCGGCTAATATGCTTGGGCTTGGTTCCTGTGCAACTCCCTTAGGAATCAAAGCTATGGAGGAATTACAAAAGGAAAACGAAAACAAAACGCGGGCAACGAAAAAAATGATTACCTTGCTTATTTTGAATACAAGTGGCTTAACCTTAATTCCCGAAACGATTCTCAGCCTAAGAAAAATGTATGATGCTAAAATCACGGTTGAAATCATTCCTTATGTTATGCTATGCTCAATTATTACTTCGATTTTAGCGATTTTCTTGGATTATCTTTTTAGGAGAAGAATTAAATGAATTTGAGTCTTTTGATTATTCCTTTGTTTATTGGAATTATTTTTGTTGTGGCGTTAATAAAAAAGGTTAATGCCTATGATTCCTTTTTGACCGGCGCAAAGGAAGGGATGGCATTAGCCTTTAAAATTTTCCCTTTACTTTTGGCGATGATTTTTGCGACATCGCTTTTAAAAGCATCGGGCTTTATTCAGTTTTTATTAAAGGATTTTGATCTTTTTTTACCAAGTGAGATTATTATGCAAAGCTTGTTTCGGCCGATTTCCGGAAATGCTTCCTTGGCGATGATGATGGAAGTATATGAAATCTATGGGGTCGACTCAAAGGAAGCTTTGTATTCATCAATATTGCAGGGAAGTAGTGATACCACCATTTATGTCATTACCCTTTATTTTGGCAGTGTTGGAATCAAGGATTATCGGTATGCCCTAGTCTTAGGACTAATGGCTGATTTAACGGGTTTTTTAACTACTCTTTTGTTACTAAGGATTTTTTTATAAAACATTTAAAACAACGCATTTTAAGTATAAGGATTCCTCGCTTCCAAGTAAAGTAGGATGATCTTTAGCTTGGGTTCGAAATTCAATCATGCGAATCGTCCTTTTGGCATCTAAAGCCGCATCATTTAGCATTTCTAAGAAGAGGGCTGGCGACATATGCTGGCTGCAGGAGCAGGTGACTAAAAAGCCTCCTTTTTTGATAAGCTTTAGGGCAGTCATATTGATTTCCTTATAGCCGCGATAGGCTTCTTGAATCTTATCCTTGGTTTTGGTGAAGGCAGGAGGGTCTAAGATAATGCAATCAAAAGGCTCGCCCTCGTAGCCTCGCAAATAATCAAAAACATCAACGCATTTGGCTTCTAGGTTCGAAAAATTGTTGAGGCTAGCATTATACATAATGTTTTGACATGCTCGCTCTGAAATATCAGCGGCAATAACTTTTTTGGCGACTAAGCAAGCATTTAAGGCAAAGCCACCGGTGTGACTGAAGCAATCAAGCACGAAGCCATCTTGGCAATACTGCTTGATATTAGCGCGGTTTTCCTTTTGATCAAGGAAATAACCGGTTTTTTGGCCGTTTTCAACGTCTACGTTTATCTTGATGTTATTTTCATCAATAACAACACAAGGATTTCCTCCGCCTCTTAGCCAACCCTTGACTAAAGGAAGTCCTTCCTTTTTTCGTACTGGAACATCGCTTCGTTCATAGATACCTCTTGGATTCAATAATTCCATTAAAATATCACAAATCATTTCCTTTCTGACATCAATGCCTAGGGTTAGGGCTTGAAGAACTAAGACATCGTCATATTTATCAACAATTAATCCGGGAATTAAATCGGCTTCCGCAAAAATCAAGCGACAAGAATTATCGTAGCCCAAGGTTTTTCGATAGTCGATGCAATCCTGGATTCTTTTTTTAAAAAAAGCATAGTCGATTTCCTCTTTTTCTCTTGTAAGAAGACGAACAATAATCTTTGAATTGACATTGATGTAGCCTCGTCCTAAAAATTGGTTGTCAAAGCTATAGACATCGCAAATATCGCCGTCTTTTGTGTATCCAGTAATGCGGTTAACCTCATTGCTGAAAACCCAAGGATGACCGGCAAGAAGGCGATCTTCTTCGTTTCTACGTAAGTTTACATTCATATGTTTACACCTCGTTATTTATTATATCACGAAAATTTCTACATTTATCTTTAAATTTATGATATACTTTATGTGGTGATGTTATAAATGGAAAGATTAAATAAAAGAATCGCTCAGTCAGGCAAAGCTTCAAGAAGAAAAGCTGATGAGCTAATTAAGGCAGGACATGTTAAGGTTAATGGAAAGATTGTTACCGAATTAGGATATATGGTTGATGATAAGGATGAAATTATGGTTGATAATGTCATCGCTTTAAAGGAAGAGCATGTTTATTTTGTTTTAAATAAGCCGACAGGATATATTACAACCGTTAGTGATGAAAAAGGTCGTCGTACGGTTATGGATTTAATCAAGGAAAAAGATAAACAAAATCGAATTTTTCCGGTTGGACGTCTTGATTATGATACCGCTGGGGTTTTATTGCTTACTAATGATGGTGAGCTTAGTCAGCTTTTAACAAGTCCTAAAGGAATTGTTGAAAAGGAATATTTGGCGCGAGTTAAAGGGATCGTAACTGAGGATGAGCTTCGAACTCTTTGTCGAGGTGTAACGATTGACAATGGCTATAAAACGAAAAAGGCTAAAGCTTTTATTGTATCGAAGGATACAAAAAATGATTCAACCTTGGTTGATATTACGATAACGGAAGGAAAAAATCATCAGGTTCGTTTGATGATGAAGGCAATCGGTCACGAGGTCAAGAAGCTTACGAGAATTCGTCAAGGTGTTGTGACAATTGAAGGAATCAAAAAAGGCGAATATCGACCTTTAAAGATTCATGAGGTTAAGCAATTATATGCTTTAGCTAAAACTAAGGTGAAGGAAGAGACGGATGTTAAAAAGCAAATCAAAAGGGGTAGCACCGATTATTTAGGTAATACAAGAAAAAAAACTGAATAATATTCAGTTGGTGAAATTCCTAGACGATGGCTATTTTGGTCATCGTTTTTTTTGGACTTTTTTTGACTTCGGTCATAATTTTACATATAATATTATTAGATAGTAATAATGGAGGTGATGTTATGGATTATATCGAGAAACTTATTGATATTGAGAAAAAGTATGGTGGAATTATTGAAACAAAAATAGCAGAAGAAAATGGCATCTCGAAAGCTATGCTCTCTAAATTATGTAAAGAAGATAGAATATATCGAATTGCAAGAGGACAGTATATTCTTTCTGATGATATGAGTGATGATTTCTTTTCTATTAGTAAACGTTCTTCAAATATTATTTTTTCACATGAAACTGCTCTCTATCTTCATGGAATTTCTGATCGAACACCATTTGAACATACGATTACTGCACCATCTAGATGCATTCCTTCAGCTTCCATAAGATCAGAATGTAAGGTTTATTACATTAAACCAGAATTATTTGAATTGGGTAGAACAATTCTCAAAACACCGGCTGGAAACGACGTTCCTGCATATGATCTAGAGCGCACAATTTGCGATATAATTCGTAGCCGTAATAAAGTGGGAACTGAAACGTTTTTAGCGGCATTGAAGCTGTATGTTAAAAATCCTAACAAAGACTTAAACAAACTATATTTTTATGCCCAAAAGTTGCGTGTATCCAATATACTTAGGCCATATTTGGAAGTGCTTTTGTAATTATAGCAATGAATATATAAGCTTGTTACGTAACATAAAACAATTATCTTGCAAAGGTTATTTTTTGAAATATTTTCTTAAGAGGTGTAAAATGCTTTTTTGGAATTTCATGTATTGGTAATGCTTTTGTATAATATTACTAGGCTATATTTGCAAATTATATAACATAATGGTATATATTAGATGAAATGAAGAATATGGTTTTTGCAGAAAGTGAAATTAGATAATATCCGAAATTTCTGAATTATGGTGTATTATTTGACATATAATAATGATCCAGATAAATTTGGATTTTTCCAATAAAAGTATTGCAATACTTCTTAGTTGGGTTATAATATAGTTGAAGATAAAGTGAGAGGATAACACTATAAAGAAGTTCCAATTAGAAGATACAGTGCAAAGGTAGCACTGAAAAAAGAAGTCCTATTTAGAAGAACGTAAATCATACCTTTTTGGGTATGATTTATTTGTTAAATGAGGTATAGTATAAATGGATAATGAAGCATCCATTGATTATTTTGTTTGTAATATTATGAACTTTGACATTGAAAATGAATAAATATATACAGAAATGATTACAATTGATTGATAAAATTCTTTTATAGATATATATTAGAGATAAAAGGTGAGGGATATATATGGCTAGCATATTTATCCGATTTAGCGTTGATGAATCGTTGAAGAATGAAGCTTCATTAATCTGTAAAAGACTTGGAATTGATTTTCAAACATATCTAAGATTGTGTTTGGTAAGGCTGGTTTCGAATAAGAAAATTCCTTTTGAGATGGCTTTAGATGATAAAAAATCAGATGTAATTGGAGCGTTGTTAAAGATGAATAAGATATCTGAAAATTATTCTAATTCTAATATGACACTTGAAGAAATAAATGCCGAGATTAGTGAGGTAAGAAAATAAATTGTCCATCGGTCACTGTGCCTTATTAATAAACTCTTAGGAAGAATCAATTGTGAAAAGACATTTTATTGTTGTTACGCTTAAGGAATTATATGGAGGACGACTTGAACTCGCAAGTTGTCTTTTTTTCTAGATGTTCATCCATATAAAATAATCAACAATAAAAATCAGAAATCGTTAATTCTTTAATTATAATCGTTGATTCATCAATTATTATCGTTAATTCTTTAAAATAATCGTTGATTCTCAATAAAAATCGTTAATTCTTCAACAAATATCGTTGATTCTCAATAAAAATCGTTAATTCTTCAACAAATATCGTTGATTCTTTAATTATCATCGTTAATTCTTTAAAATAATCGTTAATTCTTTAATTATAATCGTTGATTCTTCAATTATTATCGTTAATTCTTTAAAATAATCGTTGATTCTCAATAAAAACCGTTAATTCTCAAATATTTATCGTTTAGGCGAGATTACCCGTATTACTTTTCAATATCATTAAAAGTGTGTAATAAAGGGGTAATAAAGGGGTAATAAAGTGGGTAATAAAGTGGGTAATAAAATGGTAAAGGTGGGTGATAAAGTGGGTGATAAAATCTTAAATAAATCCCAAACTAAGGTGTTAGCTGAAATTAGAAACAATCCTAATGTTACAAAACGACAGTTAGTTACCTTGTGTGATCTTAAAAAGACCTCGATAGATAATTATTTGACAAAATTAAAAAACTTAGGTTACATTAAGAGAGTTGGTTCAAATAAGACTGGATACTGGGAAGTATTGAAGTAAAGATTTATCCAATGTTTATTTTCCCTATAATAGTTTAATGATTTCTATTATTTTTTATATCAACAAGATTAAAAGCCTTACTGCATTTCTTGCAATAAGGCTTAATTTTTTGTTGTTGAAATGTTGATTTTTTATCTAAATCATTTAGCTTTTTCTAGGAAAAAAAGCATTTGTAAAGCTTATAGCTTTACCTCAGGGTATTTTCGATTTTCGTGTGTTTTGGGATCGTTAAAATCAAATTGTTGTAAATATGTGAAGCAGTCGTCGATGATTTCCTTTGGCGTTGAGGCTCCAGCTGATATTGAGACATGCCTGATTTCCTTTAAATCAAGGGGATTGATATCCATAACATTTTCAATCATAATGGTTTTGACATATTCACTAGAAACCTCAAAAAGCTTTTTGGTGTTGGAGCTTTTTTTATCACCAATAATGTAACATAAATCAGAATTATTGTTCAACAAAGCCTTTTGCCGGTTTGTTGTCGCATGACAGCGCTCATTATCAATAATTGGATTGGTGAAGATTATTTTGGCATAATCGTAGATATTAGAAACATCAGATAAAGAGAGGGTTGTTTGATTTGATATATAAATATTCCCGTCTTTGATTTTATCTAAATCTTCCTTTTTTTCAATCAAAATGATATTTTTATCGATGCCTAAAACTCCTTCGACCTCGGGATGGTTTTTTTGACCGATGTATAGGCATGTATAACCTAAGCCTAAATATTTTTGATAGCTTTCGTGGATATTTAAAACATCGCGACAGGTCGCGTCTATGACGTTTAGGCCTTTTTTTTGAGCTTTTTGATAGACAATTGGGCTAACGCCATGGGCGGTAAAAATAACGGTTCCTTCGTCTATTTCATCGAGCAATTCGAGTCTTGTTTTTCCTTTGTCATCTAAAGTAATACAGCCTAAATTATTGAAGGCTTCGACAATAAAACGATTGTGAATGATTGAGCCTAAAATGTAGATTGGTTTTTTTTCATTTTGACTGGCTTTTTTGGCTGTTTCGATGGCTTTTATTACGCCATGGCAATAGCCTAAGGGTGTTAACTTTGTAACCTGCATATAAAAATCACCTAGTTAAATTATAATATCGATAGGGCTTTTTTTCAAGTTTTAGTTTTCAAGGAGGAATTTTTGTGATAAAATGATTAAAGAAATGAGGTTTTAAAATGCAATTCGATCAATTTGAGGTTAAGGATTTTGTTTTTGAATATTTAAAAAGCAAGAATTTTACGGCATTAACACCAATTCAAAAAGAGGTCTTAACCAATTTAAAGAAAAACAACAATATGCTTTGTCAATCAAAAACGGGTTCAGGTAAAACTTTAGCCTTTTTGATTCCTATTTTTAATAAGCTTGATTTAAATAAGCAAGAGGTATCGGCGGTCATTTGTGCACCGACGCGGGAGCTTGCGTTGCAAATTTATAATGTTGCGATTGAGGTGGGGGCTTTTGCGCCAAAGAAAATCGATATAAGGGTTTATGCGGGCGGAACTAATCGAAATGATGAAATTCAAAGGCTTGAAAACAAAACTCCGCAAATCGTGATTGGAACGCCAGGAAAGATTTTGGATTTAGCTAAAAAGGCTAATGCTCTTCCGATTTATCAGGCTAATTTTTTGGTTGTGGATGAGGCAGATATGTGCTTTGATAGCGGCTTTATCCAAGATTTAGATGATATCAATAAGCTTATAAAAAATAAAAAGACAATGATTTTTTCCGCAACCATCAATGATGGTTTAAAAAATTCATTGGCGAAATATTTACAAACAAAATTGATTATTAGAATCGATGAAAAGGAGCTTCAAAACTTAAATATTGAGCATTGGTTGATTCCTGTAAAATCAAAAACCAAGCTTGATGTTTTGGGTGAGATTTTTCAAATCATCAATCCCTATTTAGCTTTGGTTTTTGCGAATACCAAGGAAAGAGTAGAGATGGTTTTTGAATATTTGAAAAATCAAGGCTACAAGGTTGCGATTATTCATGGGGGCTTAGATCCAAGAGAGCGAAAAAGAGTCATGAAGCAAATTCATGATTTGAAATATCAATACATTGTGGCTTCGGACATTGCGGCGCGTGGTATTGATATTGAGGGTGTTTCTCACATCATTAATTTTGATTTGCCAAGTGATTATGAATTCTATATTCATAGAACCGGAAGAACGGGTAGAGCCAATATGGATGGAATAGCAATTTCGATTTATGATTTTGATAATCAGGATTATATCAATAAAATTGAAAAGAAAGGAGTCAAATTCATCTCTAAGGAAATCAAAAATGGTGAATTTGTCGAGAAGAAGAAAAGATGATCAAGTTAGGTAGTCATGTTGGATGCAGTGGAGCAAATATGCTTTTAGATTCCGTTAATGAGGCTTTAAGCTATGGAGCTAATTGTTTAATGCTTTATACGGGAGCTCCACAAAATACAATTAGAAAGCCATTGTCTCAAATGAAGATTAAAGAGGCAAATGAATTATTAGAAAAAAACAATATGAGCGCTTTAGATATTGTTGTTCATGCGCCTTATATTGTCAATTTAGCCAATCCCGATTTAGAAAAAAGAAATTTTGCGATTGCTTTTTTATCTGAAGAAATCAAGAGAACATATGCGATTGGGTCAAAGCTAATTGTTCTTCATCCAGGCTGTTATTTAAAACAAACCGTAGAGGAAGGTATTTCTTTAATTGCTTATGGAATCAATAAAATGATTGAAAATACGAAAGAAACTGATGTGATCATTTTGTTAGAAACGATGGCCGGAAAAGGAACAGAGGTTGGTAGAACCTTTGAAGAATTGAAGCAAATCATTGATTTGGTTTCTGACAAAACAAGAATTGGTGTTTGTTTTGACACATGCCATACCAATGATGCTGGATATGATTTGACTCATTATGAAGAGGTCATTCAAAAATTTGATGAAATCATTGGCATTGATATGATCAAATGCTTCCACATCAATGATAGTAAAAATCCTTTAGGCAGTCACAAGGATCGTCATGCGAATATTGGTGAGGGATCTTTGGGACTCGAGCTTTTGAAAAAAATAGTTCATGATGAAAGGTTTGTAAATATTCCTCATATTTTAGAAACACCATATATAGATGGAGTTGCGCCATACAAGGAAGAAATAGAACTTTTATTAAAGTAGAAACAAAGAAATTCAAAAAAAATTGAATTTCTTTTTTAGTGCGCTTTTGCGCTTTCTAATGTTGAATAGGCTTCAAAGGTTCCACCTGTGTAAACCAAATAATAATCGTCAATTTTAATAATATTATCAATGTCATTATTGTCTTTAATGATTAAGCTATTGTTTTCAAATTCAAAAACAATGTTGGTATTTTTATTCATTGTTGGACCTTCCAAAAATTCACTTAAATCATTGATAGTGAAGGTACCGCTTTCTATATGATTTATTTGAGAATAATTAAATCCCGCATCATAGATATCATTTGATGCTTGAATGGCAGTTTGTTTTCTTGAATCATCAATGATTTTTGATACAGCAATTCCACCAACAGAAATGATGATTCCCATAATGACAATAACAGCAATCAATTCAACTAAAGATACACCTTTTTTCATATATTACTCCTCCCAAACTACATTGTACGCTTTTTTTGATTTCTGTCAAGAAAATACTTTATTTTAATAAAGAAAATTTATATTAATATAATATATATAATAAAAGAAGAGCTCTTTAAACAGAACTCTTCTTTATATTAAGCAGTATAATATTTTCTAACATTATTATGGTAAGATTCGCTTACTCCCTGAGTTAAGACATTTGGAAGACCAAACTGGTCGGCATTTTTAATTTCAGATTTATCAATTGTTCCGACATCAGCATCAATTCCTACCCAATCAAAAATAGATTGTAGAACGGGATGTCGCTCTTGATTATACACTGAATCAACCTTTCTAGCTATCTCATCATTATAATCTTCATTAGTAGTGAAGATATTGGCTTTCAATTGAGCTACTCCAAATTGAGATGGTGGATTATATTTAAAATCGGTATCAAATATTATAAATAAATATCCCATTTGACCATTACTAAATAAGGTATCGAATATATTGTTTTTATTAGAAAAGTAGACATTATCTGCGAACAAGAATGTTGGTCGACCATCGCCACTATCTTGCTTTCCTAAAGCCATATATGAATCTCTTAAGTCAATTGTATTATCAGCATACACTGTCATTGAGGTTGGAACGTCAGTTACACCAAGGTTAGATGAGTCATTTAAGGAAACTATAAAATCATTGTTTGTAATAAAATTTCCATATAATTTTCCTTCTGGTATTTCTGTTATCCTTTGGATTCCGCTTGTTAATCCACTATAATATCCTACAAAATTTCCTGATATATTAATAGATCCACCACAAATGACATTGGATTTATATGAACAATTGATATACGGAAATTGCCCTGAATTATTTATTATAATATCTCCTTTTACGACTAAAAGTGCACCATCAGCCAAAGTTAATTTAGTAGCGTAATAATAAGTATATTTTTCGAGAAAGATACTTAGTCTTTTACTTTCTGCTTTCGTGTAATTCATAATTAAATCTCCATTAACATATACTATGGCATTTTCTTTTAATTCTAAAGTATATTGCTTTTGTGATCCTAAATTTAAATCACCATTAATGTATGTTATTGAATCTTTTGAAAAAGTGTTTTTGTAACTTAATTTGTCCCAAGTTGATCCTTGAGCGTTAAATACGCTGCTTGAAGGAATACAGTTGGCAATTGATAAGTTCATTAATCCTTTACCTGCATATGAGCCTTTACCGTCAACGTATGTGGTTTTATATCTTGTTGATGTTTCACCATCTACAGTATATTCTTCAAATAAATTCGGATTTTCTTCCCTTGTTTCAGGAAGTAAAGTATTATACATACTAGTGTTTAAATCGCTAGCAGCATCACGCTCACTTTTTATTGAGGAATTGATATTAGTGCGCACTGGTCCGTTATTTTTCTTTGAGTTATAATATAAATTTTGTTCATATATATAGCTAGAAGCTAAAAAGCCAGTTTTATATACGAATCCTAAGTTGGTATCTTCCCCAAATAAAACATCACTTAATGCTTGCTGAGTTCCGGAAGAAGATAGGAAACAACATATATAAAATCCTTGTTTTCTTAACGTTACTTGATATCCATCGACTTCTCCACCATCCAATTGAATAGTAACTTTGTCTGAAATATCAGTATCGGTGACTTCATCAATTTCAAAAATGCTTGGTAATCCAATTGTTTCATTAATTCCAGTCGCGGTAATATTATTGACCAAAATGGTTTTATCTTCGCTAACAGATTTAATCAAATAATTAGCTGCACTTTTTAATTTTGATTCAATATTAGAATACTCCTTGTTACTTAGCAAATGCTTATTAACTAGAATAGAATTGTTTGAAGCCATCATCAAAACAGTTGTTGCCATAATGGTACACATGATTATAGTTCCAACTACTGTTACAAATGATGCTCCTTTTTTATTTTTAATCATAATGGATACCTCCTTAATTTTAGTATATCACGCATTTTAAAAAATGTCCACAATTTAGATAATAGTATAATAATTATAATACATAATCAAGATAATGCATCTTTGGCTTGTTCTAGTGTATCATACCCTCTAAAAGCATTACCTTTCAATGCACAAAAGCACTTTTCTATGTAAACAACATTTTCTACTTTATTTGAATCATAAATCTTTAGAATTTTGCCATCATATTTAAAGTAAATTGTTGGATTCAATTCAAGTGATTCGGGTTCCAAATAATCTGAAATGTCATTGATTGTAAAGGTTCCTGAAGGATAAGATGTATTTAAGATAAATAATTCAGCTGCACGATAAATCTCTGAAGCCATAATGCATGAGTTATTTTGTTTAACATCTTTAATAATCGTTGGTGTTAGAAATCCAGCAAAAACAAGTAGAAGAATGAATGTAATGATTAAGGGTCTAAACTGTTTCATATTTATGGAGTTATATCAGTAGCACTAGTAACTATTGGAAAAGAAATTGGAATCTCAACAATTTTTGGGGAAATAGTAACGATGTTAAATTTAAGTAAATATGCAGTTACCTTTTGTGTTCCGCCAGATACAACTTTTTCAATAGGTTCGGCTGATAATTCAGTTTTATCAAGATCAAGCTTATAAAAATCAAGATTTAATGTCTTTGTATATGATGCAGGATAAGGGTGAACAAATCCCTCAACAGTTGAAGATCCAGGAAGATATTTGATTTGTATTTCTTGTGTATCAAGAACTGTGATAGAAAGACTATCGGGTGTAGTTAACTTGTATTTTACGCTGATTCCTTCAGCGTTATCAGCATATACTACGTCTCTAGTCAAAACAAGTTTTTGTGTATTGGAATTAGCACTATCAACACCTGTTGGATTCCAACCAGATATTTCATTACCTAGGGTTTTGATTATGGTCATTGATACATTGTTTTGTGAAGTGACTGTAGAAGTAAGTTGATATGATCTAAAAACGAAAAACATAATTGAAAATAGGGTTACTGATACGATTCCCATAATTGTAACAGAGGCAATCAATTCTACCAATACGACACCCTTTTTTTTAGATTGCATAGAATTCATAGCTTAACACCTCCGATTTAGTAGGCAAATACTGGGCATAAACATTTACTGTGTAAAAATTTACAGTTCCTTTTGCCTCTTTTATGATTTCGATAGTTATATTTTCTTTGTTGAAGATATGATTATCAAAGGAGAGTAATTGATCAGCGTAGTATTTATATGTCAAAGAGTTGTTAGTTAACAGACTAGATATAGCAGAGATTCCGTTATCACCAGAAGCGGTAAAGGTGTTACTAGATATATAGGCTGAGCATGAATCAAATTTAGAATCAAAGCCATCGACATTGATATCAGTTTGTAAAGCATTAATATAATATTCGCATGCTGTTTGTGCTAGTAATTTTTCTTTATTATTTGTTGAAATTCTAACTGAGTTCAACATTGTTCCAGTTATTGTGACAGCAGCAATACTAATTAATATTACAGCACCAAGGGCATCAACTAGTCCAAAACCTCTTTTATTTTTCAGTAACATAATTTAGACCTCCTTTAATATATACAATACTATTATAGCATTATAGATTTTATTTGGCAATATTTTTAATGAAAACAGTTTCTTTTTTGGTGATGGGAGATATCTAATACATTTTTTAATGTTATTTTTTAAAAAAATATGGTTTTTTTGAAAACGTTTTGATATAATCATAATGAAGAGGTGAATTCAATGAAGAAGTTTTTTAGTAAATACTGGTATGCAATAGTAGTTTCAGCTGCTTTATTAGTAGCTATCACACTATCAATTGTATGTTTTGTAACCCTTGGCGGTAATACCAAAGTGGATACAACCAGTGTTGGATATATTGGCTTTGGAAATCGAACTAGTGAAACCGAAATAAAAAGTTATTTATCAAATAGGGTTTCAGCATGGAAAAAGGATACCAATTATACAATTGAGTATCAAGGAACAACATTTGTAATTCAAACAAGAAATGAGCAAAATCCTGAACAATTTGATCGTTTGTCAATTCTAGATTTTGATGTTGATAAAACATATCAATTGGCGAAGAAAAATGTTCAAGGAAATCCAGCGTATTTCAATATCAATAATGATGCTTTAGCAGATATGCATGAGGAAATGGTTCGTACATTTGGACTTGAAACTGTCAATGGTATTGATATGGAAGTTTTATTAGGAAGAATTACAAAGGCTGCTCAAACATTAACAAGAACCATTGAAATTCCATTACATGAATGTTTGAATGAAGCAGTTAAAAAATATGAATATAACGGTTGGATTTTTTCATTAATGAATTTAGATAACGCTGATGTTTTAGCTCTAGATGGGAAAGAAATTGAAATCAACCCAGGATATTTTTCTTTATTAAATACAGCGAGCGTTGCTCATGATCCTGATCCTATTTTAGATGAAAACAACAATGTTACTGGCTACAAGCAAAACAAATATGATTTATCTACTTTGACTAATCGTCAATTGAGTATTTTAGCAAGCGGACTTGCTAAGGTTATTCAAGAAACAAGCTTCCAAGCTATCACAAAAACGCAAGAGGAAGAATATAATGTTTCTTATGCAACTGGTACAATCGAGGATATTTTGGTTTCAATAATCAAACCAAATTCTCCAACAGATTTAAATAGTTTTGATTTTAGTTTTGTTAATCCTGAGAAATACTCATTTACCTTTACAATTTTGAGAAAGGCAGATGATCAATTAGAATTCAAATTAATCGGCTATAAATATGCTGTTGAATATGAGATTGTAAAGAGTGTAACTGAATTAGCATACAAAACAACAATCAATGAAACTCTTTCCAATGATGCTATGTTTGAAGGTATGACTGATGATGAAAAGAAAGCATATTTACTTGAAAATGGTTATGAAAGAATGTCATATCTTGAATACTGCATTAAGTATAAAGATATAATTTTTGAGGATGAGAATTTTACAGACAAAGAAATTGAGGAAGGACTAGGTGAATTAGGTTCTTATGATTGCTTTGTAAAAGTTGAAACTGAAGGTAAAACAGGATATCAAGTCGATTATTATCGTCGCGTTGTTCATCCTGATGGAACTGTTGAGCCTCTTTCTCAAACAATTTATACTTCACCAGAGTGTTTTTGGCAAGTTGATGAAGTAATAAGTTCCGTTAGTTTTTTACCATTAAGTTAGGAGAGTGATAATATGGCAATTAAGAGAATAGGTGACATTTTAATTGAAGAAAGAGTTATCACTCCGGAACAATTAAGTCAAGCATTAAAAGTAAAAGCCAAGGATGAGCGTTTAGGAGAATGCTTAATCCGTTTAGGCTATGTAACAGAAAGTCAAGTTTTATCCGTTTTAGAGAATACAACCGGAGTTCAACGTATTTCTCTTGCAAAATACAACCTTGATGAAACAATCTTAGCTTTAATTGATGAGGAATTTGCAAGAAGAAATAAAGTAATTCCACTTAAGGTTGAAGGTCAACATTTATACGTTGCTGTAAATGACCCGTTGGATTTTGCTGTTGTTGAAGATTTACGTGTTGTAACTGGTTATAAACCAAGAGTATTTACAGCATTAAAAAATGAAATTGATTCCGCAATTGAAAAATATTATGGCTTCAATCGTACAATGGAAGCCTTAGGTTTAAAGAGCAAAAATGGTCAAGTAGTCAACATTGAAACAACAGGTGAAGATAACACCGTTGTTCCTGATGAAGCTGATGAAACACCAATGGTTCAATTAGTTAACCAGATTCTTGCATCTGCCGTTTTCCAAAGAGCATCAGATATTCATATTGACCCTCTAGACAACATCGTAGCTGTTAGATATCGTATCGATGGTGTTTTGGATACGGTAAGAGAATTCCCAATTCGACTTCACCCACAATTAGTATCACGTGTAAAGGTTATGTCAGGAATGGACATTACCGAAGCTCGTATACCTCAAGATGGTCGTATCCAAACATATATTAACAACAAACACGTCGACTTGCGTATTTCAACCCTTCCAACAGTTCGTGGCGAAAAAATCGTTATGCGTATCTTGGATATCGGAGGAAACACCAACAAAGTTAATAATATCGGTCTAAATGCTCGTGATGAAGCTGTTGTTAGAAAAGTAATTTCGGCTCCAAACGGTATTATCCTAGTATCAGGACCTACTGGATCTGGTAAAACAACTACGCTTTACGCTTGTTTAAATGAGCTTAACACTCCAGGTGTTAATATCATTACCGTCGAAGACCCAGTCGAAATCAAGGTTCAAGGTATTAACCAGGTTCAAGTTCAAGCTGATGTTAATATGACCTTTGCCAATGCCTTACGTGCCATCTTACGTCAGGACCCTAATATCGTAATGATCGGAGAAATTCGTGATGGTGAAACTGCCGAAATCGCTGTTCGTGCATCGTTGACAGGTCACTTAGTATTATCAACAATCCATACTAACGATGCCGTTAAAACAATTTCTCGTTTAGTTGATATGGGAATTGAGCCATTCATGATTTCATCTTCATTATCTTGCGTTATTTCCCAACGTTTAGTTCGTCGTTTATGCGAAGAATGTAGCTATTATGATGATCCAACTGTTCAAGAACGACAAGTTTTTGATCGATATGGAATTAAGGTTGATAAAGTTAAACGACCAAAAGGATGCCCTTCATGTAATAACAAAGGATACTTCGGTCGTGTTGGTATCTTCGAAGTATTAGTTGTTAATGATGAATTAAGACAATTAATTACGGAAAATGCCTCTGTTATGAAATTAACGGACGCTGCTCGTCGAGGCGGATGCCGTACCTTAATTGAAAGTGGTCTTGAAAAATGTGCCATGGGTCTTACAACATTAGAGGAAGTAATTAAGGTTACTTTTGATTAATAAGGAGGACTAAAATGGTAAATATTCATAATTATCGCTATGAAGGTACCGATGCCTACGGTAAAAAAATCAAAGGTACAACCGAAGGTACAAGCCGTTCAATTTGTTTAAGATTCCTTGAACAAAAAAATTATACAATTACAAAATTAGAAGAATATTCAAACATTATGACAAAACTTGAAGGTCTTACGCTTGGTAAGACCATCAAGGATGATGTTTTGGTTTTCTTCTTAAAACAATTAGGTTCACTTTTAACTGCTGGTGTAAAGCTTGTTGAAGCACTAGAATTACTTGCGATGCAGCAGGAAAGTAAGGCTGTTCGTAAAATCCTATTTGCCGTTTATCAAGAGGTTTATAATGGTAATAAATTATCTGCAGCTTTTGCAATGTTTGAAAATGATTTCCCAAATGTTTTGGTTGCGATGACTGAAGCTGGAGAGGCAACTGGTGATATTGGAAATACCATCAAAGCCGCTGCTGAGCATTTTGAAAGTTCCCAAAGAACTAGAAAAGCTGTGTCAAGCGTTGTTAAGTCACCGATGATTTATTTAGGAATTACCATTGTCGTTATGATTGCGATGCTTTTATTAGTATTCCCAACCTTCCAAGAAATGTTTGATGCGATGGGCGCTGAATCATTGCCATGGATTACTCAATTCTACATTGATATGGCTGATTTTATGAAAAAGTATTTCTTGTGGATATTTATAGTAATTGCAGTTATAGCAGGAAGCATATTCGCTGCCTTCCGTTTCAGTGAGAAGGTCCGTTGGTATTTTGATGTTTTTAAAATTAAAGTGCCAATTATGGGAAAATTGCAGCAAATGAACAACCAGATATTAATTGCTAATACCTTATCACAATTAATGGGAAGAGGCTGTGGTGCTGTTCAAGCCTTAGAAATAACTAAAAAAGTTTTGAAAAATCGTGTTTATATTGATATCATTGATAAAGCTCATGACAATGTTGTGGAAGGACGTGGTTTTGCTAAAGCTTTTGAAGAATCTTGGGCTATCGATCCAATTATGAGTCGTATGATTGCAACTGGTGAAAGAACTTCCGAAATTCCAAAGCTTCTTGAATCACTATCTAAATTCTATGGTGAGATTTCAGCTGATAGTATTGCAAGAACAAAAGCAGTATTACAACCTGTACTTATGCTTTTAGTTTATGTTGTTGTTGGTTCTTTATTAATTGCGATTATGTTACCAGAGTTAACGGTTGGTTCGCAAGCACTTGGATAGCAAAAAGAAAAGAAAAATTCAAACGTTTTCACAAAAAAATTAATCTTAAAAAAAGTTGGAGAAAAATGTATAAAAACGGTTGCATTTTTCTCTTTTCTATGTAATAATATAGTTGTAATGAAAATTACGAAATATAGAAAACAAAAAAATATGATATAAGGAGAGAATTAAAAATGACAACTTTAAAAAACAAAAAAGGTGTATCTTTAGTTGAGTTAATTGCCGTAATCGTTATTATGGGTATTATCGCAACAGTTGGTGGTATCTCAGTCGCTACTATCATCGAAAATTCTAACAAATCTGCGGCACAACAAGCTCTTGTAGATGTAATGACTGCTGGAAAAAATTATTTAAATGCAAATCCTGATAAGGATTGTGTTGCATTAGCTGATTTAGAAACTTCATTAGAAAAAACTACTTATGCTAAGGTAAAAAGCTTAGAAGGTAGTCTTTGGGTTTGTGTTAATGCTGGAAAAACAGAATTTACTTTTTCATCAACAAATCCTGTGAGTGGTAGTACTTATACTTATCCAGCAGCAACTGATGTAACTGTTCAAGTAGGTAAGTATGATGTAAAATATACTAAAGCTTCTGGTACATATGAAACTAGCCCACATGCTTAATCAGAAATGAATAATTAATCCAAACAATACACCTATAAAGGAGACTCTGTCTCCTTTTTTCTTTTTCTTTTTTATTTTCTCTTGTAAACGCTCTTTAATTATTATATAATTAATATAAAGGTGATATTATGCTTGCTTTGCAAATTTTCTATACTGTCTATTTTTTTATGATGGGCGCATTATTCGCCTCATTCTATAATGTTGTAGGAATAAGAGTCTATGAACATTGCTCTTTGCTTAGATCAAGCCAATGTCCGAAATGTAACCATAAACTTAGATGGTGTGATATCATTCCTATTTTTGGTTATCTAATCAATGGCGGTAAATGTCATTTTTGTAGAGAGCCTATTCACATCAAATATTTTTTGATTGAAGTCTTTGGTGGAACACTACTGGCTCTAAGCTTTTGGTTTTTAGGATTCTCAGTTGAATTCTTATATGCCTTTATAATTTTCTCAATGCTTTTAGTAATAGCTGTTGCTTATTACGAATATCACAAAGTAATGAATCAAGCAGTATATATCTTTTTGCCAATAGCTTTGATAATAACAATTTATCTTGAGCTTATAACTCATAGTGGAATTTTATATAAAAGCTTTATAGGTGCTGGCGTTTTAGCATTATTAACTTATCTTTTACGATTTATCAATCCAAATAATAAAAAATATTTTGTTTATTCCATCGCTGTTGGATTTGCAGTTAATTTTGAAGGCTTAATCTTATTATTACCAATTATTGGTCTAGGTATGCTTTTAAAATTAGCTATCAAAAAAATTCCAACATTGTATATTGTAGCTTTCGCTACGATGATTTCATTTATCTTTAGTTCAGGCTTAATAGAATTAATAAAAAATTTATAGAAGAGGATGTGATTACATGGCTTTAATTAACAATGTAGAGTTAAACATCAGTATTAATGATGAAGGTATCGGATTTGTTGAAAAAGAACCAGGTATGACAGAAGTTGGTAACTATAGTGAAATTAGATTACCAAAAGGAGTTATTAAAAATGGTTATATCAAGGAACCAGAAATTTTACTTGAAAAATTAAAAACCATTTTTAAAAACTTTAAAATCAAATCAAAAAATGTTCGTTGGATTATTTCCGAGCAAAATGCCATCTTAAGAGATATCACCATCTCTAAAGATGATATCCAAGGAAAATCAGTTGAAGACTATATCAAGAGTCAAATTGGAAAGACACTTCACTTCCCATTTAAAAAACCAATTTTCCATCATTTTGTTAAAGAAGAAAAAACAGATCAATTAAGAATAATTCTTTACATTCTTGATGAAAATATGCTTCACGACTATCTTGATGTCTTTGATCGTCTTCATGTTCGTAATGTCTCATTTGAAATGCCAGCGTTAGCTTTATTTAGATTGTACTATCAAGAAAATGAAGATAAATCTGAAGAAGCATCAGCGAAAAAGAGATCAAGTGATATCAACGAAGAAGATTTGATTGATGGATTAATGGTTTATCAGATGTTTGATTCAATGTTCTCTTTGACCGTTTTTGAAAAAGAATTCCCAGTATTCTCTTTGATGGATGATGTTGAAGATGGTTCAAGAATTTATGAAACAACCGAACAATACATTTTCCGTATTGCCAATTACTATAAATTCAATTTGAATGATGGAAAGAAACAAATCAATAAAATTGTTGTCTTCAATCTAACATCAAATAAAACTAATGATGATGTTAGGACAGAATTAGACGTTAGATTAAAAGGCTTAAATTATGAAGTCTTTGATATGAATAAAAAGTCTGAATACTACGAAAAAATCTTACCAACAAGCTGTTATGTAGCCTTAGCTGCCAGCTTATATAAATAGGAGGTGTTAAAATGAAAGGTTTACAAATTGATTTTCAATTAAAACGACAAACATTACTTGGAAAAATAATGAATTACCTTTTGATTTTAGCTGTTTTTATCGTAGCTATGACCTTCTGTGTATATGTTCCATATATCGGATTAGTTAAGGAAAAAAATCTTTTAATCCAACAACACGCCGATGCCAAAAATGAATATAACCAATTGATCAATGAAAATGCTGATCGTACTGTCAATGATGCCGCCTCAAAAAAATATCAAGCTGATTACGAAACTTTAAAAAGCTCTTTAGGTACAACTAAATTATCATTTACCGTTGGTGAGGAAGAGGTTGTCTTTGATGGTCTAGATGAAGAAATTGGATATTATACATCACATCAAGATAAAATCAAATATATTCTTGCGGCAGTTGAAGAATTTAATAAATATTATGAGGAAAAAAATATCATTGCTAAAATAGAATATCTCAAAATAGATTCCCTTAAGAAGGAAATTAGTATGTCAATTATTTTTGATATCAATAGTAATGATATAACTACCTTTAGAAATAAGATGAAAACATATTATTTATCCAAAGAATTTGTTCCATTTGTAACTAGCGTAGATTCACAAAATGCGACATCAGGTATTGATGAAGGATTGGAGTTGGTATTACATTATGAGTAAGAAAGATACTAAACAAAAAGACACCAAAAAAGAAAAAAATGGTGTCCGAACCAAAAATGTCTTTGGAAAAAATCTTGGACGAACCAATATTATTCTTTTACTTTGTGGAGCTTTATTAATTACGGCTTTATCATGGTGGTTAGTTACATCAGCTGTTCAGAGAGATATCGATAAATACAATAAGGATATCAAAAATCTTAATTCACAAATTGTAGCATTAAAGAATCAAAAAAATGAGGAATTGATTGATACTTCATTGTTTATGGCTGCCTTACCTGAATCAATTAACCCAGAGGAAGTAAGAAATGAGATTACAAATGCCGCTAGATCGGCAGGACTTGAGGTTAAGGTTCCATATTTAAATATTAGCTATACTGCTGGGGCTGATGTTCCTTCTTCAATTGAAGGGTTAAATAAAGAGGTTCAATCATATTTTTATAGTGTTTCCGTAACTGCTAATAATATTGATATTTTATTAGATTTTGTTGAAAACCTTTATAGTACTGGTGGAGTTTCATCAAGAATTTTATATCTTGATCAGGTTAATATAACTGGAATGGATGCGGATAAGGTTTCCGCAACCTTTGCAATCTATACCTTCTATCGTCCTCAAGCTTAAACTAATGACTATAAGCAATGCAATTGCATTGCTTATCTTTTTTTGTCTTTTTTTGAAATCTGTTCATATAAATCTTGATATCTATTTTTTCCTGTGTTATAATAAGTGCGAAAGAGAGGTATGCTTTGAAATGAGAGATTATGTTATTGTTACCGATTCAACAACAGATTTACCTATTGATATCGCTAATGAGCTAGGTGTAACTGTTTTAAATTTACGATTTACAATTGATGGAAAAGAATATGAAAACTATTTAGATGAACGCGAAATGTCATCAAAAGAGTTTTATGGATTAATTAGACAAGGCTTTATGCCAGCCACAACCCAAATCAATGTTAGTGATTATGTCGATTGCTTAACAAAATTTGTTAAAGAAGAAAAGGACGTTTTTGTTATGTGCTTTGATTCAAAATTAAGCGGAACCTATAATTCTTTATGTGTTGCGGTAAATATTGTTAAAGAAGAATATCCGGATGCTAAAATCATTCCCTTTGACACCTTATCAGCCTCAACAGGCGAAGGATTATTCGTCTATGAAGCGGCTTTAAGGAAAAACCAAGGATATACCATTGATCAATTGCATGAATGGTGCCTAGCTAATCGTAGTCGTGTTAATCACTGGTTTACTGTTGATGATATCGATCACTTAAAAAGAGGCGGAAGATTAACCAATGCAGCAGCTTTTGCGGCTAAATTATTAAAGATTAAGCCTTTCCTTATTTGTGATGATGAAGGAAGACTACGCGTCAAGAAAAAATGCATTGGAAGAAAAAAAGCCATTTTGGAATTATATGAAAAATTCCTTGAAAACTATGATGAAGAAACTAATTGTTTAATTATTAGTCACGGTGATTGTTATGAGGAAGCCAAAGAATTAGCTGATAAAATAATGAATGAATCTGGCAAAAAAATCAACAGGCTTTTGATTAACTACATTGGTCCGGTTATTGGTGCCCATAGCGGACCTGGAACAATCGCTATCTTCTATATGGGATTAAAGGACACAAGAGAATATTAAAAAAATACTTAGCTTAAAATCTTTGTTTTGATTTTAAGCTTTTTTTAAACGCTTTTTAGCCTTTAAAAGAGGTTTTATAATGGAAGAGAGAAAAGCCAAAAATGCTTTGATTTTTAGCGATACAAAGGAATTATTCACAACATATCAAGCATTGATTCAAGTAATAAAAAAAATCCCTTCAGGGCAAATTTTTATAGCGGAAAATGATATTGTGAAAACACCATTTATAAACAACGAAAAAAAGCCCAAGTGTTGTTAGCAAAAAGAGATCACTTGAAGACACAATGCCTTATGCGGGGATGGGAAAAAAGGTTTGTGTTTTGAATTTCACCTCAAAAACCAATCCTGGAGGAGGCGTTACCAAAGGGTCATCCGCCCAAGAGGAATCAATTTGCCGCTCGCCAACCCTTTATCCTTGCCTTAACACGAAAAAAAATGTGGAATCTGTTTTATGGACCACACAGGATTTTGGGAAATCCTTTATACAATAACGATTGTATATACACTCCTAATGTTTGTGTTTTTAAAAGCGACATCGATTTTCTGGATATAATCAAAAAAGAAGATTGGTCGAGTGTATATATAATTACTTGTGCCGCCCCTAATCTTCGTGATAATCCAAAGAATCTAATGAATACTTACGCTGGAAAAGAAAAAGCAAAGATAGAACCTGATGAGCTTGAGAGATTGCTTACATCAAGGAATAAAAAGAATATTTTTGGTTGCTGCGGAAAAAAATAAAGTTTTGATCTTAGGTGCCTTTGGCTGTGGGGCTTTTAAAAATCCACCGGAAATTGTGGCTAGGGCATTTAAGAAAGTAATGCAAGATTATTTGCATTATTTCGATTGTATTGAATTTGCTGTTTATCATACAGAACGTGAAATTGCAAATTATGAGGCCTTTTTAAAGATTCTTGGATAATAAAGCTTGTTAAAAATTTATCTATTTTTTTCAAAAAAAATTGAACTAAAAAAGATGGAAACAAAAAGGTTTAAAAACAGTATAAATAATCCTATAAAACTTTATAAAACCTTCTAT
>CAZWLD010000035.1:0-23988 GCA_964634685.1 uncultured Anaeroplasmatales bacterium
GACACTTAGGATTATAGATTTTTGTAATTTTAGCATAACAACTGTAAAACTCGGGACAAGATTTATTTTCCGTATACCTAATTTTTTAAATTATTGTGATGTATATGTTAAGGTATGCCAATTATTATCTACTGTTAGACTAATCGGGGAATTATTTAGCATTATCCTTCCATATTTATTACATCCAATATTTAAGCTACTGCTTGAGGACATTGATAGGATAGGATTATATTCAAAAAATTCCAAAATCTTGAATTTTACCGAAACTGAAAAAGAAAATGCATTCATACTGTAAATCAAATTTTGACCGTGGGAAAAATATACATTTCTTTTTAATTCAGGATCATAGATAAAATCACTTGCAAAGTCGGTTGATTCGTAAACCTGTGGTTTTTTATCATTTAGGCTATTGTAGCTATTTAATAATGGGTAATGTTCTATACTGCTACTATATAACATTAATCCACTTGCTTGTTCATTTGGAGTTTCTTTTAATTACATAATTATTTAGCATCATAATATTACAGTCATGACCATAAAGAACAATAGTATCTTTATTTTGATATTTTTGAACAAAAGAAAAATCTAAACCATTTTATTTCCTCCAAGACAAAAACAGTGATATTTATGTTCATTACATAAGTTTATATGGGCTGTTGTGTCATTTGACGAAGCAAAGTTTTTATTAGCTCCATAATTAACTAATCCTTTATTTGCCATATAATTTACTACTTTTCTCTAATATTTACAACAATAATATAGTATCATATAGAAATTTAGTAATATTTGATTATCTACCAAACTAAAAAAGAAGTCAAAATAAGCTTTCTCTTAAAAATCACATCTTTTTATAGTATTTTTTTAACTTAACTCGCTTTTCATAATATTTTTCCGAATCAATGGCTAAATACCCCATTTGTTTGTAATACGACAATAATTTATTCTTATTAACGGAAAATACATAATCTAAGAATTCTTCAACACTAGTAAATATAAATTCTTTTACAACACCATATGTTTCAATCGAGGCAATATTAACTTTAAAAGGATAAAGATTATTAAATGCGATAATAATTGAAGGAATAAAATTATCAAATTTACACTCTATGGACAATAAATTCGATTCAGCTTCGTTATTTAAAATTCTAAATATACTTTCATTAGCAAATGATTGATATACTGTTTCAAATTCATCATAATTATGTTTTATAAAAATAATATTTAAATAAAAATCAGCCATTCCCATATTATTAACCTCCTATGGAACTAAGAAAAAATTAACATATCTATACCCCAATTTTCTTAATGCAGCGACCCTATGATGACCATTTGCAATTTGATACGTTCCATTTGGCAGTTTACTAGCAAAGATTTTTCCATAATCTCCAGTTTGAGAAATTGAACGAATATGACCTGAAATTACTCCATCTTTCGGACCAGATGTCACAAATTCATCTAATGGATTATTAACTAAATTATTAATATTAGTTCTAATCGCCATTTTCCCGGCACTTTGTAAAGCGTAGTGCGTTCCGCCCCAAGCACCTCCAATAACTGCTCCAGCAATAGAACCAATCATAAATCCTTGAGAAGCATTTTCCCACGACCAACCTTCTTCTCCAGACATGCCACCTACAACCATTCCTGCAGCACCTATAGCCGCCGCCCCTATTGTTGCTCCTGCAAACACAGCAGAAAGTGCGGTTGGAGCCATAGTCGCAGAAACTACCGAAGCAAAAGCAGTTCCAGCTGCTGCGAATCCTCCAGCGGTAACAATTGTTAAAGCTGCGCATGTAACTATAATAGCTGCTCCTACTGCCCAATGATACCAAGCATATCCTGTAGGATCACATCTATTAACTGGATCATTTCCACAATAAGCATATAAATTCAATCCATTAATACTGTCAGGGTCTAAATAATCAACTGAGTCTGGAGAAATAAATCTGCATAATTCTGGACTGTAATACCTTGTCTTTAAAAAATAAAGATTTGTTTCCATATCATAATAATAACCTTTATATCTAAAATGATTTGAAACACCTAAGGTATCACTATCTGAGCCTGTAATGCTTAAAACATTTCCAAAGGCATCATATTCATAATTCACAACTCTTTCGTTGTTGGAATTCATTATGCTAACGATGTTTCCAATTCCGTCATAAATATAGTAATATGGAGAACCACCATTTTTTATAAAGCCTACAACTTTGCCATCTAAATACAGATAGTTTATCCAGTCATTTCCAGTGTATTCAAATTTCAATAAATCATTTTCGTAAACATAATATGTTACTTCACCAGTCAAATTGTTTATCTTTTTGATTCTTTGATTAATATCATTGTATACAAAGCTAATACTTAAATTGTCTGATGTTACTGAGGTAAGCTTTCTTCCCGTATAGGAATAATTAACACCTTTATAACTGGAAATATTTCCAATAACATCATAAGTAATTGCATCATTGCCAATTTTTGTTACTCGGTCCATAAATGGACTTTCATAATAGTACGTTACACCATTTTTGCTTGTGATATTTCCCCTGATGTCATAGCTATAGTTATCTTCATTGCTTCCTCTAATTTCTTTAATTAGTCTTCCAAACTCATCATAAACAAATTCGTTTTTGGTTTCTTCTTGATAAATGATTTTATTTACAACCGGATTTCCATTTATAAATTGATATTCATAGTTGTATTCATCAAAACTATTTTGATTGTTTCTGATAGAAACCTTAGAAACTAAATCTTTGCTATATTCAAATGACAAAAGGGTCTTATCTTCATCAATTTTTTTAAATTGTTTTAATCTTCCTAGGTTGTCATAAATATTGATAACACCACAAGAATTATAATCAGTATCAGCGATTTCAGTTTCTGATTTATAGACTAAATCACAGAATTTGGCGATAGAATATTTTTCTTCACCTTCATATCCTAAACGCAATCCAAATGTACCATACATAGTTGAACCAGAGAATGTATATACCGAATCATCAATTTGAAGCTTAGCTCCACTTCCAACTATATATGTATATGTTAAGGTATGCCAATTATTATCTACTGTTAGACTAATCGATGTATTATTTAGCATTATCCTTCCATATTTATTACATCCAATATTTAAACTACTGCTTGCGGGCATTGATAGGATAGGATTATATTCAAAAAATTCCAAAATCTTGAATTTTACTGAAACTGAAAAAGAGAATGCGTTCATACTGTAAATCAAATTTTGTCCGTGGGAAAAATATACATTTCTTTTTAATTCAGGATCATAGATAAAATCACTTGCAAAGTCGGTTGATTCATAAACCTGTGGTTTCTTATCATTTAGGCTATTGTAGCTATTTAATAATGGATAATGTTCTATACTGCTACTATATAACATTAATCCACTTGCTTGTTCATCTGGAGTTTCTTTTAACTCTCTGATTAATTCGTAATAGACATTTCTTTCTTTTGCACAATTTGTTCCGCTAGTAAATACAATTCCTGTTACATAATAGGTTGCTCCAGTGCATATAGATATTGCAAATTTATCAAATTCAGGAAAATTATATGTTCCAAAATCTACTTCCTTATATTCAGTATTAGCGCCAATTCCTACTCGATCATACATTAATCGATCCATCGAGAAGCTAATTAAATTCCACTCATTAGCCTTTAGATTTTCTTCAAGCCTTAATTTTTCCAATCCATTACAAAATACTGCTAATTTAGACTCTTTTATTCTTAATTCATATTTTATATTTCTCATTTGAAATATTGCCAAATTACCGGAATAAGAAATATTACTAATCTTACACCAAAAATGGACATTAATCATATTTGTTGTTTCTATCCTATCAAAAACATATTCCAGGTTATTGTACCCCATATAAAAGTAATTAAGAATAGAATCTCTTTTTATTACTCCTCCAAACCTATTATCCTTCTTTATAACCCTATCTCCTTTATGAATTAAAGCAGTGCTTGTAGAGCGATAAGGACGTGTTGAGCTTGGTTCTTGATAATCAAAAAAGCACGCATATCCTAGTCGATAATAATATTCAAATATTCCATCCTTTGTCTTTCTGTTTTTGGTATTAAATAATTGATATCTTAAAGAACAAAGACTATTACTAAATTTTGTACAAGCTGGCTTGTATAAAAAGGTATGAGTTATTCCATTATTAATTTGATGACTTATTAATTGATTTCTAATATCATAATTAAATTGTTCGACTACATCATTGTTCAATTTGATTTCCTTTAATTGGTCTAAATAATTGTATGAATAATAATAAATATTTTGATACATATTGATATTTTTTTGGGTGATATTTCCATGATTATCATATGTATATTCACATCTCTCATTGCCATACCTAAAAACCTTTAATCGGCTTGTATGAGGTTGATTTGTACTATCCTCATTTTCATAATCAATGATTCCATATTCTAAATCATTTTCTTTAACAGATTTCAAATCTAAATCATCATTATAAGTGAATTGATATTGATTAATAATACTATCATCTACAATATGATTATATCTAAAGACCTCTTTTTGGGTATTATAGGAAATCAAATTATCTTTAGTTAGAGAAGGGCCCTCAAAGGTCGGACCCTCGCTATCTAAACCACTATAATTGTAAGTGGTTGTAATTCCATTAACGATTGTTTTATCAATTCTCTTCTTCACAAAATCATTTACAAATTGATAAGAAACATTATTATGGTCTAAAGCACTGGTAAGATAATGATTACTATATGTATAATTTTCTTCTATCGTTTCATTTTTTAAAGTTGTAATTTCTTTAATCAAATCATGTAAATCGGAGTAAGAATATTCTTTCTCAACGCCATTTGCCCTCTCATAAAATAAATCATAGCCTTTATAAACTTTAGTCGAGCCAGTAAAATTATTTCCGCTTTTTGACATTAAATAATTATTTTCATCATAACATAAATTTGAAACATAACCACCGCTATTTTTACTCATAACTAAGCCTTGATTATTATATCGCATATCAAATTCATTTAAAGTTGGGGCTAGTTTTATTCCAGCCACATAACAATTACCGCTTAATACCTCAAAGCTAACATTAACTCTTTCAATTACACCATCAAAGAAAAGATTAATTGAGGCAGGATGATAGAAAATCTTTGGTTCAATTGTTAATTCTTTTGTTAGCTTATTATTTATTTTTAAAGTTGCTTTTATTTTCCCTGAATCGGCACTTTTGGTGAGAAATGACAAGCATAAAGATTCTCTGACATAGCCAGAGTAATACTTTTGTTGTTCGATTTTGGAATTAGTGTGCATATAGAAAACTTTTGTAATTGATGAGTTAGGATAAACTGATGAAGAATCAACTAGATTAGTTACAGTGTAATCTGACAAATTCTCACCTAAAATAGTTTTCTTCTCATCATCAAAGGCTAAATCAGTTTGTTTATTTACTAAATTACAATCATTATCAAAGGTGAAAATATTACTATGAAATCTGTCATCAAAGATGTATTTGACTAAACCATTTTCAAACACATAAGTTAAATTCTCTTGATATGAATTCGTAATAATCGTTTTTTCATTATCATAATTAATATTATGAACAATCGCTGTATTAATATTATTATGGTACTGTGAGACAACAATATTTTCATTTACTAATTCACATTTTATCGTTTCATTTTTGATTAAATCGGTTATTTGATAAGATGAACCCACAGATAAAATTAATTCATTGTTATTTACAGTTTTATTGTCAAATACATCAGTTATTTTTTTACAATAAAGATTTTGATATTCAAAATTATAACTACGGTTTAACTGAAAGACGCCACTAGAATCTTTAACATAATATTTAATTCCTCGGCAAGTATTACTTTCCATACTTATTATTCGCATATTTAATTCAACTTTTTCTAATTCGTCATCGCGTGTATATATTAATTTACTGTTTGAAAAACTGTATGTATATGTATATTGATGGTATTTTACTGTCGATGGCAAAGCTACAAGTTCTAAACAATGATAATCCCATTCATTTCCATAAAGATCATAAAGAGTAAAAAATGAAGATTCCCCATTATTAATTTTGGCGTACATTTTCTCTTTTTTTGAAAAATAAAGGTCATATTCATCTGTACTTTTAACTTTATCCAAATTAATGATTAATCCGTCTCCACGTTTTAAACGTAAACAATCATTTTCTAAATCCGATTTTTGCATAGAAAGCATTATGTTACATCCATATCCATAGTAACCAATATTATCTTTATCCTGATGATTTAAAACACAAGAAAAATCTAAACCAAATTCTTTTAGTTCTTGCAAGACAGGAACAACTATATTTACGTTTTTATGTTCATTACATAGGTTTATATGGACTGTTGTGCCATTTGATAAAGCAAAGCTTCGATAAGCTCCATAATTAACTAAACCTTGATTTGCCATAATTTACCACTTCTTTCTAATATTTATAACAATAATATAGCATCATATACATTTTTAGTCAATATTTTCGGTCATATCCAAACTAAAAAGGAAGCTAAAAAGCTTCCTCTTAAAAATGATATAACAAATTCTCTTGATATGAATTCGTAATATTTCCAAAACCTAGGTTTTTTTACAGCCCCTTTTTTTAATCTTTTCCTCCACGAAGATAATAATCTGCTACTACTGCAAATGCTTCCCAATCAATTCTAAGAAGTGTACGCAAAATTTTTGGTTCACCATAAAGTTGTTGTTCAAATACTACATGTTGCAAATCACTTTTATCTTCTTTTTCAAAATATTGTCTTAATGAAAATACTCTAAAGTTTTGGTCTTTATCAATACAGATAGCAAACATTTTACTATCTAACAATCCAGTAATAAATTTATCTTCAAATGTAAATACTGCCAACAACCAGTTGCCATCTTTTGATCTAGCATATCTTAAATCTTTTACCGGTACTTTAACAGCTCTTAAACCATTTTTTAAATAAACTTCTCTTGACATTTCATTAGTAACACAATCTATTAATTTTTGTGGATTAATAAATATTTCATTACAAAATTTGTTTTTATCACAATAAGTTAGAATCTTAATAATATCTCTAACAAAAATAAAATTATATGTCATATTAATCACCATTCCTTGTCATCCTCTTAAAAATCATTACCATCAAATAATGACAATCTCGTAAATTTTTGGAATTTCTCTTCATCCAATTCTGAATCATCTGCTTCAATTTCTTCTAAAATCGACTCATCATAATTCGGCGTAATTGGGGTTTTCTTCCCCTCATCAAAGATATCGACATCCTCAATATAATCAATGAAGAGGCGAAGAGGATTTCCTTGTTTGGCGGAAATAAATGGCTTTCCACTATCAGTTGTGCTGTATTTGACATCAAATGATTTAACGGTGATGCTCATCGTATCAGTCAAGACGTATAACAACACATTCTCCCTGTATTGAACGTAGCTCATTGTGACCGCATCCATTATGTAATGAGGATTACCCTTGATTTCCTTAATTATTGTCGAACCAACCTTATTTCGTTTTGACATTGGAATTGATTCAATCTTAACTCTTTTTAAATTGCCTCGACTAGTTAAGAGGACACAATCATGGGTTGACCTTGTGTAAATTGCGGCCGATAATTCATCATTTGGCGCTAAATTGATGCCTTTTATTCCGCCCGCTGTTGTCCCAACAACACTAATTTCATCCGCATAATAGCGTAAAGCTTTTCCGCGCTTTGAGAATAAAACAACCTCTTGATATTTCGATGTCATATCAACAGACACAACACTATCATTATCCTGAAGCTTCATTGCCCTAATGGCCTTAGAATATCTATTTACGTTAAATTCCGACAATTTAGTTTGCTTAACCATACCCATTTTCGTCGCAAATAATAAGGTTTTATCCTCTTCAAAATTATTTATCGCAAAGACGTTAACAATTCTTTCATTAGCCTCGATTGGGACAATATTTCCTAAATAGGTTCCCATATCCTTCCATTTGGCGTCTTCAAGCTCATAAATTGGGATATAAACATAATTTCCCAAGCTTGTGAAAACAAGTAAAATGGTATGAGTGCTCAATTGACTACGGAATAAAAGACTATCATTTTCCTTTAGGCCAGGAAGTGGTGTTTGATTGAAGCTTCGTAAGGAAGACCTTTTAATGTAGCCAAGCCTACTAACTGAAACCATAACCTCTTCATCAACGATTAAATCCGTTTTGGCAATTTTAATTTCATTAACATCATCCTCAATTTGCGTTTTTCTTTCATCGCCAACCTTGCTTGCGACTTCCTTAAGCTCGCTCTTGATTAAGCTAAGCAAGGATTTTTCATTCGATAAAATCTCCGTAAGATTGATGATTTGCTTATTCAATTCGGCTTCCTCTTGTTCAAGCTCAAAAATATCCGTCGAGCTTAAGCGATATAATTGAAGCGTTACGATAGCCTCGGCTTGTTCCTCGGAAAAGCCAAATTGTGTTCGAATATTTTCCTTCGCATTAGCTTTACCCTTAGAAGCTCTAATAACCGCAATTACCTCATCGAGGATACTAACCATTTTAATTAATCCCATAACAACATGAAGACGCTTTTTAGCCTTCGTAAGGTCATAATTAGAGCGATTAGTCACAACCTCCTTCTGATGATTAATATAAGCATCTAAAATAGCCCCAAGGCCCATTTGCGTAGGTCTCTGGTTGTGAATTGCAATGACATTAAAGTTATAATTAATACGTAAATCGGTGTTTAATAACAAATAATTTAAAACAAACTCCGGGCTCACACCCTTCTTTAAATCAATGGCAATACGTAAGCCCTCGCGGTCCGATTCATCCCTAACCTCAACGATACTGTCAAATTTCTTTTCAATTCGAAGCTGATCAATTTTTTTAACCAACAAGGCCTTATTTACTTCATAAGGAATCTCTGTCACAATAATTTGATATTGCCCCTTGCTCAATTCCTCAAACTGCGTTTTTGATTGAATAACAATTTTACCGCGTCCGGTTTCATAGGCCTGTAAAAGGCCATCCCTTCCCTGAACAATACCGCCGGTCGGAAAGTCTGGTCCCTTCACAAAATTCATTAAATCAACGGTTCCACAATTGGGATGGTCAATGCGGTAAATTGTTGCCTTAATAACCTCTTTTAGGTTGTGAGGAGGGATATTTGTGGCATAACCTGCCGCAATACCAGTCGCCCCATTAACAAGCATATTGGGAAATTTTGCCGGCAAAACAATCGGCTCTAATTCAGTATCATCAAAGTTTGGAACTAAATCAACTGTTCTTTTTTCAATTCCCTCAAGTAAAAGCATCGAAGCGGGACTGAGCCTTGCCTCCGTGTAACGCATCGCCGCCGCGCTATCACCATCAATTGATCCATTATTACCATGCATACTGATAAGAGGAACACGCGTTTTCCAATCCTGGCTCATACGAACCATTGCCTCATATATCGATGAATCGCCATGAGGATGATATTTACCCATAACCTCACCAGCAATACGAGCGGATTTTTTATATGGCTTATCCGGACTCATTCCAAGCTTATACATTGCATAGAGAATTCTTCTTTGAACGGGCTTTAATCCATCTCTTGAATCCGGAATGGCACGCTCCTGGATAATATATTTTGAATAACGTCCAAAGCGTTCGCCCATTACATCCTCAAGCTTCTCCTCAAGGACATTTTCGTTAAAAATAATATCTAATTTTTCTTTAATACTAGCCATAAAATTCACCTCTAATCTCGATTAATTTGAAAATCATCTTCTAATGTAAAGGCTACATGATTTTCAATCCACTCACGTCGAGGCTCAACCTTATCGCCCATAATAATGGAAACCTTTTGGTCAGCATCACCTAAATCGTCAATCGAAACCCGAACCAAGGAACGTGTTTCTGGTGACATTGTTGTCTCCCAAAGCTGATCCGCATTCATTTCTCCAAGTCCCTTGAAGCGTTGAATTGTGTAGCTTGATGAGCCATTAGTAATCTCCTTTAGCTCTTCATCACTCCAAGCATATTTAACTTCATCCCTTTTGCCCTTTTGACGAACAACCTTGTATAGAGGTGGCATCGCCACATATACTCTTCCCGCCTTAACTAAATCGGTCATATAGCGGAAAAAGAAGGTCAACAAAAGAATTTGGATATGGGCACCATCATCATCGGCATCGGTCATGATGATGATTTTATTATAATTACATTTATCAAGCTCAAAGCCCGAACCAAAATCGGCCCCAATCGTATGAATAATGGTATTAATTTCTTCGTTTTTAAGCATTTCCTCGGTTTTGACCTTTTCGGTATTTAAGACTTTACCACGAAGCGGTAAAATCGCCTGAAATCTGCGGTCGCGCCCTTGCTTAGCGGAGCCTCCCGCTGAATCTCCCTCAACGATGAAAAGCTCATTAATTTCCTTATTCTTTCCCTGAGCTGGGGATAGCTTACCACTTAAAATGACCTCTTGCTTTTGCTTTTTATTATTTAAACGAGCTTCATTTCGCGCATTTCGAGCCGCCTCATAGGCTTTAAAGGCTAATAAAGACTTCTTCATTAGCGTTGAAGCTAAATCGCGATTCTCCTCTAAAAAATAATTCATCTTTTCATAAACAACAGAATCAACGGCATTTCGGGCCTCAGGGCTTCCTAATTTAGCTTTAGTTTGTCCTTCAAATTCCAATAAATTTTCAGGAATTCTGACCGAAACAATAACCGTCAAGCCTTCTCTTATGTAGGCGCCATCTAAATTGGCATCCTTTTCCTTCAAAAAGCCATATTTTCTAGCATATTCATTAAAGGAACGGGTAATAGCACTCTTTAATCCAACCTCATGGGTTCCGCCGTCCTTCGTCCTTACGTTATTGACAAAGGAAAAGGTATTATCCGTTGTATAGGATTCGGTAAATTGAAAAGCAACCTCAACCTGAATGGAATTCGAGGTTCCTTCAAAATATTGAACCTCATGATATGGCTTCTTTTCTTGACCCTTTTCCGTGTTTAAATACCTGACATAGGCACTTAAACCATCATTATATTGAAAGGTTTCGCTTTGTTTTGTTCTTTCATCCGATAGATTAATTTTAAGTCCCTTAATTAAAAAGGCTGACTCTCTTAATCTTTCCTTTATTGTGTCATAATTATATAAAGTTGTGGAAAAAATGGTTGGATCTGGCTTGAACCACACTTTGGTTCCAGTCTTTTTTGTTTCGCCAATGACCTCAAGAGGATAAATTTTTTCACCACCATTTTCAAAGCGTTGACGGACCGTTTTACCATCACGATTGATTGTGACGACTAAAAATTGACTTAAGGCATTAACAACACTACTACCAACACCGTGTAATCCACCAGAAACCTTATAGCCACCACTTCCGCCAAATTTACCGCCTGAATGGAGCATTGTAAAAATAACCTCGGTCGTTGGTCTTCCTGATTTGTGCATACCACAAGGCATTCCTCGACCGAAATCCTCTACCTCGATGGAATTATCATTTAGAATTCGAACATTTATTTCCTTACCATAGCCTTGTAAAACCTCGTCGATGGCATTATCAACAATTTCCCAAACTAAATGATGTAGGCCCCTTGCGTCTGTTGACCCGATATACATACCTGGTCTTTTTCTTACAGCCTGAAGCCCTTCTAAAACGACGATATCCTCATCACTGTAATGTTCTTCAAAATCAGCCATATTTCTCACTCCTTACATCCATTTATAAATTATATCATATCAGTAAACGTTTTAACAAGAAAAAAATAAAAATATTATCCTTCTAATTACCTCTATCTATGCTATAATTAACGAGGAAAGAGGTTGATATCTTGTACGCAATTTTATTATTAATCGTTGCATATTTAATCGGATCATTTCCAAGTGCTTTAGTAATAGGCAAAACCGCCAAGGGAATTGATATCCGCGAATATGGCAGCCACAATCTTGGTTCAACAAACGCCATCCGCGTTTTAGGTAAAAAGCTTGGGCTAACGGTCTTTGTTTTAGATGTTTTAAAGGGTGTAATTACCGTTGGTGGAGCCCGCTTGATATTTGAAGTAATGGCAAGACCATTCACTGGAAATTTCTTAGAATTTAATTGTTTTGAACCGTTATATTATGGATTAATGGCCGTAATTGGACATATGTTCCCAATATTTGCCGGATTTAAAGGGGGAAAAGCTGTGGCGACGAGCCTAGGAATCACCCTTGTGATGGCGCCCATTCCTGCGGTATTATGCTTGATTGTTTTCTATATCACGCTAAAGGCATCGGGATATGTTTCCTTATCTTCAACATTTGCCATTTTAACTGTTTGTATAACATCATTTCTTCAGCATTTCTTCTTTAGCCAATACCTAGGAGATTTATCCTGGCCAACCTTGATCTTTTTCTGCATCATCTCAGCATTTATGATATTCAAGCATCGAAAAAATTATGTTAGAATTTTAAACGGAACAGAGAATTCCTTCAAAAAGAAAAAAGAACCAGCTAAAGAAGCTGATTCAAAAGAGACTCCAAAAGAAAGCTAAGACCTTGAAAAAGGTCTTTTTTTTTGAGCGTAAAAAAAGCAATCTAGCGAGATTGCTCCATTTGTTTCATCACACGACGAATATCCTTCTCAGAGGCGGTACGTCCCATTGAAGCGTACATTGCACGAATTTGGTTTTCATTAATTGGCGGGTTCTTCTTTAAATAGCTCTTAAAGAATACTCTTGATAAGACAAATCCAAGAATCAATCCAACAATAAATGTTCCTATTGCAAGTAAAGTAATACCCCAAGCTGGCATAATTAATTTCACTCCTTTTATCAATATTTATTGTACATAAAATACCCTAAAAAAACAAGACTAAAATGAATTCTTCAAGAGAAAAATGAATTTTTCTTTACATTTGTTAAATTGTTTGATAAAATGACAGTGTAAAGTGAAATCTTAAGAGGAGGTTTTCTTATGCCAAGAGTAATTAACGCTGACTTATGTCAATGCTGCGGTTCTTGTGCTGCTGAGTGTCCAGTTGATGCTATTAGCGAAGGCAACGGAGTTTATGAAATCGATGCTGATGCTTGTATCGATTGCGGTGCTTGTGAAGGTGCATGCCCAGTTGAAGCTATCACAGAGAAATAAAAAAAATCCTGTAGCTATCTACAGGTTTTTTTTTGCCAATAAATCATTAAGAAGCTCACCAAATCTTTGGAAATGGACTAATTCTCGTTCTCTTAAAAAGGCTAACGGGGCCAAGACACAAGGATCATTAGATAAATCCATCAAATGCTCGTAGGTTGCGCGAGCTTTTTCTTCGGCTGCTAAATCCTCAACCAAATCGGCCTCAAAATCATTTCCATGGGCGCCAATTCCGGTGACGCTCATCGGGATTCCATTGGCATCGGTCGGGAAAATACCTTTTCCATGCATCGCATAATGCGAGGCGAGACCTGCTTCCTTTAGTTCTTCAATGGTCGCATCCTTCATTAGCTGATAAAGCATTGAAGAAATCATTTCAACATGAGCTAGCTCTTCGGTTCCAATATCTGTTAATAAGGCCTTACCTTCATTACTTGGCATCGTAAATCTTTGATTTAAATAACGGATAGCTGCTCTTAACTCTCCATCATCGCCACCGTATTGCGTCACAATATATTTAGCCATTTTCAAATCCTTTGTAGTAATGTTAATTGGAAATTCTAAAATTTTGACGTAATCCCACATTAGCTTTTAACCTCCCATGGCCACCTATTTGTGGCATAACAAAATTCATTTTGATAAGATGATGATGCGATTAGCTTTCCATAATTTTTCTCATAATAATCAAGCATTTTATCATATTCAGCTGATAACTTCGACATCATCTGCAGTCCATAAGGACATTTTGGATGATTATCAAGATATAGATTCAATTCGATAATTGCAAATCGTAATTGTCTAATGATTCCTAATACTCGTTCCTCTTTATCCTTGTAGATAAATTGATTAGGCTCATATTTATAAGGCTTATAAAGCCCTTTAAATAATGTTCCTCTTAGTAATGCTTCTTCGAGCTGATAGGTATCATTAATATTTTGGTTTTCTAATTCAATTTTCAATTTTTTTCCTCCCATCTTATCCTATGAAAAAAAACATTATTGAAATAGTTTTTTCATCACTATTTTTATTTAGTTTTTAAAAACAGATAATTTAAAAATATTATTTTACTTCTAGTTTTAATAACTAGATAAATGTGAAGTTGAAAAAATCCAAACAGCATTTTTCCCTTTTAAACCGTTTGGATTTACAAAATATTTTGCACATTTAAATATTAGGCTTGCTTATTTTTGATACTTTCTTTTGAGGGCAACATTAACATTATCAGGCACAAGCTTGGAAACATCGCCCCCAAATTTAGCCATTTCCTTTACTGATGACGATGATAAAAAGGAATATTGAGTACTTGTCATCATAAAAATAGTTTCAATTTCAGGATCAAGCGTCTTATTAACAGCCTCCATTTGAAGCTCATATTCAAAATCGGTCATAACCCTTAACCCTCTTAGCATAACCTTAGCTCCTAGCATTTTCGCAAATTCAACAGCCAAGCAGTCACAAACAACAATTTCTACATTATCGTACATCAAGCAGGCTTCCTTTAGCAAATTAACCCGATCTTCTAAGGAAAACAAATAATCCTTTCCGACGTTTTGCGCAACCGCAACATAAAGCTTGTCAAACATTTTAGCGCCTCGACAAATAATATCGATATGGCCATTAGTGACAGGATCAAAGGATCCTGTATACATTCCTATTCTCACAATAAATCATTCCTTTCTTGGTAAACCGCAATATTTCTGATTCCATAATTAGCTTCTTTTATTTTTTCAAAATAAACAGAGGAAAAGGTATAGGATTTTTCATATTCGCAAACGACGATTCCATCCTCTGTTAAAAGACCTCTTTCATAAATGATTCGCAATATATCCTCTAAAATATGCATTCGATAAGGTGGATCAAGAAAAATCAAGCTAAATTTTTCATTAGTTGAATTCAAAAAATCCAAATAATCGCGTTTTAAAACCAGACAATTAGCTATCCCTAAGGTTTTCAAATTGTCATTAATAACCTTGATTGCTTCCTTACTCGTATCAATAAAATATCCTTTATCCATACCCCGAGATATCGCCTCAATGCCAATACCACCGCTTCCGGCAAACAAATCTAAAACAATTCCCCCATCAAAATACGGTCCAATGATATTAAAGATTGATTCCTTTACCTTATCTGTCGTTGGTCTTGTTTTTTCATCCTCTACATATTTGATAATTCTGCTTTTATATTTACCACTT
Source organism: uncultured Anaeroplasmatales bacterium (assembly GCA_964634685.1). Classification (GTDB taxonomy): domain Bacteria; phylum Bacillota_I; class Bacilli_A; order Acholeplasmatales; family JAEDCM01; genus CAZWLD01. Next base: position 15,321 of record CAZWLD010000035.1, read on the forward strand.
ACTACTCTCAATCGTACCACCTTAAATAGTATATCATAAAATTTTTTTAAAAAAAATGAAATTAGTTTGTATAATAAATTATTTATAAGCCAAACTATAAATGCAACCAAGTGTTGTAGAAGAATCCCCCTATTCTTCTTATGAAGTTCAAAGAGGAAATTATATCAATTTCTTCTATCATACTTCTCCTCTCCCTTTCACATACTTAACTCAAAAAAAGAAAAAGGTCATCTTGATGATGGCTTTTTTCTTTTGGTAACTATGAAGATTTTTATCTTTCAATCGCGAAAAATTACTAATATAGTCAAAATTATAATAATGAATATATTTATGATTAAATTTAATACATATTTTTACAATAAATATGGTCATTTTTAATTTATTGACATAATTATCATTTTTTATTTACATAATTTTATAAATTACTATTTCTAGTTTTAAAAACTAGATAAACATCGAATTGAAGAAAAAAATCTGCTGGTATATTCTACCAACAGATTAATCTAAGCTCTTAGCCTTTCTGACGCGAATCGTAACGCCTTTGTATTTTTTACCTTCAAGTAAAAATATTTTTTTCATAAATGTCTCCTTAACCTCAAAGGATGTTCCTGATTTACGAATTTTGATATCACCGATACCATCACGAGGAATACGCGTTTGTTTATTAATTAAATCTAAAAGCTCAGGTGGACGGAGCTCCTCATGCTTTCCTAAATTGATATTGACAAAGCCATAGCTTACATTTGATGAACTCTTCTTTTCCTTTGGCTTTCTTTGGGGCTCAACAACAATCTCATTATATTCCTTAATTTCATCATGAATACTCAATTCAAATAAAGCATTGATGATATCCATAACATCGTAATTATCAGCCAAAAGCTTATTTACTAAATAGCTATAATTATGACGCTCCTCATTGTTAATTTTTTCAACAATTAAATTATAAACATTATTGACAAGACGCTTTCTAATTTCCGTGACCGAAGGAATTTCCTTCTTCTCAATTTTCGATTTCGTATAATATTCAATTTCCTCTAAACGTTTGCGACCACGCTTCGTGATGAAGGATAAAGACATACCTTTTTTCCCAGCCCGACCAGTTCGGCCGATACGGTGAACGTAAATTTCATCCTCCTGTGGTAAATCATAATTAATAATAGCCTCAACATCATTAACGTCAATTCCCCTGGCCGCCACATCAGTCGCAACTAAAATGTTGATGTTTCCGGCGCGGAAGGAATTCATAACGCGATCACGATTCATTTGCTTTAAATCGCCGTGAAGTCCATCCACAATGTAATTGTTTTTTTGAAGCTCAGTCACAATTTCATCAACACCCTTTTTGGTGTTTGAAAAAATAATACAGCTCTTAAATTGATAATAGTCTAAGACTCTTATTAATAAATCCATTTTTGAAGCTAAAGAGACCTCATAATAGTATTGCTTGATAGCCTCAACAGTTAGGGTTTTAGCTTCAATTTTAATATTAACTGGGTCATGTTGATAATTCAAGGCAACATTTTTAATAAATGGCGGCATTGTTGCGCTAAATAAAACAGTTTGCCTGTCTTCCGGGGTTTCCTTCAAAATCGTCTCTAAATCCTCTTGAAAGCCCATTTTAAGCATTTCATCGGCCTCATCTAGGACAAGCTTACGCAAAGAGCCAAAACGAAGAGTTTTTCGATTCATATGGTCAATAATACGACCTGGTGTTCCAATAATAATCTGTGGTTTGGCCTTTAAATCTTTGATTTGTCTTTCAATTGATTGGCCACCATAAATCGTCACAACTCTAATTGCCTTCGAAAAGCGAACTAATTTAATAAATTCAGCATAAACCTGAAGCGATAATTCTCTTGTTGGGCAGAGAATTAAAGCTTGAATGTGATCATCCGTGATATCTACACTCTCAATAATGGGTATAGCATAAGAAAAAGTCTTACCCGTTCCGGTCTGAGCCTGACCAATACAATCACGTCCACTGTAAACAACAGGAATTGCTTTTTCTTGAATCTCCGTTGGATAAGTAAATTCCAACATATCAAGTGCCTTTAGAATTTGAGGCGAAATGATATTTAAATCTCTAAAAGTAATTTTGTTTTCTTCCATATTTATTCCTTTCAACGTCCAAAACACACTATTTTACTATATCATATTTTGACCTCTTTGCAACAAATAATTTACATTATCTTAAAAAAAACCGATTTCATCATCATAGTTTAAAAAAAGCAAGTCAAAAATTTGACCTGCAAGAAATTATTTTTTCCAGTTTTTAATTACTTCCTTAGCTTCCTTTAAGCCTTGGCTTGCGGCTTTATGAAACCATTTAAATGATTCCTCTAAATCATAGAAGGGAAGATTTCTATCTCGATAAATTTCTCCTAAAAAATATTTACATTCCGCAATACCTTCATTAGCAGCCTTTTCATACCAATAAATAGCTTCCTCCATATTAATAGGCTTTTTGCCTAAGCCATAGCGATTATATTCGCCTAAAAAGCCCATCGAAACGGCATCATTTTCGTTTGCCTCTAAAACTAGACCATCATAGCACATATCAAAAAGCTTTTTAGCCTCTTCCATATTAACCTTAACACCAACGCCATCATAGTAGCAACAGCCTAACATATAGGTACACTTCGGATAGCCTTGGAAATGTCCCTTCGATGCGACCATAAAAGCCTTTGGGTCCTGTTGATCAAATAAAATTCGTGCTTCCTTTTCGGCGTATTCCTTTTCATTATCTTCCATATTCGATTCTCCTTAAAAAAAGACGGATATCCGTCTTTTAGAATAGTTTTTTAACCCAAGTTCCATCACTTTTCTTTTTGAACTTCGTTAATTTCTTTTCGGCATCATAATTCTTATTTTGTGCGGCTCTTTGATACCAATATACGGCCTTATTTAAGTTCTTTTCGGTACCAAAGCCCTTTTCATAGCATTCAGCTAAAATCATTTGTGCCGGAACATAATCCTCATTAGCGGCTAAATCATAATAGTAAACAGCCTTTGAGTCATCATTTTCAACTAATTTATTATGCTCACGATAGAAATTACCAAGCATAAATTGGGCAAGGGCACAACCAGCTAAAGCTGATTGATCATACCAAGATAAAGCTTTTTCGTTGCTTTGCTCAGTTCCATTTCCAATTTCATAACAATGTCCTAAACGCATCTTCGCAAGTGGATTTGAACCATTTAAAGCTCGTTCATACCAATACATAAAGCGTGATGTTTCCTTTGAATAGCCTTTTCCATCGGCACCATATCCAAAGCGAAGGAAGGCTTCCTTAACATTATGCTCACAGGCTAAATGATACCATTCAAGCGCTTTGTCTAAATCTTGATATTCAGTTTCCTTTTCATAAACGCGACCTAAGATATATTCAGCGTAATAGTTACCCTTTTCAGCCGATGATTTTAACCATGAAATTGCCTTATCAAAATCAAGAATTTCGCAATCTTGACCTTTGATACCAACCTTTTCAGCGGCATCCTCGTTTCCATTTAAAGCCGCACGAATAAACCAATATTGAGATTTCCTTTCATCCTTTTCAACACCGTAAACACCCTCATAGCAGGAACCTAAGCGATATTGAGCTAAAGCATAATCCTCATTTGCGGCTTCCTCAGTCCAAGCTAAGCATTGCTTAACATCCTTTTTGCAGCCTTCAGCGTTGTAATAGTGAACGCCAAGTTTATATTTAGCGTCCGCAATTCCAAGCTGAGCAGCTTTTTCATGATAGATGAATGATTTATCATAATCCTGTTCGCAGCCAATTCCGTCATAGAATAAATCTCCAACCTTGTTTATTGATTCAGCATCACCATCCAAGGCTGCCATAACATACCATTTAAATGATTCCTCAGCATTTTTGGAAACACCATTTCCTTGTTCATAGGCCAAAGCCAAGAATTTTTTAGCTTCAGTGCTATGAGCAGCTGCTTTTTCATACCAGAAAACAGCCTTTTGGATATCCTTTTCGACATAGGTTCCTTCTAAATACCATTTAGCAAGTAAATTTTGCGCAAAGCTGAAATTCTTATTCGCAAGCTTTTCAAGTTCAACCGCAACGTCAACCTCTGGCTCATTTTCCTTTCCGCTTTCAATAAATTGATTTTCAATATCCATCGCTTTTTCAGCTAAGGCCATTGCTTTATCACGTGACCAGCGGCTTAATTTTGAATTTGTGGCTCTTTCAGCATATGAAAATAATTGAACCTGAGCTCTTTCATTTCCTTGAAGACGAGACATTGCAAAATAATCAAAAGCCTCATCGTCATCCTTGTCAAGCTTTCCATAGCCATTTAAATAATGGAATCCTGTGTAATATTGCGCTAAGGAATTACCTTCATCCGCAAGCTTATGAATTTCATAGAAGCAGGAATTAAATAACAAATCAGCGTCATCTAAATTCTTCTCCACACCTAATCCTTTATAATAGCAGTATCCTAATAAATGAGTACAGAATAATTGTTTATTTTCAAAACCAAGGCTCGCAAAATAAAAGCTATTTGGATCCTTCTTTTCCACAAGCTTATCTGCGATATTTGTAATTATTTGTAATGCTTCTTCATCTAAGACAGCCTCTTCTTGTTTCGTCTCTTCAGCTTGAGCTTCTTCGGAAACTTCTTCAGATACTTCCGGTTCAGTTTCTTTTGACTCTTCTTCTTGAGCTTCAGCTGTTTCTAATTCTTTAACATCTAATTCTTCCATCCCAAAAACCTTCTTCCTCTTAATGTAAACGTTTCTATACTATATATTGTAACAAAAAAAAATCTATTTGTACATTGATTTTTATGAAAAAAATTTAATAAAAAAGAGTAAGCGTTACTCTTACTCTTGATAATGAATATTTGAGGATGAAATTCCACGATTCCAATCACTTTGCCAGGTAGCTGGAATTGAGGAAACCGAAAAACACACTTTAATCAAAAGTTCAGGATTAGCATTCCTGAAAACATACGATCCAAGCAATAAAACATTTGAAGGAATAGTTATGTTTCGTAGACTTTGACAATTCGCAAAGGCCTCTAAACCGATTTTTGTAACCGAACTAGGAATTGTAAAATCTTTAAGACTAACACAATCCATAAAGCTTCCCTCGCCAATCCATTCTAATGTGTTATTCAATTTGATTTCTTCTAAATTAGAATCACCTAAAAAGGCAAAATTCTCGATTTCCTTGATTTTTTCGCCTAAGGTGATACTCTTTACACTTCTAATATGAGAAAAGGCATAAAGGGCGATTTTGGTCGCATCACTAGGAATAATAATCTCACTAGCATTTCCTAAATAACGAATGATTGTTGTTCCATCCATTAGAAAGCTATCTTTAATCATTTCGTCCTTGTAAATATTTAAACAAACATTTTTCCCAAAGGCATCTTCAAAAAAATTTTTATAGGCTTGGGAAACGACACTATTAACAATAATCACTGGCTTAATCATGGAATCCTTGATGGTATCATCAACCTTAATAACATCATTTAGCCTTTCCACATCGATAGCCGTTGAATCAATTCTCGTTAAAGCTAAATCTCCAAAAAAGCTAATAGATCGGAGGTTTTGACAATTTTTAAAGGCTCTGGCCTCAATTTCGGTTACAGTGTTAGGAATATTAACAAATTCCACTGATTCCAAGCCGTAAAAGGCATCGGGATAAATTTTTGTATCCCCCTCCGCAATATTGATTTTGATTAGGGATTCAGGAACGTAGGAATCATTCTCCATTCCCCCAAAATAATATTTAACATAGGAGGCCTCATCGGTAAAGGTTAGGGTGGCTTCCTCTAAATTTGTACATCCCGTTAAAATATTCGTTCCGATTTTGGTTAGCGTCGACGGAAAGCTAATGGATTTCAAATTTTTAAAATTTTTACAGGCATTATTTTCAATTTTTGTTACCGGATAATTGTTTATTTTTTCCGGAATAACAACATTTTCGCTATGATTGTCATATAAAGAAATGATTGTCACTTCTTTATTTTCAACCTTATACATATAATCTCCACCCAGAGTTGTTTGATTATCATCTATTAAATCTCCACACGCAAATAACGGCAGGATAAATAAAAATATCAGAATTTTTTTCACGAAAAAGCCTCCTATTCTTCTTTAATTTTTACGCCAATAATTCCCATTAAATCAATGGCCTGATAGGGAGAAATAATCGCACCTTTTAAATCTTTGGTTGCGATTTTTAAAAATCCAATTTGACTACTAGATAAATCAACGTCCTTTAAACTAGTATGTGTAAAACTCGAGCTCATTAAATCACAATTTAAAAACTTATGCTTTAGCAATGATGTATCATCAAAAAAACTATTTTCAAGCATAGAGTCCATAAAATAGACCTCATTAAGCTTGGATCCGGATATATTCAGGTAATCAGCCTTCGTATCACTAATCGTCACATATTTTAAATTGCACTCAATGAAATTTGTTCCCATCAACCGACAGTTTTTAAATATGACGCGATGAAAGCCACACTTTTTAAAGGTTACATTCGACAAATCGCAATTTTCAAAAGACAAATGATACAAAAAGCAGTCATTAAAGCTACCGGTAAATTTCATCTTTCGAAAAACGCAGCCATTAAACTCGATATTTGAAAATTTCTTTTGGCAAACTTCATCAAAAAACGCCAAATCATTGATTTTATATTGATAAGATAATTCGTTTAAATTAGCCTTTTCGATTTCCTTTGAGATGATAGGTTCTCGCATGAAAATGTCTCCTTTAAAATTTGATAATTAAATTATAACCCATTTTTACATAAAAAAGAAGAGTAATCGACTGATTACTCTTTATTTTTCTTCTTTTTATCTTTTTTATCTTTGTCTTGAGGCTCTTCCTTTGGTTTCTCTTTTTCCTCTTTTTCTTCCTTAGCTTCTTCATCAGAGGCCTTTTCTTCTAGAGAATCTTTAGAATCTTTAGATTCTTTATGATCCTTTACTGGTATTTTACCTCTTTGGGTTGTACAATAAATCGCAAGGAATAGGAAGATAGCCGCAGCAACAAGCATACATACACCTAAGCTAAAAACAATCTTGTCTTTATTAATGTTCACATTAAAGAAAACATAGGTACCAAAGGTAATTAGGAAAATATTAATATATTTAGCGGCGCGATCAAAGGCGGAATGACGACCAGCGACACGGATATCACCTTGATTATAATAACCACGAACAATTTCCACAAAGCCGCGACACCAAATTGTTAAACCTAAGGCTTGGCATTCAGAGATATTGATAACTCGTAATTGTGATAAAAACATTCCTAAAGCCATTAACACAACCAAAACAAATTCAATCCACATGAACACCTTAACAACCGTAACCCGCTTACGGAATAAATTCTTTAAAAGAAAACATCCAGCATAAAGTAATAAGGCAATTCCAATTAGATAGGTAATTGAATCCTTAAGAATACCCTTCATAAATGGACAAAACAAGAATGATAAACCAAATACAATGGTTAAGACGGTGAGAATATAATAGACAATATAGTCACCCTTAAAACGATATTTTTTCAAAATTTTAATCCTCCAAATTCATATTTTTTACTAAATCAATAACCTGTTGGCGCATATCCTCCCGCTTAAGAGCAAAATCAAGATTAGCCGCAATATAACCAATTCTTGAGCCAACATCATATCTCTTTCCGTCAATATTCTTGGCGTAAATAGCTTGCTTGGACATCAAACGTCTGATTGAATCCGTAAGTTGAATTTCATCACCAGCGCCCCGTTTTTGAGTTTCTAAGAAATCAAAGATTTCGGGAGTCAAAATATATCTTCCGCCAATCGCAATATTTGAAGGTGGATTGACTTTAGGCTTTTCGACAACTCCATCAAGCTTCAACAATCCCTCAATCGGCTGATAATCGTCAGGCTTACAAATTCCATATTTTGAGGTCTCTGCCATCGAAACCTCTAAAGTACCTAAAATTGGACAACGAACATCATCATAGGCCTCAATTAGCTGAGCTAAGGCCGGTTTTTCATTGCCAACATAAACATCATCACCTAGCAACAAGGCAAAAGGCTCATCACCAACAAAAGCCTTAGCGCATAAAACAGCATGTCCCAATCCAAGCTGTTCTTTTTGGCGAATGTAATGAATATTTACCTTATTCGGTAATTCCGTAACTCGATTCAATTCTTCTTGTCGATTTTTAGATTTAAGAATAGATTCGAGCTCATAGTTACGATCAAAGTGATCCATAATTGCATTCTTATTGGCACTAACAATAATTAAAAACTCTTGAATTCCACTTTCAATTGCTTCCTCAACAATATATTGAATGGTAGGGGTATCAACGATTGGAAACATTTCTTTCGGTATAGCCTTTGTAGCTGGAAGAAAGCGAGTTCCATATCCAGCGGCTGGAATCACAGCCTTACGCACTTTACATGGACGTTTCATACAAAATCCTCCCATATTTTTATAAATAAAAACCTAGAAAGTTAGTGAGAACATCTCACAATAAGGGTGGGTGATCTCTATACCATAAAATCAGGATTCCGAGCTAACGGCATTCAACACATTTATGGTCTCAACCCCCGTTTCAAAACTTTGGGTTCCACAGCATCTTTCTAGGTACCTTAATAATAACACATTTAATTTTTAAAGTCAATTTTTCCAAAGAGAAAAAAAGCGCCAT
>CAZWLD010000036.1:0-23199 GCA_964634685.1 uncultured Anaeroplasmatales bacterium
GAAATAAACGGAAATTCTATAGTATTATAGAGTTTTATAGGTTTTGTTGAACGGACAAGTAATTTAATTGTTATTTTGAAGTTCTTTTAATTTGTCTAAAAAATAATCTGGTAATGGGGCATTAAATTCTAAATATTCATTAGTCTTAGGATGATTAAAGCCTAATACTTGAGCATGAAGATATTGTCCATGGTCACCAATTATCTTCTTTGGACCATATAAAGGATCACCAACTAAAGGATGTCCGATATAAGCCATATGGACACGAATTTGGTGTGTTCTTCCGGTTTCGAGGCGACATTCAATTAATGAAAATCCATCAAATTTTTCTAAAACCTTAAAATGGGTAACCGCATTTTTCCCGTCTTCAACAACCGCCATTCTTAATCTTCCATTTGGATCTCGACCAATCGGCGCATCAATTTTTCCGATTGTGTGATCAAAATTACCATAGACAAGAGCGACATAGCGGCGAGTTACCGTCTTATCCTTAAGCTGCTTAACTAATGATTCGTGCGCTAGATCATTTTTCGCCACCATCAATAAACCGCTCGTATCCTTATCAATGCGGTGAACAATCCCTGGACGCAAAACGCCACCAATTCCGCTTAAGTCCTTGATTTGATACATAAGGCCATGAACTAATGTTGGCTCCTTTAGAGTATTAGCTGGATGAACAGCTAAGCCTGATGGCTTATTAACAACCGCCACATATTCATCCTCATAAACAATCTCTAAATTAAGATTAATTGGCTCAACATCATAGGTCACTGGCTCAGGCTCGGTCATCATAATATTATCACCTAAACGGACCCGATAATTTGCTGGCTTAGCTACACCATTCACAACAATATACTCTTCGTCAATAAGCTTTTGAACCTGTGTTCGCGAATAATTATTCGACACAACATCAAAAACAACCTTATCTAATCGCTTTCCAACTAAATCTTCACTAATATTGATGGTTAAACAATCATTTTCCATTTTCCTTCTTCTCCTTTTCTAAAAACAAAAAATCAATCGCAAAAAGGATAATTCCAATAACTAAGCAGGCATCCGCAAAATTAAAAACCGGAAAGTCAATAAAGGTAAATTCAAACATATCCACAACCGCATGGTTAGGATAAAAGAGACGGTCAATAAAATTACCTAGGGTCCCGGCTATCATTAGAGAAACCCCAAAGAAATATACCGGCTTTTTTTGATGATCAGCTTTGATAAAGAAATAAATAAAAATACCTAAAGCTATGATGGTAATGACCACAAAAAAGGCTAGCTGATTGTTAAAGAGATTCCAGGCCGCTCCGGTATTTCTTACGCTTGTGATGCTAAAGAAATTCTTAATCACCACAAAGCTATCGCCAATGTTCATTCCTAAAACCGTTATTTGTTTGATAGCTTGATCAATCACCAGCAAAACAGCTATTAAAATAACTCCCAAAATATAAGTCATAACATAACACCCCTTTAAATTATTTTAAATGCGATTAAGACTATAATTACCACTACCATAATTATTAATAGCATAATAGCCGCATAAATGGAATCTATTAAAACTAAATATTTCGTGTTTATGTTCTTTACTCTTTCGTCGTACATCTTCATCGCCTCATAATTAAAATACAAAGCTAAGGCCGAAAAAGCAATCATAAATAAAGTAATTAAGCCAATTAATAAATAAACATAGTCATAAAACAATAATAAATTTACACAAATTAAAATCGGAAGTAAAACAATCACACCTCCAAATAAAAGACCTGTAAGCATTGATCTAATTTTAATTGATTTAGAAATTTCTAAATCTTTTAATTCATTCAATATTTCCTTTTCCTTGGCTAAGAATTTCATCATTTTAATCCCAACTCCTTCGCCATATTATCTAAATACGAAACAGCTTCACTGAAGGTCTCAACCGGAACAACTGCAAATTTTGGATTTTTCAAACGATTATAGGCCTTCATAGCCTCTTCGTATTGACTTTTAGGAACAAAGAATAATTTCACATGATTACGATTAGCTGTATAGATTTTTTGCTCGATGGCCCCAATCATCTCAACACCACCACTAGTGTTAATGGCACCCGTTCCGGCAATTTTATAGCCCATGGTGTAATCAAATTCTGTCAAATGATTAAAAATGCTTAAGGTTTGCATTAAACCGCCACTATTTCCGCCGATGGTTGTCGATTTGATATCAAAGCTAGGGAAAATATCATTTATTTGATAACAATACCAGATAATCGTTATTCCTAATTTTTTCGTTCCATTATCATCTAAAACAGTAGGAGCTAGAGCCAATTCTTCATATTTGCCATTCTTTTTACGATAAATGGAAAGATGATCAGCCTCACCATTCAAATAGGCATTAACATTAGCGCTTACCTCTTCGCTTGTTGAACCCTTGATGACATCACCAACATTTAATTCATTAGCATTTTGATTAATATTAGGCGATACATTATAAACATAACGACCAATAATCTCATAATCAATATAAACATTACTATCATAAAGGCTTGCGGCCTCATAGCCCGCAATTAAAGAAGCATAAACACTCGATTCCTTAGAAACCTCACCTTGCTTGTATGCCCATTTATTATCAATATAGGCATATTCATCCGAAATTTCTAAAACATTAGCCTGATAAAAATTATCACAAACAAGCTTTTGAAAAATCGTCATATTACGATAGGTTAAAACAAAGGTCGTATTAAAGGAACCCTTTTGTTCATAATTTGAATCAACTAAAATAACATTTTCAACTGGTCTAATTCCCCCAGGAAGATCAACCTCAAATTTAGTTGGTGTCACTAAAATGAATAATAAAAACAAATAAGGAATAAATTCTGCCAAAATGATAAAACGATATTTTTTGATTAATTTAAGCATTTAATATCAACCTCAAGCTTATCAATTTTACGGTATTTAACACCACTCGCATCAAGCATTCGCTTCGCCGCAAGATTGGATTCTGTTCCTTCATATTTATTATCCATATAAACAATTTCCTTAATACCACTTTGAATAATTAATTTTGTGCATTCATGACAAGGAAATAATGTAACATAAATCGTACAATCATCTAATTTCGTAGTTGAATTTAAAATAGCATTGGGTTCCGCATGCACAACATAAGGATATTTTGTATTTAAAAAATCACCATCGCGCTCCCACGGAAATTCCTTATCACTACATCCCTGAGGAAGACCATTATAGCCAATACCAACGATTCTTTTTTTGGTGTTGACAATACAAGCTCCAACCTTGGTGTTAGGATCTTTACTTCTTTTCGCGGATAAAAGCGCAACTCCCATAAAATATTCTTCCCAATTAATATAATCCTTCATGAAATCTCCTCCTTCCAACTAAGTATAACATATAATTGTCGGAAAATTAACTAAAAAAAGTTGTCATCAAAGTTTTTTTGACAACAACTTTCCTTTAATTTCCACCAAGATAAGCCTTTTTGACATCCTCGTCGTTTAATAGGTCTTTTCCAGTTCCCTCTTTAATGATATTACCAGTCTCGATAACATAAGCTCGATCGGCAATCGACAAGGCCTTTTTAGCATTTTGCTCAACTAATAAAATCGTCGTACCGGATTTATTAATCTCTTTAATAGTATTAAAAATGATATCAACATACAAAGGAGATAATCCCATTGAAGGCTCATCAAGCAATAAAACCTTCGGATGGCTCATAATAGCCCTACCAACCGCAAGCATTTGTTGCTCGCCACCGGATAAGGTTCCGGCCTCTTGATTTTTTCTTTCCCTTAAAATTGGGAATTTTTCAAAAACAGATTCAATTGTTTCTTCGAATTCCTCTTTGCTTTTTCTTGAAAAGGCTCCAAGCTCGAGATTTTCAAGAACTGTTAATTCTTGAAATACTCTTCTTCCCTCAGGTACCTGCGTCAAGCCAAGACCTACAATTTTATGCGGGGCAATCTTTGTAAGCTCTGTTCCCATAAAATCAATCGATCCAGATTTAACATCAATTAGATGATTAATCGCATGCATAATTGTCGTTTTTCCAGCACCATTCGCTCCAATCAACGAAACAATTTCGCCTTCATTAACATAGAATGATACCCCCTTGATAGCTTTAATCATTCCATAATTTACATATAAATCCTTAACTGTTAAAATCGGCTCCTTACTCACTATCATCACCACCTAAATAGGCCTTTACAACCTCGGGATTATTCAAGCATTCCTTCGTATCACCTTGGGCTAACACTTGACCGAAATTTAAAATCGTAACCTCTTCACATATTCCGGATACTAAATTCATATCATGCTCAATCAATAAAATCGTCATATCAAAATTATCGCGAACAAATTTAATAGTCTCCATCAATTCCTTTGTTTCCTCCGGATTCATTCCAGCCGCCGGTTCATCTAATAACAAAAGCTTAGGTCTTGTGGCTAAAGCTCTTGCAATCTCTAATTTTCTTTGCTTACCATAAGGCAAATTTGAAGCCTTCTCATTACGATCATCTAATAAATTAAAAACATTTAAGAGATATTTAGCTTCAGCCCGCATTCTTTTTTCAACCTGAAAGAATTTCGGTGTCCTAAAAGTTGATTGAAGAAAATTATATTTGTATTCAGGAAGATTAGATAGGGCAACCATAACATTCTGAATAACACTCAAATTATTAAAGAGCCTAATATTTTGGAAGGTTCGCGCAATTCCCTTTTGGCAAATTTGCATTTGTGATAGCCCCGTTACATCCTCACCACATAAATAATATTTTCCGGTTGTCGGCTTATAAACACCGGTAATAATGTTGAAAACGGTTGTTTTTCCCGCTCCATTAGGTCCAATTAAGCCATAAAGCTGATTTTTCTTAATCGATAAATTGAAATTTTGAACAGCCTTTAAGCCACGAAAGGAAATTCCAAGATTTTCTGTTCTAATTATCTCTTCACTCATGATTTTTTTCCTCCTTTGTCTGGCTTTGTTGGATCAACATCAACCTTGAGATCGGTTGTGACAATCGTATTCATTTCAATCTTTGTCGGTATTTTCGACCAGTCGGCGCCAAAATCAGTTTGAACAGAAGGGTCAACCTTCAATTCATCCGTTTTAAAGATAAGCTTTTTAATCTTCTTCTTGATGAAGATATAAAGATTATGGAAATTATATTTTTCACGGAAATTCTTTAAGGCTGGCGCATTATTATAAATAACAATAAGAATTAAAATTAAGGCAAAGATAATTGGTTTAACCAAAGCCATATTTCCAGATAAACTTGTACCTAGCTTAATATCAATAAAGGTCACGACAATAGCGGAGATAACCGAACCATTGATATTTCCCATTCCACCAATTACAACCATAACCAAAATATTGTTAATTGAATAATTATAGCTAAAGGTTGAAGCTGAAATATTATAATTTGCTGCGCCATATAAAACGCCCGCAACCCCAGCTAGAAAAGACGATAAAACAAAAACCATTAATTTATAAAAGGTTACATTAATTCCCATTGCCTTTGACGCAATTTCGTTATCACGAATTGACATAATATTTCGCCCGAATTTACTTTTTAATAAATTCTTTACTAAAACTAAAACTAAAAAAGCCACAAGAATAATTATAAGAAATAGTCTCTTACTATTATATCTGAATTCATTTGATAAACCAATAGCACCTCCAAGAGCTGGTATATTCTGAATAATAATTTTGACAATCTCACCAAAGGCTAAGGTTACAATCGCTAAATAGTCACCCTTTAATCTTAAGGCTGGAAGCCCAATCAAAAAGCCAAAAAATGCCGCAATTAGTCCCCCTACAATCATTGTTAAAATTAATGAAACTAAAGGAGCACTTGTAGCTATTCCCTTAAATAGGGTTTGCTGGATATACATACCCAAGATGGCACCAATGGACATAAAGCCTGCATGTCCTAAGGATAATTCACCTAAAAAGCCAACGACCAAGGATAAAGAAATAACCGCAATCATGGTATAACCAATTGTTTCTAATAATTGTGTTGTCGAACGATTAAAAGCACCCATAAAGGATAATGGGGTCGAAATAATCAAAAAGAGGGCGAAAGCATAATAGATAAGATAACGCTTGAATTTAAACTTTCGCGGCGTTTCAAATGATTTAATAGCCATTTCATCCATAATTACACCTTCTCTCTTCTAGCTTTACCTAAAATACCAATTGGTCTTACCATTAATATGATTATTAAAATACCAAATTCAATCGCAATCGTATAATTAGAAAGCCCTGGGATGGCATTGCAAATATTTTCAATAATACCTAATAAGAAACCACCTAGCATCGCTCCAGGAATTGATCCTATTCCGCCAATTACGGCCGCCGTAAAGGCTTTAATACCTGGCATTGAACCCATTGTTGGCGTAACCTGTGGAATCTTTAACAAATAAAAGAAGCTCGCAACACCGGCTAGGGCTGAACCAATCGCAAAGGTTATAGCAATAATTCGATTAACATTTATACCCATAAGCTGAGCGGCACCCTTATCCTCGGATACAGCTCTCATTGCTTTTCCAGTTTTGGAAAATTTGACAAATAAGGTTAAAACGACCATTACTAATAATGATACACCAATAGTGATTAATGTCTTAACATCTCTTGAGAGACTCGGGAAAATATTAATCATTTTCGGAGCTGAGCCCATAATAATTTGCGCTAAGCTTTGAAGTAAATAAGAAACACCGATTGCGGTAATAAGCACCGCTAATGGTGAAGCTCCTCGTAAAGGCTTGTAGGCCAACCTTTCAATCAAAATTCCTAATATGATACAAAATACAATCGCAAATATAATTCCAAGCCAAATAAAGCCTAGCATCGTTAATCCAACAAAAATGGAATATCCTCCGACCATAATAATATCACCATGAGCGAAGTTCAACATTTTAGCAATTCCATATACCATCGTATAACCTAAAGCAATAAGGGCATATACTGCGCCTTGACTTAATCCATCAAGGAAAATCTTGACAATATCAACGCTTAAAAACATTAAAAACCCTCCTAACTATCATAAAAAGGAAAGCCTTACATCAGATAAGGCTTTCTCATAAATTTTGTTTATTTATTAAGCAGCACGATTAGGATTTACTACATATTTAGTAGGTGTTTTTGCAACGGTACCGTCAGCGTTCCATTTGATGTTTTGACCAGTTACACCAGTAAATGTGAAGCCACCTTGGAATGTTTCCTTTAGGATATCACATAATTTAGAAGCTGTGATATTAACAGGAATATCTTTTCCAGCAGCCTTAGCAGTAACCATTGCATTGTAGATTGCATATACACAGTCATAAGCAGAAGCTCCGAATTGATTTAATGAATCAGTTCCATATTTCTTTGTGTATTCTGTAACATAATGAACAGTTTTTTCATCAGTTGCGGCTGAATTAAAATGTGACAAATAAGAAATCTCTTGGGTAAATGAATCAACATCAAATCCAGCTACACCACCAGCAATACCATCAAGACCATCACATCCAAAATATACCGCATCAGCTTTGACAACAGTTTTAGCTTGAGTAATAAATTGCGAAGCCTCTTGGTAGTAAATTGGAAGGAAAATGAAATCGCAATCCTTTAATTGACTTACTTGAGAAGCAAAATCAGTATTTGTGTCGTTAGTGAATGATGTTACGACATCTGGTTCCTTTCCATATGCAGCCTTGAATGTCTTATAAATACCATCAGAATAAGCATCTGAAGAATTGTAGAACACTCCAACCTTAGCGGTAGGATAATTAGCTTTAACATATTCGGCAGCTCCAGCTCCTTGTCCTGAATCAGAGAAGCACATTTGATACATATTATCTCCAACTTGAGGAACACCATCATGAGTAGCTGATGGAGTTAAACAGAAAACATTATCTTCCTTAGCGTAACGTCCATACTCCAAACAAGCTCCTGAAGTAACTGCTCCTAACGATACCTGCATACCCTTTTCTTGTAATGTCGCATAGTTAGCCGCAGCCTTTGTACCCTCACATACATCGTCTAAGGCAGTTAGTTCAAATTTGTAACCATTGAAGCCTCCATTTGCATTAATCTCATCAACAGCCATTTGAGCTGAATTTTTAACAGCTGTACCATAAATAGCAGCACTACCACTTAATGGTCCTGAAACACCAATTTTATACACCTTTTCTCCCTGATCTCCACATGCGGCTAAGCCAAAACCACAAGCCGCTACGGCCGCTACTGCGACTAAACTTTTCATCGTAAATACTTTCTTCATATTATCTCTCTCCTCACTTTAATCTAATGGAATAAGGTTTGTCTTCTTTTCAACACCCATAACAAGCGTCGATTCAACATTACTTACAAAAGGAATTCCCATAACCTGATCAATTATAAAATTTCGATAATCGTTAATATTTTTAGCAATTACCTTTAGTAAGAAAGAACCATTCCCGGAAATTGTATAGCATTCAATAACCTTGTCGAGTCCACTTACCTCTTTGATAAACCGAGCACTTGTTTCTCGATTTAAGGGACTAACCTCGACTCTTGCGAAAGCCGTTATCTCAAAGCCTAGCTTTCGTTCATCAACAATAATTGTTGACTGTTGAATGATTTTATTTTCCTTCAAATTCTTTGTTCGCAACAGACAAGATGATGGCGCAAGTCCAATTTTTTTTGATAAATCAATATTAGAAATTGAGGCATCAGCCTGAAGTGATCTAAGTATTTCTTTATCGTAATCATCTAACCCCATGTTTGCCATATTAATACACCCTCCATTAGTTGTTTGCCTTATTTTATCAAACAAAAAACAAAAATACAAGTAGAAAATAAATAAAATTCGATAAGTAAATCGTTTTCATTATATTTTGATAGTGAAAATTCTTTATTTATCGAATTATTTTAAATTAAATTTTAATTTTTTTGAATTTTTTATTCAACAATATCTTCAAAGCTAAGACGACATAATTTTGATAAATCAAGGGGACTTAGCTCAACCTGATAGCCTAGCTTTCCCGCTGAACAAATGATTGTCGAAAAGTCGAAAGCACTCTTATCACAAACAGTAATAAAATTCTTCTTCATACCAATCGGTGAGCATGAACCACGCATATATCCGGTTGTCTCTAAAAGATCCTTGACGTGAAGCATTTCGAGTTTTTTTTCAGAAACTGCCTTGCTGGCCTTTTTTAAATCCAAGGATTTATTTACTGGGACCATAAAGACATATACATTTTTGCCCTTAGCAACTAAAGTTTTAAAAACACAATTGGGATTTTGATTTAATAGCTCCGCAATAGCCGTTCCCTCTAAGGCTTCACCATTATGCGGATATTCATAAGCGTTATATTTAATTTTCTTTTGATCAAGGATTCGCATTACATTTGTCTTTTCCATAAATCTTCTCCCCTAACATTATTCTGGCTTTGTGTCTTCATCATTTTTTACTTCCTTAACAACCTTTTTTTTGACTGGCTTTACGGAAACATCCGATTTAAAATTAGATTTGACAATGAAGCGATCCTCCCACTCCGATTGCGATAAAGGCTTAGCAAAATAATAGCCTTGAATCGCGAAGGTTGCCTCCGTTTTCGGATTATGACGCTTATAGGAGGAAATCATATCTCGTAAGCGATTTAATATTTCTTCATTTTCAACGCCTTCAAAAACTAAACTCATCTTGGAATCGGCAATAATTTGAACAATTCCCTTCAAGATATTCGTATCCTTTTCTTTATCGACAATGGTTTTTCTCTTCTTTTTTCCCTCCAAAAAGAAGCCTTTGTCAATTTTCACAACATCTGCTTTAATATTTCTTAAAGCATTTAGTGAAGAATACCCTGAACCAAAATCATCAATGGCAATACGATAGCCAGATTTTTTTAGCTTGGTGCATAAATCACTAAAAATATGGTAATCATCCACATCTAAGCCTTCCAAGATTTCAATTTCGATATCCTTTGTACTGACCTTATAGGTATCGACAATTTCATTTAACCTTTTCACAAAATTCGGATTTGAAAGATGTCGACGAGAAAAGTTAATCGAAATGATCTTATGGTCAAAGCCCATTCTCTTCCAAGTAGCCATTATTTCGACAACTCGTCTAAACATATAAAAATCAAATTCAACGATAAATCCATTTTCCTCAAATAAAGGAATAAACTCACCAGGGCTAATCATTTTACCATCATGAAGCCATCTAACTAAGGCTTCTGATCCATAATAGCTAAGTCCCGATTTAACAATTTCACCCTTTGGTTGGAAATAAGGAATAAATTCATTGTTTTTTAGAGCTTCCTTAGCCCAGGATTCAAGCTCATTTCTTCTTTTAACATTACTATTTAGCTTTTCATCAAAAATTGCAAAATGGGTAAGCTCATCATTTTTATAGATTTTTCTTGTAATATCAGCTTTGTCAATGATTGCCTCAACATCCTCATCATCATTTACAATGTAGACACCACAATCTAAGATGACAGTAAGACCTGAATCAATATATAAATTATTTATATCATTAACTAAATTGTCATAAATCTTTTGAATATCATCGGGCTTGACGTCATTAATCGCAAGATAAAAAATATCATTGTTTCCTCGAGCAAAAATTGTTTTGCGACTTTGACTTTTTCTAATTGCACTAACAATATTTTGCAATAACAAATCACCAAAATCTCTCCCGTGAGCTTCATTAATAAAACGGAATTTAGATATGTCAAAGCAATAAACTGTGTAATTGTATTTAGGATTATTTAAGCGTTTGTTTAAAATGGTTTTAAATTTATTTAGCTTATATATTCCTGTTAATTCATCTTTATTTTTGAGATCAGCGATAAATAAATCATGCTTAATCATTCGATACCAAATAATTAGCATAATCAAAAAAATGGCTATCTCAAGTAAAGACGTTATAAGCTTTATTCGTGATAAATCACTATTGAATTCTTTATTGGCTGTTTGGGTATCAATGACATACATCGCATTGATTTTTAGTTCACTATCTAAAGATTTGTAAACGTAATAATTATCATCAATTTCAAAAAACTGTCCGATAACATTGAAGCTTGTAAATGGCAAAACATGAATTTTCTTCGCGTTATTTAAAAATTCATCGATATCTCCTTCGCCATTTAAGACCTTTTTATTATCATCATAAATATATATTTTCCCAAAATCTAAGGAATATTCAGGAAAGCTAAATTCTCCCTTGATTGAAACCGAATCATTGATTTTAACATAAAGGGCATTGTCATCTAAAGGTGCATCAAATGAAGAAACCAATTCAATATGCGAAAATAAACCTTGGGAAATATAATATTCACAAAGATTTTCATAATCAGGATCCTTATCATAAATAGCCCCCAGAGTCACAAGGCTTGATTTTTTAATATTTAGTTCTTCCTTAATCTGATAACTAGCCTCATCAAGCTTAATATATAAATTACTTTCCACATTCTTCAAATTGATGAAAGAAATCATATAGCTCACGGCGACAAAGCTGCAGCTTAAAAAGATAAGGGTTAAGATTAATTTTAAAGCATATTTTCCTTTATACTTCAATTTAACCGCCTCCTATATTGAAATTATACCATAAATCGACATTTTTTCAACTAACATCCGCCCTCTTGTCGAAAGGATTTTAAATAAAGCCAAATAGATAAGCCATTTCTAATATTGAATTTTCATTAATAAATGTAGATATAGAAAAAAGGAAACCATGAGGAGGGGTTTCCTTTTTGTAAAGAAAGAGAGACAATAGAATAAAAATATCCTATTAACAATATGATATCACATTTTTTTTTAAAATGCAATTTCTTTTTCAATAATCTTATCAAGAATATTTACTAACAATGCTATCATTGTTCTAAGCTTCTTTTTTTACGGAAATATGGATATCATCTAATTGAACCTTATCAACTGATGATGGTGATTCCATCATTAAATCACGAGCACTTAAGGTCTTAGGGAAGGCAATAACATCACGGATATTTTCGGTCTTAGTCATAAGCATAACAATACGCTCAAGACCCATTCCAATTCCGCCATGAGGTGGAGTACCATATTTTAAGGCCTCGACAAAGAAGCCGAAGCGTTCCTTAATTTCTTCTTCACTTAATCCAATAACCTCAAACATTTTAGCTTGTAAATCTTGATTATAAATACGAAGAGAACCGCTACCTAATTCATAACCATTTAAAACAATATCATAAGCATTGGCATAGCAATCCTCAGGATGAGTTAATAATAAATCCTCACACTCTGGCTTTGGTGCAGTAAATGGATGGGTTGAAACCTCATATTTTCCTTCATCCTCGTTATATTCAAAGATTGGCCAATCGGTAACCCAAAGGAAATTATAAACATCCGGATTGCACAAGTTTTGATCCTTGGCAATGAGCTTTCTTAGAGCACCTAAAGCTTGGTTACAAACGGATAAGCGATCAGAAATAACAAAAACCATATCATTATCAACTAAATGTAATTCATTAACGATATTTTTCTTATCATCATCACTTAATAATTTCGCAAATGAACCCGTAATCTCATTGTTTTGATATTTTAAATATGCTAATCCCTTCGCATGATTTACCTTCATAACACGCGTAAATTCATCTAATTGTTTACGGGTATATCCACAAGCATTATTCGCAACAATGCACTTGCATGCCGGCTCATTGTACATAAATTCAACGTTTTTGAATAATTCCTTACATTCAATTAGCTTCATTCCAAAACGGGTATCTGGCTTATCACTACCATAGGTATTTAGGGCCTCATTATAGGTCATTCGAGGAAATGGCGTTGGTAAATCAATATTGAGAATTTGTTTAAATAAATAGACAAACATTCCCTCAACGATTTCTTGGATTTCTCTGTCATTTAAAAAGGATGTCTCAATATCAATTTGATTAAATTCTAATTGACGATCAGCTCGCAAATCCTCATCACGGAAGCATTTAGCAATTTGGAAGTATCTTTCAAAGCCTGAAATCATATATAATTGCTTAAAAATTTGAGGAGACTGCGGCAAAGCATAGAATTCTCCCTCATAAAGACGAGAAGGCACAAGGAAATCACGAGCGCCCTCTGGCGTTGATTTAGCTAATATTGGCGTCTCAAGCTCTAAAAATTCCTTTGAAACCAAATATTCACGAATGCAATTGGTAATCTTTGATTTCATAATCAAATAATTTTGCATAACCGGACGACGTAAATCTAAATAACGATATTTTAATCTTGTATCCTCAAGGGCATCCGTTTTATCAGCGATGATGATTGGTGGCTGCATCGCCGTATTTAAAACCTTAAGCTCGGTAACATTAACCTCAATGTCGCCGGTTGGAAGATTAGGATTTTTGCTTGAGCGCTCAGAAACAAGTCCCTTCGCATAAACAACATATTCATTTTTTAATCCTTCCGCAACTTGATAATTAGGATTATCGGGATTAACAATTAATTGCGTAATTCCAGTTTTATCGCGCAAATCAACGAAAATAAGTCCTCCTAAATTACGTTTCTTTTGAACCCAACCCTTAAGCTCAACGGTTTTCCCAACATCCGTAATTCTTAATTCACCATTTTTATGTGTACGATTCATTTTTATTCCTCCTTACAGCCACCGCAATTTGATCCGCAGCCAGATCCACAGTGACAGTTATGTCCTTTGTTTAAATCATTTACAATGTATTGGTATATTTCATCAAGAGGAATTGTTTCTTGAATTCCTGTTTCTTTATTTTTTATATTGATAACATTATTCTTAATTTCCTCTTCACCAAGGATGGCAATATATTTACTGTTGTAGCGGTCTGCCACCTTAAATTGACTTTTTAGATTACGTCCTTGATAATCCATATCACAAATTAATCCGCCTTGACGAAGCTTTGATAAAAGACCCGTCGCAACCTCTTTGGCTTCTTCACCTAAAGCGATAATGAATAAATGAACAAAATCTTCAACGGAAATTCTTCTGTTTTCCGCTTCAATTGCTAATAAAAGACGCTCCATACCAAAAGCAAAGCCAACCGCCTTCGTTTCTGGTCCACCAAGGGATTCAATTAAATTATCGTAGCGACCACCGCCACCTAAAACATTTTGCGCTCCAAATTCCGGTATATCAGCTTCAATTTCAAAAATCGTGTGGGTGTAATAATCAAGACCTCGAACTAAATGATCATCAATTTCATATTCGATTCCCATTTCCGCTAAATATTTTAAAACCTTATTAAAATGATCCTTTGAAGCTTCATTTAAATAATCACGCATAATTGGCGCATTTTTAAAATGTATTGAATCCTTATCAACCTTGCAGTCTAAGATTCGAAGTGGATTCTTTAATAATCTTGTTTGACAGTCGTAGCACAATTCCTCTTTAACGGGTGTGAAATAATCAACTAAGGCCTTACGATAATTATCACGCGATTCATTATCTCCTAGAGTATTAATTCGAACCTTAACACCATTTAAGCCTAAAGCCTCAATAATTGTCTTAGCTAAGCAAATTACTTCCGCATCTAAGGCTGGGTCACTAGATCCATAAGCCTCACAGCCAAATTGAGAAAATTGACGATATCTTCCCTTTTGTGGTCGCTCATAGCGAAACATTGGTCCAATATAAAATTGCTTCGTTACTAAGCCATTAGCATAAGTTTTATTTTCAATATAGCTTCGGGCCATTCCTGCTGTTCCTTCTGGTCTTAGGGTCACCATTCGATCACCACGGTCCATAAAATCATAGGTTTCCTTGCTCACCATATCACTAGTATCACCAACACTGCGATGGAAAAGCTCTTGATATTCCATAATTGGTGTTCTAACCTCTTGATAATTGTAGAGCCTACAAACAGAACGGAAAAGATTTTCGAGCTTAACCCATTTTTGAGCCTCTAATCCGGTTATATCATAGGTTCCTTTTACTTTACTGATTGCCATTTGAGTTCCTCCTTTAAATATTCATCCTTGAGAATTGAGTATATTTTAACATCTCGATATTTGTTTGCCTTTAAATCAAAAACTTTATTTCGTAAAATACCTTCAAAGCGAAAATCACATTTTTGAATGACGCGTTCACTAGCTATATTCTCGGTCACATGCTTAATTTCAATGCGGTTTAATTTAAGAATATCAAAGCCAACCCCAATCATTTTTCTTAAGGCAATGGTCATAATGCCCCGATTTTGATAATGACGATTGAGGCAATAGCCGATTTCACCACAATCATTCATATGATCGATGGTATGAAAATCGATAACCCCAATCATTTTTTGATTTTCTTTATAGACGATAGCATAGCCAATCGGCAATTTATGATTAGGACGATCTAGATAATATTTATCAATACACCAACGAGCTTCATCAAAATCCTCATATGGCCCCCATGACAAAAATTTTGTAACCTGCGGATCGCTTCCATATTCAAACAAATCCTTGGCATCACGCTTGCAAATGCTTCGCAAATAGAAATCACCACAATCAATTACAGGCATTGGTTCATAATTACCTTTAAAAAGCATTATTTTTCACCCTTCCATAAAAAAAACGTCCTTACAATCTAAGGACGAAATAATCGCGGTACCACCTTAGTTCTAGATATGTATCTAGCCCTTAGTCTTTAACGCAGACATACGTCAATTAAGCCATCAAAAGTGTCTTCATCATCCATTCTTTATCTATTTCCACCAACCATAGACTCTCTTAAAAATATTAGATGATTACTCCTCTTCTTCAACTGTTTACTTTATCATATTCTTTTTTTTAATTTTTGTCAATATAGTAGGCGTTTTCAAAGTTAAAATAGCCCAAAAATTAATAGAAAAAAATATGTTACAATGATCATGCATTAAAAAATCCTCCAATTTGAAGAAAGGGAGGATTTTTACTAATATAGTAGCTAGAATTATTAACTATAAGAATTTTGTAAGAACATATACTAAAGCAAAAGCTAAAACACAACTAATTATTAGCGCAATAGCATAACGGAAAATACCAACTCTTCGATTATCCTTGTTCTTCTTTTTGTTAAGCTTGTAAAGATTTATTCCAGTAATTAGGAATCCAACGATCCATCCAACTCCTAAGCCAACAAAAATACCTAAAGCCTTTGGTCCTTCAATATATTTCTTAACTAAATCCAAATTCAACACAAAGAGCATTACATAATAGGTACTTGCGCCAATTGATAGGAAATACATAGCTCTCGCCACAAAATGATTGTATTTCGCACTTGGAAGCTTAAGATTTTGGTGCTTGCTTAAGGATTGTTCACATTGATTAAAGGTATTACTATAATCTAATCTTGTAAATTTAGGATTAAATATTTGTTTATTTCGCAAGAAATTAGTAGCAACAGTCTTAATTTCCTTTTGACATTTTGAAAAATATTCAAGCGTCTTATTTAAATCCTTACGGCAGGCCTCTAATCGCTTATAATATTTATCCTCCTTTTTGAGGAAATGATGGACATGGAGACAATTAAAGAAGGTAAGAAGGAAGAATAAATCATATAAAATGCCAATTCCATAAACCGAATAATTGACATATTTACTAATTTCTGGAATATCAATAACTGTTACATAATCAAAATATAATAATACCGCAAAGGAATTAATTAAACAAGCAATTAAAATATAGGATAAGAAACGAATATTTGATATTTTTACTGTCTTTGATTCTTCCTCGCGTTTACGACGTAAAACACTATTTCTCTCAACGATATTGTTAATTCGATTGATATTGCGGTTTGCTAAACCCATGCATTTATCGATTTCATTATTGAGGATATCCTGAGCATCGCCTAAGGAATCACGAATGTTTGTGCGATATTTCTTGTATTCAAGGCAGCATAGTTCTCCTTCATATTCGATGGCTAAATAATATTCATTACGCTTAGCAATAATTCCTTTTTTAACTGATTTATTGATAATATTGTAATTGAAATTAGCAATGAAATCACGAACATTCTCTTCCATTTGATCAATAATTTTTGAAAAATCCTGAAGCTTGAAGCCCATTGCATTCTTTAATGCTAAACGTGCCTCAAAAATACGCTTTTGAATAGCCTTTGCCTCTTTACCTATATAATTGTAGTTCGTATAATTATCAGCTAGCCAACGACCAAAGCCCATATACGCAATACGGTTGAAATTCATTTTTGTTCTTTGCTCTAAGGCACTTAATATTTGAAGATGAACCTCAAAGAAAGGTCGCATATTCAAATCGCTAACAATTTTTACAACGGTTGGGATACCAACATAACAAGCTAGATAAGCTAAAATACAAGGCGATTGAGCCATTTGTCTAGTCACAATTGTTGAATTTGTAACCGACAACAGATATTTACCTAAAGCATCAAGATCCTCAAAGCTTTGTTCTCCAATGTAAATAGGTGGCATTTCATCTAATCCAAACAATAGGAAATAGAAATAAGCAAGATCACGATTACCAATATCTTGAATATTTCCTAAGGATTTCACAAGCATTTCATCATCTAATGATTTACTAACACGATATTTTTCGCGAGCCAAATTCAATAAAACGCCATCATCTAGGAATACTCGATAATCCTGATCAATCTCCGGATATGACTTTTTCATTTCATCGGTAATAGCCTTAAAATCCGCAAAAATATGTCCCTTATAGCAAATACCAATTTTCGGATTAAAACGATATAAAACTCTTGTTAAAGCACAATCAATGTTATGCTCCTCTTCTAAAATCTTTTGAACAGCAACATATAAATCTGGGTCAATATCCACAAAATGACGCTCAATTAAGCCTCTTTTTAAATGCTCTAAAGCTGAATCCCAATTTTGGCTCATCGCTTGAGCTAACGCTTCAACATCAAAATAAGCTTGATTATCAAATTGATATGGCTTATTAATCTTGGCCTCGCGTGATGAATCAACCTCAGGTAAAACCTTAAATGGCTTATTATAAATATAGGCATCTACTTCTCTTCCATCAAAACGAACGTTGATATCTGCGATGGTTAATCCGCGGACTAATTGACGAAGTCTTCGGTCCTTAATACTGTTCGAAAAGGCATTTGAGGAAATACTTTTATAAATAGCTGGCTCATCCATATCACGGAAAATATAGTGACCCTCAACTAAGCATACAATCGTAACACCCAAAGCATAGTAATCTGTTTTAATATGAACATTATTATTCTTAACCTCTGGTGCGAGATAACCAACCGTTCCTCGACCAATTTCGGTGCTCTTAAAATTAGATCCGGTATTCAAGTTTGAGGCGATACCAAAGTCACCAATCACAACCTTTTGTTCATCAACAATGTAAAAAAGGTTCTCGGGCTTAATATCACGATGAACAATCCCCGCCGCATGAATCTCATTTAAAGCGCTATTCATACTTGGTAAAAAGATATTTTTGATGAAATTAATATCCATTGGTCCCTTTTGCGATAAATCCTTATCCGGATAATATGGCAAAATATCAAATGGTGTATTAAAATATTCACCGTGATCTAAGATAGGCATGACATTGCTATCCTTCTTAAGGTTAGTTAAGAAATTTAGCATTTTTTCTCTTGTTTCTTCTTTAATTTTCATACGATAATGCTTCGCTAGGAAAACATTATTTTGATCGTCAGTGACACGATAAAGGGTGGCCTCACCGGAAGGAACATTCATTGTACCCTGAATACGATAAAACATTCCCTTCGACCCTATCATCGGCTGCTTGGTGTCGACAATATTATATACTGTTTCGTCGACCGCTTGATTATCCTTGACGATGCGTGTTTTTACATAATCACTCATCTTTATTGTCCTCTTTCCACTCGATTAATATGACACTTACATTATCCGTTGTTTTACATTTAATTGCAAGTGCTATTAGCGTTTTTGTTTTTTCTAATAACGTTTTAGGAGCTTCTAAAACCTTTTCTATGAACTCTAGCTTCACAAAATCTGTTAAGCCATCACTGCATAGCAATAGATAATTCGCCGAACCCTTTAGCTTTCCTGCTTCCTTGATTTCCGGCTCAGAAAAATTATCCTTTCCCCCTAAAAACCTTGAAAGCTGGTGAGGATTAACATTATTTTGAATTCCTTGACGTAATAATTCTTGTGATGTTGTATGATCAACAGAAATTTGACGGAGGGCTCCAAATTTATATAAATAAACCTTTGAATCGCCAACATTAAAGGCAACACTCGTTTCATCATCTAAAAAAATACCAGCGGCGGTTGTGGCCATATATGGATATTTTTTTTCTGAGCGTAGAATGGTGTGAGCTTCCTTTAAATGATTGCGGATAACATCGCCATCAATTGGCTTATCCTTTGCCTTCTGTAATGTTTCTAAGACAATTCGGGATGCAATCTCTCCTCCTTGCTCACCACTAACACCATCACAAACGCAAGCTAAAACCTTGGGCGCATCAACCTCAACATACCCACTATTTAAGATTTTTCCATTTATTAAAATATGATCCTCATTTTTGGGCTTTACCGTCCCAACATGAGTTGCCCCTGCTATATGATACATAAACAATCACCTCACTATTACATTTCAATTACCTCAAAGCATAAAGTCGAAATCTGAATTTGATCTCCCTTTTGGATTTTATATTTAACGGTTGGTTTACATTTTACTCCATTTAGACAAGTTCCGTTTGTGCTATTCAAATCCTCAATTGTGCACTCACCCTTGTCATAATAAAACAACAAATGGTTTCCGCTAATATGATCAATTCCTTTAAAATAAGCTGAATCTATGGTGCCATAACGGCCGATAATTCCTTCACGGTCCGGAATATTAACAACATGATAGTCTGATAAAGAACGCAAGGCTAAACGTTTAACCCTAGTCTTTAATTGACTTGGATTTGTTGTTTTAATAATTTCTTCCTTCGATAAAGGCTTAACATAATCATCCTTTTTTTCCTCATCCATCAAGCTTTCGCAAGCGTCAATACGATCAAAAAAGCAAAGCTGACAGGTTTTAATAATTTGATTTTTATATTCAAGATAATTTTTTTCTCCACAAACAGGACATTTTTTATAATATTTATTTTTTACTTCCTCAACCTCAATTGATGGCATAATCGCCGCTAAAGATTCATAGCAGTTTTTACAAACTGTCGCGGATGCTTGATTCACTTGGCCACAATAAGGGCATATTTTGGAATATTTCATAAAAATTCCTTCTCTCTTCTTATTCTTTCAAATATTATGTAAGGTATTCAGTATTTAAAAATGTTAACCGCTTACATCCAACTTTATTATATAATTATTATCTAATAAAGTCAACAAAGGGCGCTTTTTTAATTGTGAAAAAGATGTGAAAAAAGGAGCTGTAAAAAAATAAATTTCAGTAATGAGGTTTAGGAGCAAACTGCTCCTTTTCTTTTTGGCTTATTAATATTGGAAAATAATTCTTGAATAAAGGTAAAAAAAAACGCTTTTAGGCGCGCTTAAAAGGGAAAACCTTTAGGTTTTCAAAAAAAATACTCAATTTTTTAGCAACACAGATCTGTTCTATGTTTTTTATTGTGGTATTTCATTAGATTATAACCGCAAGAAACCATAAAAATTTCTAGATTTACTGCTTTTAAGCCTTTTCTTACTATTCTTTTATATTTTCTATCTTCTTTAAGGATACCAAAAGTTACTTCTGATTGAATGTAAGCGTATAATATGAGACGTATAATAAAAAGACCTTAATATAGAGTAATCCATATCAAGGTAGCACTAAAGAGCTCTATTTTAGAGCTTTTTAATTTAATATTAAATATTTTGGTAGATTAGCAGAATATGGTAATAGCGACTCAATTAATTCATCACTATATTCATCATATTTAGCTAATGTTGTAAATACATGAATTAAGTATTCATATATTTTTAGGTTGTTTGCCTTTGCTGTTTCAATGATTGAATATATCATTGCACTTGTATCGGCCCCTAATTCGCTAAAGGAGAATAACCAATTTTTTTACCAATTTTATAATTTTTAGCCATTCTTTCGCTTTTGTTATTATCAATAGCTAACCTTCCATCTAGAGTATAATTAGTAAGATTCTCATAATTATTATGTAAATATGAGATAGCCTCGCCCATTTTTGATTTAGCTGGGAATATACCTACTACACTGTCTAGCCATTCTTTAAATTCTTTGATAATTGGTAAAGATAATTGTTGTCTTCCTTGATATATTTCCTCAATTGATTTTCCTTTAAGCTTATCCTCAATTTTATATAGCTTATTACAATAATCAATTGCGGTCGCACAATATGTATTTGTTAACCTATATTGAGATTCATTCTTTGATATTTTTAATATATCAGTGAATTTTCTTCTCGCATGGGCTAAACAATACACATTTGTTACTCCTTCAAGTTTATCATATGCTTGATATGCATCACTTTGGAAATATTTACATTTATATCCCTTTAATATGTCTGTTAAGTGATGATGCTCCCTCGAATCCTTTGCGAAGTACAAGTATATTTGTTTATCATATTTACATGAATTTAACATCCAAATATAACTAGTTTCTTTCCTAGATTCTATAACCTTACTTGGCGTTTCATCTCCAAGGATTATCTCTAATTTTAATATATCTTTATGCATTTTATCAAATATTGGTTTTAAATATCTTCCAGCTTCCATTATCCAATTTGACATATTAATTCTTGTTAAAGGTATCCCAAATTGTTCAAATAGCTTTTCTTGCCTATATAAAGGAACACTCTTATAATATTTTTCCATAATTATATGGCTTACCAACGTTGTATCTGCCATTGATTTAGGAAAAGCTAAATCGTATTTAGGTTTGACAATGCTAGCTTTATCATCACTACAATTAAGGCACTTATATGTTTTATATTCATGTTCCTCAATTTTTATTTTGGCTGATATATATTTTATTTTCTTTGATATTGTTGAACCCATTGAAACTAATTCATTGCCACACTCAGGACATGTCTTTTCTTCATCAGATAAATCATGAATAATTCTTACTGTTTCAATATTTTGCATTCTATTTATTAGATTTTTCTTTTTAGCTCCCCTAGCCTTAAATGTAACCTCAATTTCCTCATCAGTAAATTCTTTAGGATCCACTACAGATTCATCAGCGTTCTCTTCAGCTTCATTGAATGTTTCATAATTAAACAAATCAGGGTATTTATTTAAGTCGACATCATCTTTGGATTTTCCATATTTTTTATCTTGTAAATATGCAACCTCAGCTTTTAAATATTGTATTTCAAATTTTTGTGCCTCTACCAAAGCTTCAGCTTTTAAGGCCCTATTTTTATTTTCTTCATTGCTATTTGCCAACTCTTTATTTTGATTCACTAGCTCTTTATTAGTCTTTAAAAGTGCTTCAATATATTCTTTTTGTTCTTTTGTAAAATTCATATTATCCATATAAAAAAGCACCTCCAATTTTTAGTAAAATATCCTTCAAATACAAATTAATTTTACCATAAAATCAAGGTGTTTTCATTAAGTTAACGTTCTCTATTTTCAATATTAAATTATGCTTGTAGCTACGCAGTTTTTTAAAGCTTTTTGTTCGATTTTCAAGCCCTCAAGAAGCCATCTAAATTGCCTGAAATCTATTTGCTTTATTTCAGTTTCATCCTTAGGCCATTTGATAGTTCCTGTCTCTATCCTTTTATAATATAGCCAAAATCCACTATCCTCAAAATGCAATATTTTAATCTTATTATGATGCTTATTACAAAACATATATAATGATCCATCAAAAGGATTATTTTTGAATAGCAGTTGAACTATTGTTGCATATCCATCTATGCCCATTCTTAAATCAGTTGGTCCCGTAATTAAATATATTTTATTTACCTTTGATAAATCAATCATAGCTTTTTTAAGCTCCTTATGATTCTTAATAACAATTCTTCATTATAATCTTCATCCACAATAACAGTAGTGCCATTTGTTTGGATACAGATTGATGATGATTCCACTGTATTCTTAATCTCACTAGTAATGTCAATAGGAGTAACCTTATTTGATGATGAACTATTACCATATTTTTTCAACCACTTATAATAGGAAGACCTGGATATGCCTTTACTGAGAACATAAGCATCAATATTAACTTTATGATCATATTCCTCAATTATTTTCTTTCTTTCAGACTCACTGTAACTCATAAAAAAATACCTCCTGTTATCTTAATTATAAGATTTCATAGAGGTATTATTCAATGCGTTTTATTTTAAACGCTTAC
>CAZWLD010000037.1:0-23181 GCA_964634685.1 uncultured Anaeroplasmatales bacterium
AGGAAATGAATTATTATGAATAAGAAGAAACTAACCTTACTCATTGCGCTGAGTATAATTATAATCGTAACTGCTACTATTTTTATAGTCGACGCAGTTAAACCAGAAACAAAAGTAGAACCAACAACTACTGTGGAAGATATAGATCCACTCCCGCCTAGTGCGGTAGAAGAGTCTGTCATTGAAGAAACAATAAAAGAAGAACTAATTGAAGAAGAGCCAAAAATAGAATTATTATCTATAGAAGAAATTGCAAAACAAGTAATAAACGGAAATTGGGGTAGTGGTGAAGAACGTAAAACCAGACTTACCGAAGCCGGATATAGTTATGAAAAAGTTCAAGCTAAAATATCAGAACTTATGCCAAAATCCCAACCCGTACAAAATTCTACGGCCGCATCTTCAATTACTCTTCCTACTGGAGAATATCCAGAAGCACAGTTAATTTGGAATACGATGATTTCTTGGGGTTGGACACCTGAAACCTGTGCTGGTATTATAGGAAATATGATGGCAGAAATAGGTGGAGGTACTTTGAACCTAAGCGACTGGAATTCAAATGGTGGTTGCGGATATGGTCTAATACAATGGACTGGCGGTAGACGCTCTACCGTTAAAAGTCGTTATGGCTCATATCCAACTATAGAACAGCAATTGATTTTTATGAGGGATGAATTGTTTGGAACCAATAATACATGTCAGCAAATAAGCTCAAGTATATTAAATAGAATAATGAATACTAGTGGTAATGAAACACCAGAAAGTATTGCTTTTTGCTTTGCTTCAAATTATGAACGTTGTGCTTCGCAGTATAGAGCAAAAAGACAAGGATATGCGAGAATAGCATATAATTATTTTATGAATAAATAATTTTAAGCCTGTGTAAATTAAATATTTACACAGGCTATTTCTTATTTTACTCCCAAATCGTAGCGAGAATGGTGATACAATCGTCCTGCCAAATAAAAAATGCTTTTAGAATTTTTTACCCTAAAAATCATTAAGTTGACTTTTTACATAATTTTTGTTATAATATAATAGAGAGAAAAAGATAAGGAGTGAATTTGTATGGCAAATTCTGATTATGATATAACATTTGCGGGAAGTGTAGAAAATTTAAAAGAAGCAGTTTCTCAATTAGGTATTTCGGCCTCATCATTTGCGGCCGCCCTTGCCCAAGCCATGAAGACAATGATAGGCTTAGGTGGTTACCCAGAAGGTCTGGCAGATAGTTACGCAATACTCGGTGGTAATGGTAATAGTGAAATAGGGCATTATAGCCACGCAGAGGGCACACAGACTCAAACAAATGGTAAATATAGTTGGACTACTGGTTATAATAATTACGGTATTGCTATTGATGATAGAGATAGAAATACTATATTTGCTATAAATACTGATGCTCCAGAGAAACCCGTAAAGCTAATAAGAGAAGATGATAATCCATTTTATATAGATCCAGAAGTAATAAAACTAGGAGGTTGGTTAGACAGTGATATTGACTAATAAAATTAGTTAGATACGCGGTTGGACACTATCCTTTGGACAAATCAAACGAATTTATGTTGAATAATTTTTATATATTATTGAAAAATAAAAATAAAAGGAGATATAATTATGGTTATAGTTAAATGTATTGTTTGTGGTAAAGAGTTTGAGGCTTAGAAAACCACGAAAAAATATTGTAGTAATGAGTGTATGAATGCGATGCGTCGTCAAAAATGGGCAGAAAGAGAACGAACTCCAAAAGATATAAGTTATAAAGGCACAATTAGAACCTGTCCAATTTGCGGCAAGGCCTTTTATCCTAAAACCGCAATGGCTAACCAAAGACAATGCTGTTACAACTGTATGCCAGATGGAATACAATTAACAAGAGGAATGTTTTTGGCAAAGCTTAAAGAGGCTCGTGGAGGCAAATGTATGCGATGCGGATATGATAAATGTATTAAGGCATTAGAGTTTCATCATTTAGATCCAACACAAAAAGATTTTACAATTAGTAACGATAGATTTAAATTACAGGATGCTGTTACTGAAAGTAAAAAATGTATTTTAATTTGTTCAAATTGTCATAAAGAATTACACGATAATTTATGGAATATAGAAGATTTAAATAACAAAGAAATGGAGGAAGTAGAACTTGATATTGAGTAATAAACAAGAAGCGGGTTTGAAAATAGCTGTAGCCAGATATAAGTCCAAAGAACCTTGGACCTGTATCGCTGGCTACGCTTAACGTAGGTACTGGTAAATCCACGCTGGTTAAATTTATCATAGCGGCCTTGAACTTTCAACCAGAAGACGTAGCTTATGTAACCTTTACTGGGAAAGCAGCATCAGTGCTCCGACACAAAGGTTGCCCCAATGCTATGACCGCACATAAACTATTATATTATAGTAAACGTATGCCGAATGGTAAATTTGTATTTAAACCACGAAAAGTATTAGAAGGTAATTATAGTCTTATCGTAGTAGACGAGATATCTATGTTACCAAATGATTTGTGGGAATTATTATTATCTCACAAAAAACATGTAATAGCTCTTGGAGACCCTTTTCAAATTCCTCCAATAGATAAAAAAGCAGATAATCACGTATTAGATACTCCGCATATCTTCCTTGATGAAATTATGCGTCAAGCAGAAGAAAGTGAAATAATTCGTTTAACTATGGACATACGTGAAATGAAAGTGCCACAGTATTTTAAGGGTAATGAAATTCAAGTACTCAGTTCCAATGAAGTAGTTGATGGTATGTATAGTTGGGCAGACCAAATTATATGCGCCACCAATAGAAAAAGACAAGAAATAAATGATTATATGCGGCAGACGGCTCATAGAGGCCCTGAGCCAGAGTTAGGGGATAAAATAATCGCCCTCCGCAATAAGTGGGATGTTTTAGATATCTCAGGAGAAAATGCTTTAGTTAATGGTACTATTGGAACCCTTGGAGAATTTGAAAAAGGTATACAAAGCTTTCCTGTATATGGAGTGCCAGAGGTTCCAGTATTATACTCTCAAATACTTACTGATGAAGATGGTGTATTTGAAGATGTTATTATAGACTATCAAGCATTAAAGGAAGGTAAACCCTTTTTAACAAATGAAGATTCATATAAAATTTGGAAAAATCAATTAGCTCGTCCATTAGAACCCATAGAATTCAATTATGGTTATGCAATAACGGGGCATAAGGCGCAGGGTAGTCAGTGGGAAAAGGTGCTTGTGTTTGAGGAAAATTTTCCTTTTGATAAAACGGAGCACGCACGCTGGTTATATACAGCGGCAACTAGGGCCTCGTCCCGCCTAGTTTTAATTCGATAAAGTTTAAATAAAAAAATGCTATGAAAGTAGGAAAAGTAAATGACAACTAAAGAATTTTTAGATAAATACGATAGTAAGCAAGGTTTTACAGAAGATGAATTATATCGTCTTTGGATAAATGATTTGTTTGATGAAGAAGATGAAGATAAAGTTATAAAAATTCGTGACGAAGAATATGGTGAACCAGACCGTTGGAACATTCCAGTGGATAGAGTAATTAAAGTTGGTGATAGATATTTCTTAATATATTGTTATCAAGCTGCTACGGAAATGCAAGAAAGTTATTATGATATGCAGCCTGACGAAGTATATCCAGTAGAAAAAACTATTATAGTATGGGAAGGAGTACCTAAGAAATAATGAACATAGAACTAGACATTCAGAATATAAAAGATTTTGTATTGAGTGATGAGTTTCGCAATTTCTTAATGAGTAAAACCACAGAATTTGGAACAGCAGCCTTTGTATTACAAACTCTTTTAGAAAAAATTGATGAAATAGAGGAAAAAGAATAATGGGACAATATACAAACAATGGCCTACTGAATGGCTATAAGAAAAATAACAAAGAGCGTGCAGAGCTTGACTACTACGCTACTCCTACTACAGAAGTTTTGAATATTCTCGAAACCCTTGGTTACGATTTCTCTGGCCTAACCATTCTTGAACCATGCGTGGGCGGTGGACATATGGTAGCCGGTATACAACAATATCTTGATAATCACAATCAGACTGCGGCCGCACTTAAAGGAACTGATTTTATGGATAGAGATTTTCGCTCAAGTAAATGGCAATTACAATATGGTCTTGACTTTTTAGATGATGAGTATCCAATAGATAAGGCTGATGTGGTTATAATGAACCCGCCTTATGCTACACTTGAGCCATTCTTAATTCGTGCTTTAGAAATAGCACAAGACAAACTTATAGTACTTTGTAGAAT
This sequence comes from uncultured Anaeroplasmatales bacterium, assembly GCA_964634685.1. Classification (GTDB taxonomy): domain Bacteria; phylum Bacillota_I; class Bacilli_A; order Acholeplasmatales; family JAEDCM01; genus CAZWLD01. Next base: position 4,269 of record CAZWLD010000037.1, read on the forward strand.
GCAGGTGTTAGAGGGTGCTAGTCGTTATGAGAATATATTTAAAGACAATCCACCAACAGCAATCTATCAGTATGTTGATAGAATACAATGCTGGAAGGATGGTATTAAACCTACTGGAAGTTCCGCTCAAGGTTACACATGGTTAGTATGGAATAAGAAGGAGCCGGCGGCCGCACCTAAATTATACTGGATAAGAAGAAGTAAGGAGTATTGATATGAAAGAACCCACTTTATTGGAATGTTTGTTTATATATAAAAATGATGAATATGGACAACCAAAATATAGAACAAATAAATTAAATTGGGAGGGTCTCAAATATCTTTGTAAAAAAATAATTAAAAAAAATTTGGAAAATAATTTTAAAAGGTTTAAAATTAAGTTTTCAATATTTAATTCCAACAATCATTGCTTCTATTTTATTAAAATTAAATTTATTTCAAGGTTAAATATCTAGTGGTCCAACCCTAACGCTTCGGCGCTTAGGGTTGATTTTATTTAAAAATTATGGTATAATAAATACATAAGAATTTGGTCAAGTTCTTTCAAAGAATTTATCACTTTATTCATATAATATAGAACTCAAAGTGATAAAAATAAAAAGGAGTGAGAGAAATGGCTTAGATATATAAAATTACAAACTTAATTAACAACAAGGTCTATATTGGTGAGACTATTCGTAGTATTAATGTTAGATGGAACGAGCATAAACACGAAACCTTGAAAGAAGGACATGGTTTTACTTATCCAATACATGGTGCCATGAGAAAATATGGTATTGATAATTTTAAGATAGAATTGTTGGAAGAGTGTTCGGATGATATAAGATATGAAAGAGAAAGCTATTATATTAAATTATATAATTCTACAGACAAAAAAATGGGGTATAATTTAGTATTAGAGGGTTCTGGAGGTTTATTACATTCATCAGAAGAAATCAAAAGCGCTTGGGATGAAGGGTTGGGTATCAATCAAATAGCAGCTCGTTTGGGCTGTGGCAAAAGTGTTGTAAGTAAGAGATTGAGAGGTTTAGGAATTAGTGAAGAAGAAATTAAAAAAAGAATAAGTTTAAATTCTTCTTTGCGACAGGGACAACCGATATATCAATATACATTATGGGGTGAATTGCTTAAGTCATGGCCATCAGCAAGTGAATGTGCTCGTATCAATAATTATAACCAAACTGCTATTAGCGCTGTTTGTCGGCAAGAACAAATTAGTGCTTATGGATATTTGTGGAAATTGGTTAATGACAATAGACCAATTTCTGAATGGGTAAATAAGTTCAATAACAAGAAAGATGCTGGACGCCCAAAAAAAAGAATAGGCCAATATGATAAAAACACGAAAGAATTGTTACAGGTTTATGAATCTGCGGCCGCAGCTGCGAAAGCCATAGGGTTAAAAGACAAAAGCAACATATGTAGAGCGGCAAGGGTACAGGGTAATTCAGCAGGTTATCATTGGAAATATTTAGAGGAGGAAACAAATTGAACTTTCCAGGTAGTTTACACAATCACAGTGAATTTTCTAATTTAAGACTTAGAGATAGTATCATAAGAACCAAAGAAATGTTAGAATATGCTGGTCAGCTTGGACATTCTGTTGTCGGTATAACAGAACACGAAACAATTTCTAATGCTGTGAAATTAGAAAAAGAATATGCTAAAATAAAAGAAAAATATCCAAACCTAAAACTAATTAGAGGTAATGAAATTTATTTATGTAGAGATGGATTAAATGGTGAAAATTTTGATAGGACTTCGGATAAATACTATCATTTTTGTTTATATGCTAAAAATGCCGAAGGACACAAACAAATAAGAGAATTGTCGACACGAGCTTGGATGCGCTCTTACGTAACCCAAGGTAAGATGCGTCGTGTACCGACTTACTATCAGGACTTGTTAGATATTATAGGTAAGAATCCTGGTCATGTAATAGGTTCAACGGCCTGTCTTGGTGGTTTCCTTGACACCAAACTATTGCAGTGGGTACGCGGCGGCCGCAACGACCAATTTTATCAACAGATAATTAACTGGGTTCAACAAATGGAAGGTATATTTGGTAAGGGTAATTTTTATTTAGAGATGCAACCATCAGCGAATGATGAACAGGAATGTGCTAATAGAGAATTATTTAACTTATCAGAATTAACAGGTATTCCATATATCATAACAACAGATAGTCACTATCTTAAAAAAGAAGACGCACCAATACACAAAGCGTTTTTAAATGCTCAGGATGGTGACAGAGAAGTTGATTCTTTCTATGCTACGACATATTTAATGGATACAATGGAATTAGAATCATACTTCCAATATTTTACTAAACAACAGCTCAATACAGCTTATCAGAATATTGAAAAAATAAAAGATATGTGTGAGGATTTCTCATTATTGAAATCTTTGAAAATCCCATCGCTTGATTGGGGCGAGATGCCAACTCATACAACCCTAGAATATCGCCATTGGATAGGTAAAATCCCTTATCTTAATAAATTTTTAAACTCTGATTTTTATGGCGATAAAACAATGGCAGATTTAATCATACACAAATTAAAAAATGATGAACGATTACAATACCAAGAGTCATATGATGAATTAAATGAAAATTTAAAAATGACTTGGGTATCATCAGAGGTAAATAAAGCACATTGGTCAGCTTACTTTCTTAACCTTCGTGGTATCTTGGATACCTGTTGGGAGGCGGGAAGTCTCGTAGGACCGGGTCGTGGTTCAGGTGTAGGATTTTATTTATTATATATACTAGACCTAATACAAATTAATCCATTATGGGAGAGCACCAATACTTTTGCTTGGCGTTTCCTTAATCCCGACCGTGTATCCGTACTTGATATTGATACCGATATAGAGGGCGGTAAGCGTGCGCGAGTACTCCAGGAGTTGAGAAGAAAGTATGGTAATGATAGAGTATCTAATGTTGTGACTTTCGGTACAGAAGGTAGTAAATCTGCTATACAAACTGCGGCCAGAGGTCTTGGTATAGACAACGACGTGTCACTATATATCTCGTCTCTCATTCCTGCAGACCGCGGTAAAGTAAGAACATTATCACAATGTTATTATGGTGATGACGAGTATGCGGCGATACCTTTGTTCATACAACAGATGAATCAGTATCCAGAGCTTTGGCAAGTAGCACAAAAGATCGAAGGTCTTATCTGCCGAGTAGGTGAGCACGCAGGTGGTGTAATCTTCGTTGATGAACCATTCACCGAGTCAACCGCAATGATGAAAGTGCCGAATGGGGATATCGTAACCCAGTTCGACCTCCACGATTGTGAAGATGTGAGTCAACCGATAGGTTAAAGGCTCATAAACACTTAATCACTTATCAGTGATGTTGTATAGGCGGGTTAAAACCATAAGCAAATAATTCCTATACAGCACCGGGGAAGCCTAAGGGTTCGCCTATGGTAATCCCGGGCCAAAAAAGATTAAAGTAATTGAATGAAATTCCATATTTATTAGAGGGTTAATCAAAATTGACTTTCAAATGAAATAAATATAAAGGAGTTTTGTAAAATGTATGTATATTAGATTACAAATAAAGTAAATGATAAAAAATATATTGGAATAACTAACAATCCAAAGAAACGTTGGGAAAATCACAAATGTAATAATGATCCAACTATGGCGATAGCTTAGGCTATTAAAAAATATGGCAAAGATAATTTTGAGTTTAAAATTTTATTTTCAAATTTATCTATTGAAGAAGCAAGCTCTAAAGAAATAGAATTAATTCAATTTTTAGATACACGAGTTCCAAAAGGATATAATGTTGCGGCCGGAGGGCAATATAACATAGAAAATAGAATACACGAAGGCGTTGACAACGGAAAGGCTTTACTTACAGAAGAAGAGGCCCAATACATCAAAGATCATCGCAATTTGCCTATGTATGTTTTATATGAAGAGTTTTGTGATAAAATTAGTTACGAAGCTTTTAAAAAATGTTATAAGCATCAAACTTATAAAAATTTAATACCTGCTGTAGAAGAATATCCAAATAATATTCAATTTTCTGCTTAGTTTTCTGGTGGTAAATTAGAATATGATGAAATTATAGATATAAGAACTCGATATAAAAATGGAGAGCATTGGAAAGAAGTTTATGAAGATTATAAAGATAGATATACCGAAGCAAGCTTTTGGCGCTTATATACTGGACTAACTTATAAATTAGTAATGCCAGAAATTTTTACAAAAGAAAATAAGCTAAAACATTCTAAGAAATCGATTGGAATAAAAAACCCAAAGGCGATATTAACAGAAGAACAGGTTTTGGACATTCGTAAAAAACATGAAGAAGGTATTACAAATTCAGAATTATATAAACTTTATTCCCAAGTCTCAGCAACTTCTATTAGAGATATAATAAACAAAAAAACTTGGAAACATTTACTTTAATCTTTTGTGCGTATCGACTATCCCGGGTGAGACTGGGAGTAGGGTGACTATTGATACGTCATTCGAAATAGTGTTCTGCGGCGGTCGCTTAACCGGTCTCAGGACCGGCTGCCGCAGTAAGAGATAGTCAGTGCCTTTGGAAACAAAGGAAATAACACGCTTATTAAAATTGATTTGCTCTCAATTGAAGCGTTGGATAAAATGCATGTGTGTCTAGACTTATTGTGTGATCAAGGGTACATTGATAGATACCCAACATTGAGAGAAACATATGAAAAATATTTAGGTATATACAATCTTGAGCGTGAAGCCCCAGATATGTGGGAAATGGTTTGGAATCACGAGATACAAGCATTGTTTCAAATGGAAAAACAAAGTGGTATTCAAGGTATTGCTTTGACAAAACCAGAGTCAGTAGATGACTTGGCCGTATTAAACTCGGTTATCCGACTTATGGCTCAAGAGAAGAATGCAGAACAACCGTTAAACAAATATGCTCGATTTAAAGAGAATATTGATTTATGGTATGATGAAATGGATAGATATGGTTTAACAGAAAAAGAAATGAAATTATTAGAACCGCTTCTGAAATCCTCATATGGTATTTGCGAATCTCAAGAAAAGTTTATGTCATTAGTTCAGTTGCCCGAATGTGGTGGTTTTAATCTGGGCTGGGCAGACCGTCTTCGTAAGTCCATTGCGAAAAAAAACCCAGCAGAATATGAACAATTAACAAAAGAGTATTTTGAAAATGCTAAAGAGAAAAATCTTAGCCGCAATCTATGTAATTATGTATGGAATGTATTAGTGGCGACGAGCCGTGGGTATGGATTTAGATAAATTGAATCCCTATATGGCAACATATAGTTAAAAATCGTTTAAATTGCGGGAAGTCCCTAAGAGCCTTAATAACCAAACACTTATAGAAATATTAAGTGCGGCGAGGGTAATGACCAAGGTATGGTAAAATCATTAAGGATTGGGTAATCCGCAGCAAAATTTCGGCCAAAAAAGTATAATTTAGTTGAAAGAATAATCATGATATATAGAAAAAGAATATTATGATTAAGGAGGTCTCATACCATGGGATATCAAAAACTTTCAAAAGAACAAGAACTTCAATTAGTTCAAGAATATTTAAATGGAGCAAGTGTTTAGTCTTTAATGACTAAATATGGTTTTGCTACTAAAAAATCAATTACAGATAAAGTAAAAAAACATTATCCAAATGAATATAAAGATATCATCGAAAAAGCAAAAGCTAATAGAAAAACCTATAGTTATGAAATGGAAAAAATCGATTCTGAATTTGATGCTTATTTTTTAGGTTTGCTTTTAACAGATGGATATATAGTAAGAGAGAGAGAAGCTGGTATAGATTTGGTAGATGAAGATTGTGTTGCTTTTTTATCTAAAACAATTGGCAAAGACTATCACACTTACGTTCCTTCCTCTGGTAATAAAGCAATTAATGGGAAACAAAAACGTCATCGTTTAATTTTATCAGACGCTAAATTAATTAATGATTTAGCTCGTTTTGGGGTTGTTTCAAATAAAACCTATACGCTGCAACCACCACAACTGTTATAGGAAGAAGAAAAGTTTATTCCTTATATTATTCGTGGTATTATTGATGGTGATGGATGTGTATTTGCTACTAGTTACGGAGCTCCAAGTTTTTATATTATTACAAAGTCTTTAGATTTTGCTAATTGGATAATAAATGTTTTGGAAAATAAAATGTTTATGAAAGATATTCGTATTTCAATTGATAGAAATAATTTATATAGAGTTGAAACTGCGAATTTATCTAACATTAATAAATTAATTGCTTTATCTTATGACAAACCATTTGGAATGTCAAGGAAATATACTTTTTTACGAAAGATGTTCAGAGACTATAATAACGACGCCCTTTACGAGGGATGATTGTATAGTCCAGACTACAACCAATGTATATTGGGCTTATGAAAATAAGTGTAGTAAAGAATGCGTCACATACTTTAGCTTATTCGCTTGTTGGATTGCAGGAAATGAATTTGGCATATCGTTGGCCAACAATATTCTGGAACTGCGCATGTTTAATCACAGATAGTGGTGGCGCAGAAGATGAAGAAGAAGCAGAGGTAGTAGATATTTATGAATCAGAAGATTTTACAGAATTTGAATATGAGGATGCAGAGGACCGTAAAACAAAAAAGAAAAAGCGTAGATCTAATAACTATGATAAAATCGCTACCGCAATTGGCAAGATGCGCGCTGAAGGTATTAATATTACGCCGCCTGATATCAACACATCACAATATACATTTTTTCCAGATGTGGATAATAATAAAATACTTTTTGGCTTACGAGGTCTTTTAAACGTAGGTGATGATGTAATTGCGGCCGCAATTGCTAATCGTCCATATAGTTCACCTCGAGATTTTTTAAACAAAGTAAAACCAAAGAAATCCTCTATGATATCATTAATAAAAGCTGGAGCTTTTGATTCTATGATGGATAGAAAAATGTGTATGGCTTGGTATTTATGGGAAGTGTGTGACAAAAAACAAAGATTAACCTTACAAAATATACCAAGTCTTATGAAATACGGTTTAGTGCCAAATAATACTGATGAATTTATATTAGCTCGTAGAGTATATGAATTTAACAGATATTTAAAAGCAATTACAAAGGCAGACAAATCCGCTTACAAAGATTATTATACTTTAGATGCAAGAGCAATTGACTTTATGCAAGAACTAGGATTAGATGAAATTATAATAACAGACAATCTTGCTTGGTTCGTAAGACAAAAAGATTGGGATAAAGTATATCAAAAATATATGGATATTTTTAGAAACTGGTTAGCAAAAGATAAAGAAAAGATTTTAAAAGAATTAAATACTCTTATCTTTAAAGATGAATGGGACAAATATGCTAAAGGAAATTTATCGTCTTGGGAAATGGAAGTATTATGTTTCTATCATCACGATCATGAGTTAGCTCATTTAGATCAATTAAAATATGGCTTTGTTGATTATTTTAATTTGCCAGAAGAGCCAGTGGTAGAAAGAAGTTTTTTCAAAGGCGGTAAAGAAATTAAAATATTTAAACTAACAAAGATTTGTGGTACTTGTATTGCTAAAGATAAATCAAAAGGAACTGTTACATTATTAACTCCTACTGGTGTTGTAACTGCTAAGTTACACAAAGAGGCTTTTGCGCTTTATGATCGTCAGATTAGCGAAAAACAAGAAGATGGTACAAAAAAGATTATTGAAAAGAGTTGGTTTACTCGCGGTAACCATATTTTAATACAGGGAATTCGTAGTGGGGATCAATTTATTGCTAAAAAATACGCCGCCTCTGGAATGAAGCATACAGTAATGAAAATTACTGAAGTTTTCCCAAATGGTGAAATAGCTTTACAAACTGAAAGATATCAAGGAGGTTATGAAGAGAATGGAGAAAATTAAAATTGTTGCGCTTGTAGGTAAGAGTGGAGCAGGTAAAGATTATTATGCTAAAAAACTTATTAAAGAAAATCTTAATACAATGCACTTTATAGTATCTTCTACTACACGTCCCAAAAGAGACTATGAAATAGAGGGAGTGGATTACCACTTCCTCTCGGAAAAAGAATTTGCGGCCGCACGCTTTCTGGAGACCGCTAGTTTCAATGGGTGGCACTATGGAACGCGCTATGAGGATTTAGACCCAGACCGCATTAATATAGGAGTATTTAATCCTACTGGGCTCAAGTAGCTGGCCGCACACGATGATATAGAATTAACTATATGTTATATAAAAGCATCAGATAAAACTCGTTTAATACGCTAGCTTAATAGAGAAGAAGACCCGAATGTTGCGGAAATAATCCGACGTTATGGAACCGACGAATTTGACTTCCGCCACGACGACATATTCCCGCTTATGGGTAGTGATTATATCGAATTCTGGAATGATGGTGACGGAAGGCCAAAGGTAATTAAATAACTTCCTACAGAACCCATATATAGTGTGGGCGCGACTCATGCCCACACTATATTTAGTAGAAAAAGGAGAATTGAGAAACATGATTTTGTATAGTAGTAGCACTTGCCCAAGATGCAAGGTATTAAAACTTAAACTCACAAAAGCTGAGATCGATTATACAATTAATGACAATATGGAAGAGATGCAGGCATTAGGTATCAAATCACTTCCATACTTACAACTTGATGATGGCACATTGCTTGACTTTAATGGCGCTATCGCATTTATTCGTGAAATAGAGGCAGAGAAGAAATGAATGTAAAAATTCCTCTCGGCAAAAACTTCACAACCGCCTACAATCGCATGCAAGATACCTACGGCGAGGATATGGCATACATCAACGGATTTGGTGATAAACAGCTGAGCCACGTAGATTTTATAGATAACTTCATAGACGAAGACACCGTGGCTGATGCCTCCATTGACGGCAACAGCAATGTTAATCACAAAGATATAGTAACACTATTATCAGAAATGCCTAAGCCACATAGAAAGCTATTGGCATTTAATAAAATATATTATGAAATGCAGAAGAAGTTTGGATTCAAAGCCGCAAATGCTTGGCTTGAAGCAGAATGGACTGGCGAGTCATACATGCACGACTCGGACACTTCAACATTCAAACACTATTGTTTCGCATATGATCTCCAAGACTTAGCTGAAAAAGGCTTGTTCTTTATCGGCGATGGCTTCAATGCTCGCCCCGCGCAACATCTTATCACCTTTGTAGACTTTGTAAAAGAATATATTGGTTATGCCTCAAATCGTTCATCAGGTGCGGTAGGACTACCTAACCTCATCCCATATATGTTCTACTATTGGAAGAAAGATGTAGAGAGCGATTACCTTGGTATTAAAACTTCACACAGTGAAGAATCATATGCTCGTCAAAACTTCCAGCGTTTCATTTATGCAGTAAATCAACCATATGTGCGTGATGGTCAGCAATCAGCTTTCACTAATACATCAGTATTTGACCGTCCATACTTCGAAGCATTATTCGGAGGTAAGGAATTCCCAGATGGTACATTTATGATTGACTATGAAGAAGAAATTATAGAATTCCAAAAGATATATATGGAAGAAATGAGTGATATTCGTTCAGAGAATATGTTTACCTTCCCTGTAAGTACAATTTCTTTGTTGTATCAAAATGGAGATTTCGTAGATCAAGAATTCGCCCACTGGGCAATCAAACACAACCTTAAGTGGTCTGATAGCAATTTGTTCGTAGACGATTCAGTTAACTCATTGTCAAACTGCTGCCGTCTCAAGTCAGACATCCGCGACCTAGGTTATTTCAACTCAGTAGGTGGCACCGCACTTAAAGTAGGTTCGGTAAAAGTAAACACAGTAAATCTTGCTCGCTTGGCTTTGGATACCAATAGCGAAGAAGAGTATTTAGAGAAATTACAAGAAAGAGTATGGCTCAACCTCCAAGCTCTTGATTGTGTAAGACATATTATTGAAAGAAATGTTGAAAAAGGATTATTACCTAATTTTAGTAATGGTTTGGTAGATTTTGAACATTTATATAACACAGTAGGTTTCATTGGTATTTATGAAACAATGAAAAAATTTGGTTATACTTACCACGATGAATTTGAAAATACCTATTATAAAGATGAAGCATATGATTTTGGTCGCAAAATCTTCGATACTATGCGCGCGACTATGGATAAATTCATTGAGCGTTATGAGTGTAACTATTCAATCAATACTGAACAAATCCCTAAACATCACTGGGGCCTTGCGGCATAATTCATAAACCGCATTGAAATAATTCCTTCTAATTGACTTGGAGTACCATGGTTTAAGCAGTGACTATGGCTAACAAGGCGCAAGCGTAAAGGTAGCGTGAACGACTAAATGAAGGAACCTCATTATTTTTAATAATGAGGGTGCGATAGTCTGAACTTGAGATATATATAAAACTCAAGAGGGAAGCTCGAAGAAGCTCCCCGCCATTTAGAAAAAGAATCTGTTCGGTGTGGACAAAAATTATAAAATTAAGCCTTATAAATTTTGATATACAATAGAAAATAAAAAATTTTTTAAGGAGAGAAGACACTTGGAACAAATTATTAGACAATGTAAAAATAGTTCGGGTAAAATTATAGGAGAAGTCGAAATTTTCGAAGATAAAATTGTTATTAAACATTATACTAAGCCTGAATTAACAATTACTGACAAAGCAGTAATTCAAGAGGTTAAAAATAAAACTATTAAAGGAATTAAAATTTTATATGATGAATATTTTTTAATTACAGCAGAAATTGCTGCCTTATATAATATGCCATATTCTACAATGAATAGAGAAAAAATGCCAAAAGCAGAAGTGGTCACAGGCAAAAATACTGGGCGCAGGAATTCTCGATATGGAGCTACCCTTAGCGAAGAAACCAAAAGAAAAATAGGTGAGGCTTCTAAGGGTAGAAAAAATAGTGGCAATTATGAAAGGACACCTGAAATTAGAGAAAAAATTTCGTAGGGATTAAAAACCTATTATGCGACTCACAAAGTTTCAGAAGAAACTCGAAAAAAGCTTTCTTAGGCTTGGGTTGATGGAAAATATGAAAACGCCCCAATGGGAACTGGTATCCACGGATATTTTACTTCACTTAAAAACAATAAGACTTTTTATTTTAGAAGTTTATTAGAGCTTAAGTATTTAATTATATTAGAGGAAAACGAAGAAGTAAATAAATATCAGGTTGAACCATTTCAAATTGCTCTAAAAGATAATATTCATCATTATACACCAGATTTTTTAGTTAATGGAAAAGAAATCAAAGAACTAAAAGCCTCTAAACATTTGTTTTATACAAAAGAAGATGAGCGTTTCGCAGAAGAGATTGCGGCCGCACTTAATTATGCTAACGAAAATAATATGACTTTTGAAATTGTCTATGACACTGATTTAGGTTTTGAAACACGTTAGTTTAAGCGTTGGCTATTAGCTCATCCAGAAATAATTAGTCTCTATTCAATCACCTTTGATAAAGATATTTCTAAATGGTCATAAAAGTAACAGAATGGGTGAAACTGCAGCAGCAAAACTTATGAAAAAAGATAAGTTCTTCTATCCAGAAGCTGATATTTATGATTTACCGCTTTACGGTAATCAATTTATTCCTCTTGGTATTAAAACTACTCTCCAAGAACGTGTAAAGATTGCGGCAGCATTTGATAGTTATTGTAATGGCGGTAGTATACTTCACGCTAATATAGAGGCACCATTTAATAATTTTGAACAAGCTTGGGATATGGTGCATTATATTGCAAATCAGGGTGTAACGTATTTTGCTTTTAATACTAAAATTCAGGCTTGCGCAAAGAACCATGCGTTCTACGGTGATATATGTCCAATTTGCGGCGGCCCGGTTGAGACCGAGTATACTAGGATTGTAGGATTTTATACCCCAGTCCGCACTTATTCAAAAGAACGTAAAGCAGAATATGCAATGCGCAGATGGGAGAATGTAAATGCTAACAATTAAACCTAGATTAGATAAGGTTTTTGACAAAATAGAAGATTGTCCTTTGGAATATAAGGGCAATCTTCCAAACCGCTTTATAAATATAAAAGGCAAAAAATATAATAATCTTGAAGTATTATATTTAACTGGTTTTAAAAATCATCGTAGCGAATGGTTATGTAAATGTCATAATTGTGGAAGATATGTAATAGTGAATTCACACAATTTACGTACAGGACATACAAAATCTTGCGGCTGTCTTATTTCAGAAAAATTAAGAATAGATTTAACTGGACAGTGCTTTGGATATTTAAAAGTGTTGGAATATGATAAAAGCATAAATGAAACCCCATATTGGAAAGTACGTTGTAATAATTGTGGGAAAGAATATAGTGTTAGTGGAGAAGCGTTAAAAAAACAAATCTCTTGCGGATGCGTTAAATCTCCTGGAGAGAAAAAAATAACTGAATTATTGTTAAAAAATAATATATCTTTTATTCCGCAAAAAACTTTTGAGGGATTAGTTGGAAAAAATAATAATAAATTACGTTTTGATTTTGCAATATATATAGATGAAACTCTATCACATCTAATAGAAATGCAAGGAATACAACATTATTACAATGTTTTTAATATCCCAGAAGAAGAGTATAATTATAGAATTTCTTTAGATGAGTGTAAACGTCAATGGTGTAAACAAAATAATATTCCGTTAATTGAAATTAGATATGATGAAGAAATTACTATAGAAAAATTATTGTGTTATCGTACTAAAGGAATTGTAGAAGAAGATTTTATTCAATATTCTAAACCCACAATGTTTATTACTAATACTATTTGTGATTTAAAATGTGAAAAAGAATGTAAAATAAAATGTTGTAGTAATAATCAATTATTTAATGAGCCAAATATTACTTTAACTCTTAACACAATAATTCAAAAATATATTAATAATCCAATTACTAAAAGTATTACCTTTGGTGGATTAGAACAATTTGATGAATTTACTCAATTGTTTCAATTAATTAAAGCATTACGTAAATACACAAATGATGAAATAATTATTTATACTGGCTACAAAGAGGAAGAAATATCGCCTTTAATTAATAAGTTAAAGAATTATAAAAATATAATAATAAAATTTGGACGCTTTATTCCAAACCAAGAGAAACATTATGATGAAATTCTTGGAGTAGAACTAGCGTCACCTAATCAATATGCAAGGAGAATATCATAATGATTAATATAGAAAAAATTGGTGGAGAAGAAATTCAAGCCGCAGTTAAGGCCAATGATGGATACTGCCCATGCATGAGAGCAAAAACTCCAGAAACAAAATGTATGTGTAAAGAATTTAGAGAGCAAAAAGAAAGTGGTATTTGCCATTGCGGTCTTTACAAGAAAATAGTTATAGAAGATTGACTTTTATAAAAAATTATGGTATAATATATAAAAGAGTAAAAGGAGTGTTACGATGAACGCAAAAATAAATATTACTTATAGAGATAAGGATAATAATATTATAGAAAATCCAATAGAAGGACAGAGAGCTTATAGTCCAGAAACTAAAAAACTTTATATTTATACAAATAATAAATGGGAGCTAGTAACTGGTGAGTCTAGTCTTGGCTTAACTATGTATGATATAAATAAACAATTAATTAGTCAATTACCCATATTAAACCAAGAGCAACAATTAGAAGCCATAGATAGTATTCAAAAGTTCTTAAATGAAAGCAATAATCATTATTATATGCTTTTATGCAAAGAAATAAGTTATTATACAGTTTTTGTTCTAAAAGACGAAAGTATGTGTCCTCAGCAATTCTCTTTAGCGGTTGATGAAATTTTGGCTTGTGCTGAATATATAGGTGATATTAAATCAGTTAATCGAGATAATGATGCAGACGGCATAGAAATTTGGGTTCATCCAAGAAAAGAAGATAGTGAGCCTATAGTTATGTATTTATTTGGCTATGATGCGGGGATAATAGAATGTATACGTTAATTATAGATTGTTCAACCTTTCAGCTTATTCCCAGCACATATTTAATCAATGAAGAACTTGGTGAAGTTATTTCTATTGAGCATATTGCGGTAGACAACATTCCCAGTTTTGCTGCTATGGAAGACGTTAATAAAATTAAATTGTCAGGACCAACTGAATATTGTATAGGATTAAAAGAAAAACTTGAAAATAAATTAGCATTAGAATATGCGACTAATAAAATAGAAATTGAGGTTATAAAATGAGATATTTAATTCAAACAGTAGAAACTTATAGAGCAGATACGGAAGCCGAGGCTCAAGGAATTATTGCGGAAGCTAAATCCGCAAGTGAATATAATCTTACTAAATACGCAAGCGAGAAAAAAGATATTAAAGTAAAAGGCGAAGGCATTGTTGGGGAATATTTTAAAGTTACTCTTACTAAGGTCTTTACAGATATCAAAGAACCTGATGTTATGGCAAATGTAATTTACGAGGTAGAATAATATGATATATTTTGAAAAAGTAAAAAGGTTTGCAGATGCAGATTTTAATCTCCCAGTAAGAAAGACTAAAAATTCTGCAGGATATGATTTCGAAGTTGCAGAAGACATTTGTATTCCCACTTGGACAAGTCAATTAATGGCTTTGGCAAAAGTAACTCCGCAACCAAAAGAACCATATAGTTTAGAGGAAATAGCTGCCTTAACCAAACAAATAAAAACAAAACCAACGCTTGTATCTACTGGTGTTAAATGCCATCTTGAAGAAGGATATTATCTTGAACTTTCGGTTCGTAGCTCTACTCCTCTCAAGTATTGGATTATATTAGCCAATAGCGTAGGTATTATAGATGCTGATTATTGTGATAACCCAGATAATGAGGGTGAAATTTTCTTCCAAGTAATTAATATGTCACCATTTGATATTTACCTTAAAAAAGGCGATATTATTGGTCAAGGTATTATTAAAAGATATGAAATAACTGACGATGATAAAGCGATTGGCGAGCGTCAAGGCGGATTTGGTTCTACAACTATGCCATAGAAAATAGCTATTGATTATTCTAAACCTTCTTCTCTAATGGGCCAAAGAGTTAATATTAATCCAGTTGATGATATTTGTAATATGACTCAAGAGCAAATTATAAATTCAGTTGTTAATGCTTTAGAAAAGGACAGTCAAAAAACTATGAGTTTATTTGACGCGTGTATGTAATTATGAAAATACTTGCTTTAGACTAGAGCACTCGAGTTACTGGTTGGGCAGTGTTTGCGGACGGCGCCTTATAGGAGTATGGCAAGTTCGATGCTGAGAACGCTGGAGCGGATATCGGCAAACGCCTTACTTATATTCGTGAAAAGGTAAGAGCTCTTATAGATAAATACAATATATAGAAAATTCTTATAGAAGAAATACAACTACAAAATACTGTGGGTAATAATGTAGTTACTTATAAAAAATTAGCTTATGTTCAAGCTGTATTAATACAAATGTTTGATGAACTTAAACTACTCTATGAAATTATTGCTTCATCCTCTTGGAAATCTACTCTGGGTATTAAAGGACGCGCTCGCGCAGAATAGAAGAAAAATGCACAAGAATTTATAATTAAAACCTATAATATAAAAGTTATTCAAGATACTGCCGATGCCATATGTATTGGATTAGCTTTTTTGCAAAATGATAAAAGTAGTAATGAAGAAAAAGGAGCTTGGTGATAATGGGAAAAATTATTGATATGGCTGGTTAGCGTTTTGGTCGTTTACAAGTTATTGAGCTTGATATGAATAAAAAAATAAATCATAAAGCTTATTGGATATGTAAATGTGATTGTGGTAATATAGTTAGTATACGGGGACAAGATCTTCGCCAAGGAAAAACAAAATCCTGTGGATGTTATATGAAAGAATGTTCATCAACAAATACAACACCTAATATGGTGGGCTAGAAATTTCATAAATTAACAGTAATAAAACGTGTAGGTAGTCGAAGAAATCATTCCTTATGGGAATGTTAGTGTGAATGTGGAAAAACTATTTTAGTTACTAGAGATTCTTTAATTAGCGGAAACGTTAAATCTTGCGGTTGTTTAAACTCTTATGGTGAAAGTATAATTGAAGATATTTTAATAAATAATAACGTGAACTATATTAAACAATTTAGTTTTCAAGATTTATTGGGGGATTTTAATACTAAATTACGTTTTGATTTCGCTATTACGGAAAATAATAAATTATTATATCTTATTGAATTTTAGGGAGAATAGCATTATATTCCGCGATAGAATGATACCATGGAAATTTTTTAGCGTAGATTAAAATATGATACGTTAAAACGAGAATATTGCAAAAAACATAAAATTCCTTTAATAGAAATTCCTTATACAAAAAGATAGGAATTATCATGGGAACTATTACAATCTTATTTTAATTATTTTAAAAAATCATCAGATGAAGGTTTTGACTGGGCAGATTAATAAAATCTGCCCTTATTCTTTTTTATATATTATAGAAATATGTAGAAAGGGGAAAATCAATCTATGGAACCAATAGTTGAAAAAGCAGTACTCACAATAGTTGGCATTTTAGTATCAGGTCTTGTGACTTGGCTAGGTGCTCAAATTGTTAAATATAGAAAATTGGTTAAAAAAGAAGAAGATGAAACAGTTAAAAACACTATAGTAAACACTTTAACTACATCTCTTCAACCAATTCAAAAAGATATTAGTACGTTAAAAACTGATGTTAGTAATATGCAAAATGACATAGGTAAAATGAAAAAAGATATTAAAAATTTACAAAATTCTGAAATTAACTTTACCACTAAACTTAATCCAATACAAGATGAAATCGAGCATATGAAAGATGATATTACAATTATACTCGAGGATATTAAGCAGCATGGAATTGATTTAGCAAATGTTCATGAAAAAGAAAAACATCTTGAGCATGAAACTCGTTGTGCTTGGCGTTATCGTATTCGCACTCTATGTCATGCCTATATAAAGCGTGGATGGATGTCGCATAAAGAGTTTAGTCAACTTCAAGAGATGTTTAATCTTTATACAGCTATAGGTGGCAATGGTCAAACCAAAGAACTATATGAAAAAACTATGCAGTTAGATATAAAAACTGAGGCTGAAATTACCGCAATACTCAAAGAAGAGGAAAACAGAAAATAGGGAGCGTATTAATACGCTCCCTTTATTTTTTTGAACATTTGGTTAGTAATTTCAATTATTTCTTCACCATAGGTAGCTATTAAATCAGCTACTAATTCTTCTTGTTCTAAAGTTAAATCTACGTTGTAACTAAACATAGCGGCATGAACTATTTCGTGGCATAGTACCTTCTTTAATAATACCATAGATAAGCCAGTAGCAACAAATATACACTTGAGATTGTCATCGCAGACCCCGATAGTATACCCTCCATCTGTTCTCCTGAGATGTAGATCGTCGGGTGGGACTGCTAGAATTCTCCATTCTTCTCCATTGATATTAAACAATTTTGGTTGCTAAAGCAGAAATTTTCTTTTGTAACATCTGCTTTTCTTCCGTTGAAGCTCCCTCTATCATTTCTGTAATATCGGAAGTAAGTTCTTGCATATATTTTTCAAGTTCATACATTTGCGCTTCTTTAGCGCCACCATGCATTTTTCTTTCCATATAGTTTTTACGAGTTATGGGACTACGACCTTCGCGATAATCTCTTAATTCAATAGGATAATTACGTGATTCTCCTGGAGTTTGGCGATTACCATCCTGGTACCCACGATTTCTGTTATCATTCATATTCTAATCAGTATAATACATATTACCATAGTCTCTATCCATATCTCTATAATAACGATTATAATCTATAGGGTAATAACGTTCTATTGGATACTCTTTCTTTTCCTTATCGCTTTTTTCCATACTTTCTGTAATTGTACAATAATAAATTGCTTCGCTAAGGTCTTTAATCATGTCCATTGCCTCACCAAGCTCTTTGGTGTCTACAGAAGATAAGTCTCCTAACTGACCCGAAATGCAATTCATTAAAGTTTCTTTCATATATTTCATTTTTTCAATCATTTTACATACCCTCCTTACGCAACTCTTTCAACAATTAAGTTTGCATTTTGTACATTAACAGGCTGATTGCTAATATTTCTTATGCTAATTTGTGAGCAACAGCCTTTAGGTACGTCAATGAAGATAGCGCTGAAGACATTATTATATTCTTCAACTGCGGCAGGAGTCGAAATCATTGTTGTTGTCGCAACGGGTTCACCGTTGATCGCTATTGCGAGAGAAATAGGACCAACGGTTCCACCAGTTGGAATTGCAATGTTTCCGCCAAAGCTAACTCTAAAACGAGCTCTGCACTGATTAGTAAGCCCCCTAAGAGTAACTAATCCACTACCTTCTCTGTGCATAATTGAACAGTTTCCGCAAACCACTGTATCTGTAAAGATTACATTAGCTCCTGCGGGTACAGTTTGGATTGCATTAGCAGTTAATTCCATTGCCTTACCCCCTTAATCAGAAATTTGTGCAAGTACCGCATCCGTTACCAAAGGTAACACGTGCGTCATAGCAGCAGTTGGGGTTTGGAACTACATAAGCAAAGTTGCTGTACCATCAAGATTAATTTGTTTTGTATAAATACATCTATTAGCAAGGTCAGGAAAATAAAACACCGTTCCATCGAAGTCTATAGAAGTAGCGCGAGCTTCGTCTATAGATGATACCGGACGACCTTTTAAACCAATAGTAGGTTGACGTATTGGCTGTTGATAAGTTGCGGCCGGTGATTGATTTGGCTAGTAATAATTGTTATACATATTTATTTCTCCTTTATATAATAATAGCCGATTGGAAAAATTTACCATTTCTGGAAATTTTTTCCATCCTTGCATTTATATATAATTTCCAATTTTCCCTTTTTGCCCAAAGGAATATTTAACCAGCTTTTAGGCGATTCATAGTGACCTGGCCGCAATTTCCA
>CAZWLD010000038.1:0-22653 GCA_964634685.1 uncultured Anaeroplasmatales bacterium
TACCTCAGATTTTTATTTTTTATACCCTTATTTAATTTTGGGGAAACTCAAATTTTGTTTAATTTCGGGAATATAAGATGAAACATTTAAGCCCAAGCTTTGCGCAAATCGAAGTGCCGTTTGATAAGATGTATGCATTAGATCATAAGGGTCATGAGCATCAATTCCAATAATCACCTTACATTTAGGATATTTTTTGACCGTTTTCCAAAATTCAGTTCGCGGATATCGATATTCTGTTTTATATCCCGAAAATTGATTTCTTCTAATAGCGCCACAATTTATCTCTAAATAAACATCATTTTTGATGGCCGCCTCAATGATTCTTTTGGTACATTCCAAAGCGGTTTTATCAAAATAAAACATTTGATTATGCTCTTCCGAAAAATAATTATACAAAAATAAATCCGGATGAACAAAAATCTTAAAAAGCTTTGTTTCCATAGCTTTGACAGCCGTATCAGTATAGCTTATAATTAAATCTTTATTGGTTCTTTCATAAGGCGAATAAATTAAACCATTATGCGGAAAATAATGAATTCCTAAATTCATATAATCCAAGGAGTCATATATTTTTTGATAAAAATCATCGTGTCCTGGCAAATATTCGGTTTCACAGCCTTTATAAAAAATGAGATCAGGATATTTTTTTTGACATTCATCCATTTCCTTTAGATAAAGCGAAAACTGATTCTCTTGCATTTGCTTATCAAGCCATAAATCTTTATAATCAAGACTGTTCATAAAATCCCTTGGCACAAATAAATGATCACTCATTCCTAAAATATCAAAGCCACATTTAAGAGCCATTTTAACATAATCCTCGATTTCTCCCTTAGCGTGCCCACACATTTTATAATGAGTATGATAATTAGCCTTCATTAACCAAAACCCACTCCTTTATTCTTTCTTTATCTAAATTGAGCTGATTAATTAATTCCTCTACCGAGGAAAATTTTTGTTCCTCACGCCAGTATTTCAAAAAATGAACATTAACATTTTGCGAATATAGATTGCCACTATAATTGAATAAATGAACCTCAAGACGGGAATTTAATTGATAATTACAGGTTGGATTATTTCCAACATTAGCCATACCATAATAATGCTTTCCTTTAAATTCAATCATTACCGCGTAAACGCCCTTTTTTGGCTCAGTATTACCAAAAATATCAATATTAGCGGTTGGAAATCCGAGCTTAATGCCGATTTGACTACCATGAACAACTAAGCCCTCAATCGCATAGGGGCGTCCTAGCATTAAATTGGCTTTTTCAATATTTCCAAGACTTAGATATTTCTTAATATTCGTTGAGGAAACACGCTCATCGTCAATTAAAACATTATCTAAAATCATCACCTCAAAATGCTTTTTCAAGTCATTGATATCACCACTAGCCCGATGTCCAAAATGATAATCCTTACCACAAACAATTTTCTTAACCCCCAGCTTCAAAAGCCAATTGATGAAATCATCCTTAGATTTTGAGGCTCCCTTGATATCAAAATCAATGATGAACAAATAATCAGGATTTAATTTCCGAATAAGCTCAATTTTCTTCGACCTCGGAACTAAAAAATGATAGTTTGCTTCATGCTTGACCACACAATTAGGATGGGGATCAAAGGTCATAACCATACTTTTTAAGCCACTATTTATACAGGCCTTAATCAAGGCCTGATGACCTAAATGAACGCCATCAAAATTGCCAATTGTTAAGCATAGGTCTTCGTTTAGCTTTTTACTTCCCCCAATTTTTCCATGTAAAACCTTCATATAAACACCTCAAAAAATAATTAATGGACGATATTTATTCTTTTCAAACGGACGGTAAATCGCAATCAATTCATCGTTATGATAAACCTTAAAGGGACAATCGGTTACAATTTGTCTTTCATCTAAAATAATTCCATTTTTAACCATTTTGGCCATATAATCACTAACATATATTTCCTCATTATGAGAAAAATATTCTGGAAGCGTAATTATATGAAAATTCCCTTGCTTAACATCATCGATTGTTGCGGCATCACAAAGCGAAAAAGGGCCGGTTTTTTCTCTTACAAGATGATACATACAGCCAATATGACCCAATCTTTTGGCAATATCGGTACAAAGGGTCCTAACATACAAACCCTTAGATCCAGTAACGCGGAAGGTAAAATAAGCCAAATCATCAACGATTTTGACATCCTCAACTAAATCAATTTCCTCAATATACATACATCTAGGCTCCCGTTTAACTTCAATCCCCATTCGTGCATATTCATATAATCTTTTGCCTTGATATTTCAAAGCTGAATACATCGGAGGGGTTTGAAGATAATCGCCTTTAAAGGACGCCAAGACATCACCTAGGACAAGCTTATCGATTTTTTCTCTTCTGATTTCCTTGCCATAGATATCCTCGGTTTCGGTTTCAATTCCAATGCAAATGGTACATAAATAGGTCTTGAAATGGTCCATCATTATATCCACAAGCTTCGTGGCTTTCCCAAGGCAAATCGGAAGGACACCTGTGACCTCCGGGTCAAGAGTTCCGGTATGACCAATTTTATCAACGTGAAGGATTTTTTTTAATTTTATCACGCAATCATTGGAGGTCATACCCTTTTCTTTATTTAAAATGATAATTCCATCCATTATAAAACTCTTCCATTTTTCTTTAATATTTCAAGATAATTGACCGCAAGGATTCCCATCCATTTGATGCGAGCAACTTCATATTCATCCTCGTATTCGTTATTCCATTTCCAGGTAATGTCCCAAACTCCGATTTTTGTTCGTGATTCTATTAAATAATCAAGGCTTTCTTCAAATATATCATGTAAATCACTAGCTAAATATAGATCGCTGGTAATTAGATCAAAAGGATAGGTTGGATAATCCTGATTCCATGAATCCTTAGGTGAAATTAAGCGTTTAATATCTTTATTTATTTTTTCGAAAAGCTCTTGATTTTTGTAATTTATTTTTTCGCTATTTAAAATTTCATAAGCCTTTTCATATAATACAACGACATGGCGATCACATTCATCATCTTCTAAATATTCATCGATGCAAATTTTTAAGCGATTTAAAGCCAAGCTATAAAATTTCGTTTTCGAATTCAAAAAATGAAGAGCCATGGCATACAATGAAGCCCCTGGATTGTTTTTCCAATTTTTACAACAATCATCACTATAGGTCCACCATGGAGCCCGTGGATATTGATTAACATCCTTTGAAATCGGATAAAAATAGTTACCATCAGTCTCTTGTGAAAAAATGTATTTAAAGGCTTTATTTACCATCAATTTTGTCATTTCATCTAAATTAGTTTTATCATAACCAACACGACGAAGAAGGCTTAAGGCATATTCTGTCGCAATGGTGCTCGAGGATGGACAGGTATTGTCAGGCTCAAGCCCATGGCCAAAGCCACCATCACCATTTTGATACATCGATAAAGCATAGCTAACCATCATTTTATCATCACCATCAATTAGGCAATTATATAAAGCAAGCTCTAAGTCGCGGGTTTTATTGATCATAAAGCTTTCTATTTTTTTAACATCATCTTGCGTTAATTTTAGCATCTTTTTATACCTCATTTCAAATAAGCTACTGTAACACCATTTAGTCCTTCGCCTTCACCACCATAGCGATAGGATTCAATATGCTTACAGGTTTTTAAATATTCCCAAACGGCCTTGCGAATAGCTCCCGTTCCAAAGCCATGAATAATATAGACCATATGGTAATTAGCTAAAAGGGCGCGGTCGATAAATTTGTCTAAGGCTAATACCGCCTCTTCATAGCGATAGCCACGCAAATCTAATTCCATTTTTCCTTCCCTTTTAACCGCGGAAACATGAGCCTTCGGCTTCTCCTTAACAACCTTCGGCTTACTTAAAAAATTCAAGTCCGTTTTCTTGAAGGTAGCGGTTAGGTTACCCATTCTAACATCATATTTGTCCTTGTTTATTTTAACAACTACTCCTTGCGTATTGTATGGAATAACATAAACATTATCATTCAAATTAATCGGCTGATCAATATGCGGCTCAAGAATACGACTAGAGGCCAAAGCCTTCGTTTGATGCTTAATTTCCGCAATTTCATGTTCCTTGATGTCTTGCTTTTTCTTGAGCCTTTCGATTTCCTCAATCATTGTCTCAATTTTTAAATTAGCTTCATCATAAAGCTCAGAAGCCTTTTTCGTAGCTTCATCCAAAATTCTTTTTTTCTCTTTGTTAATTTCATCATAATTAAGAGAAATTAGCTTTTCCTTATCTTGAATAGCCTCAAGCTTTTTCTCATATTCTGCGCGCTTTTCATTATAATATTGAGCCTCTAATTCCAGTTTATTTAGAGTATTTGCGACCGAATCATTCATCAACGTTGATTTGGATTTAGCATCATTAATTATTGATGCCTTTAGACCTAATCTTTTGGCAATCTCAAAGGCATTTGATTTTCCTGGAACCCCAATTAACAATTTATAGGTCGGAACTAAGGTTTCACTATCAAATTCCACGGAGGCGTTGATGATATCGGGTTCATTGTAGGCAAAGGCCTTGAGTTCAGAATAATGAGTTGTAATAATTGTTCTGGCGCCGCGATCACGCAAATAATTGACAATTGCCATCGCCAAAGCCGTACCCTCCTTCGGGTCCGTTCCTCCGCCAAGCTCATCTAACAAAACCAAGGAATTAAAGGTCAAATTATCGATTATGTCAATGATTTTCGTCATATGTGAGGAGAATGTTGACAAGGATTGCTCAATTGATTGTTCATCGCCAATATCAACAAAAACATTGTCAAAGACCGCGATCTTGCTTTCGGGCAAAGCAGGAATTAGCAATCCGGCTTGAGCCATAATTGTCAATAAACCCGTTGTTTTTAAGGACACCGTTTTACCGCCGGTATTAGGGCCGGTAATAATAATTGTTTGGAATTTATCACCAAGATTTATATCTAAAGGCACAATTCTTTCTTGGTCAATCAAGGGATGACGAGCACTTCTTAAATCAATAATTCCATCGACATTTAAGATAGGCATAAAGCAATTCATATTGATCGCATAGCGAGCCTTCGCATAGCGCAAATCAAGCTCAATGATTTGACGATAATTGCGCATCAAGTCCTCATAATTATCCCCAACTAAGCCTGTTAAACGGCGGAGAATTTTCTCAATTTCGAGCTTTTCCTTATTTTGAAGACTCATTATTTGGTTGTTAATCAAAACAGTGGCCTCGGGCTCAATAAAAAAGGTTGTCCCACTTGATGATTCATCCTGAATGATACCCTTAAAGGTGTTTTTATATTCCACTCTTACGGGAACACAAAAGCGATCATTTCTTTTTACAATCACCGAATCGGTTAACATTTTTCCATTTCGGCTAACAATTTCCTGTAATTTTGAGCGGAGCCTGTTTTCAGACTGCGCAATTGATTTTCTAATCTCTAGCAATTCACTAGAGGCACTGTCTAAAATATTAGCCTTATCGCCGATACAAAAATCAATTTCATCCTTCAATTTTTTGAAATCATCAAAATCCAAATAATCTTTTAAATAATTAACTTCAATTTTCAAAGAATTTAAGGTTCCGTAATAATTTTTAATATTTTTTATTCCCATAATAAGCAAGGAAATATTACTTAATTCCTCTGGCGATAAAACCGAACCTATTTTTGCCTTGCTTAAGGCATTAAAGTTATCGTAAATTCCGCCAAGGGGAAGCTCACCATAGCCGATGATATGCTTTCTTGCCTCTTCGGTTTTTAAAAGCTCGCCATTTATCCATTCAATATCATTTGACGGCTTAATCTCAAAAATTTGTTTTTTGGTATTATTTATTTGGGCGTATGACGAAACCCTCGCCAAAACAGCATTAAATTCTAAAGAATCGATTTGATACATAAAAAAATCACCTCTTTAATTATATCACATTATTTGATAAAATAATATAAGGATGTGATGAATTTGGAAAATAAGGTCATAACGTTAAAGCCCAATGAAATTGAAAGGCTAAAAAAAGAATATTCATCCTTTATTGAGGATTCAAAAAATCAATATGTTAATTTTATAATCAAAAAGGATGATTCGGTCATAACCGTCTATAATTCAGGAAAGGTTGTCTTTAATAAACCAACGCTTATAAAGGAAATTACTTCTCTTTTTGAGGGGGATTTCAAGGAAGGAATTGGCAGTGATGAGGTCGGAACTGGTGATGTTTTTGGGCCGGTTGTGGTCTGTGCTTGTTTCGTGGGATTAGAGGATTATCAATTTTTGAAATCACTAAATGTTACCGATTCAAAGGCTCTAACCGATGAAAAAATTCGGAAAATTGGGCCTATAATTGTCAATAAATTGAAATATTCGTTATTGTCTTTAAATAATAAAAAATTTAACGAAATCACGAAAAAGGGTTATAATTTAAACAAAATTAAGGCGATTTTACACAATCAAGCCATCATTAATTGCCAAAAGAAAATTGGAAAGAAAACCTATGTTGTCCAGGATCAATTTTGCGAGCCAAGCCTTTATTTTCGCTATCTCGAAAATGAAAATGAGGTTTATCGTGACATTGATTTTCATACTAAGGGCGAATCATATCATTTGAGTGTTGCGGCCGCATCTATTATTGCCCGCTATGCCTTTCTTTTGAAGTTCGATGAAATTTGTGAATATGTTGGACATGAGCTTCCAAAGGGGGCAGGCTTAAACGTCGATCAAGAAATCATCACTTTGGCAAAGAATCATGACTTAGCTTACTTTAATAATATTGCCAAGCTAAATTACAATAATTTTAAGAAAGTAGGTGTTATTAAATGAATCAATTAGAATATCAGGATTTAAATAAAAAAATTAATAGCTATACGAAAAGAATTCACCTTATTAATATTATTTCCGGTCTTTTTTTCCTAGCATTTTTAGTAATATTTGCTATTTATCAATTTATCGAAAATAAAGTCTTATTTTTCTTGTTTATCGGTTTCTTTGGCGCGGCGATTTTGTTTTTCTTCTTCGGATATTTTGCGGGATTTTTTCTTCAAAGATGGTATTCTAAGGAAATCATTGATTCCTTGGAATGTAAGAATATTACCGCAGCCTATCAATATCGCAATAAGCATTTGACCGAGGATATAATTCAAGAATCCAATGTTTTCGTTCCTACAATCGATTGGAAGGGACGATTTATCAATGTCATTGATGGTAATTATTTAGATTTAACATTTCGTTCCTTCAGTGCTTCGATTTACAATGACGATAAATGTATATTCAATGGTGATATGTATCAAATTGATTTGGATATGAATATCCTACTAGTGATAAGAAAAAAGGATTCTGAATTTGGGCCGATGGAAATTGCTAAAATGGAAACGGGATATCAAAGCTTCGATGAAAATTATGAAATCTATTGTAATGATAAGGAATTATTCAATGAGCTTATAACAAACGACTTCTTAAAGCTTGTTTTAGAAATACCAAGTCTGAACTTTTTATCTATGAATCATTTTCTTTATTTAGGATTAGAAAATGATTACGATTATGATAAATATAGTGATATTCTCATGCATATCAATGATGATTATCACGATGAATTTAATTATATTGTGAAAATAATTGATAAATTAAAAAGATAGGGGGTCTTCTTATGAGGCTTGATGAAGATTTTACCAAAATGAAAAAACGCGAAAAAAATCTTAACATCATTCGAATAATTACCTTAGCTCTTCTACCGATTTCGATTTTTATATCTTGCTTCAGCATTTATGGTACCATTGGAATTATCATTTCCTTCTTAAGCTTTTCGGTTGTTATGTCCTTGATTTTTGGTAATAAGGCCTCCTTCAAGGAAAAGATTATTCCAGGCCTTTTAGACGAAAACCTAAGCTTTACCGTTTTAGATGATCAAATGAATGCGGTTGTGTTAAAATCGGAGATTATCCAAGGAAAAATTTCCTTAAAAATATTAACTAATGATATTATTAATGGCTACTATAATGATATTCGCTTTCGAAGCTTTGATTGCGTTGTTTCCAAAAGAAATTATCCCTTTATGAAATATTTGAAGGATGATCTTCCTTCTCTTTTTAAGGGGAGATTTTATCAAATCAAAAATAAAGCCAACATCAAAAACAAGGTTTTATTCATTCATGGAGAAAATAACAATTTAAATAAAATAACGACCAATCATGAAATTGATAAAACCTTTAACATTTACGCTAAGGATGAAAATATAAGCTTTTTAACAAATGAATTTTTTGATGATTTGGAAAGAATCAATAAAATCGTGGATGGAAAAATGTCTCTTTCCTTGATTAATGGCAGTATCTTTGTGGCAATAAATAATAACATTGATTCCTTCGAGCTTGAAAATTTGGATTCGATTTCTGAGGTTTCTAAGGCCTACAAGCACGATTTAATGATTGTGGAGGAAATCAATAAGGCTATTAAGCATATCGAGGTGAGCTCTAATGAATCAGAAGTTTAAAAGGCTAAAGATTCTCGATTATTGTCTTTTATCCATCTATGATTTTTTGCTTATTGCCTTGGCTCTCTCCCTCTTTTTGATTCAGATTTATAATATAATTGGCATCATCGGACCTTTAGTTATTGCGATATTACTTATCATTACTTCCTTTTTTCGCGCCAAGCTTTCAAGGGATTTTAAAAAAAATATTCTTACCTCCCTTTTATCTGATCAATTCCTTAATACGACCTATTCACCAACTGTCGAAAACGACAAAGGCACAATCGATTTAAGTCATATCTTCAACAATGATAAACTAAATATTAAATCGGAGGATTTAATCACAGGAAGCTACCATGATATCAAATTTGAAAGTTTTGATTCCATCATCAATAAAACCATTGGTTCTGGCTTTGAAAAGGAATTAATAACGGTTTTTGAAGGTCGCGTCATCTTTATCGATTATCCAAATGATTTTTTTAGTATTGTAAGAGAAAAGGATGAGGAGGATTTATTTGGTCATCTTGAATATCCATTAATTAAGACAAACAATCAAGAATTTGATGATAAATTTAGCTTGTATGGTGATTTATTAAATGATGATTTATTATCTACCATTCATACTCTCGAGGAAAGCTTTCAGGGTGAATTTTGTATTGCCTTTAACGAATTAGGAATTTTCATTTTAAAATCTGATTTCTTTAATGGCTTTGAAATTGATGATACGACCTCAATTGATTTAATAAGAAAGGAATTTGAGGATGAAATGGCTTTTATTGTCAAGGCCATTCGTCTTCTTTGCTTAAAATAAAAGTCATGTAAGCGAGGGTAAAGTAAAACCTCATCCAAGAGTTAATAACTCAAGGGTGAGGTTGTTTTGTTATTTAATATTGAGCTTTGTAGCAGATATTTTTTCATTAGCATATTCTACAAAATCTTTAGTTACTAGTTTTTTTATCGAATTAATTAAGTTATTTGAAAAAGCTATATAACATTAATTACTCAACACAGGAGGAGCAGTATTTTCACTTTTTATTTTAGTTTTACTATTTCATCTTCTATTCTTATTTAACTTTGAACACGCTCTTTTACTAAAGAGCATACCAATTTCTTGCTTCAACATCAGATACTTGTGGCAATTTTACATAGTGTGTCCAGCTTAATAAAGAATTTGCATTCACTGTGTGCAAAATGTTTGGAAATGAATTGTAAAAATCAATAAAGTAGTAGATGTTTCTTGTTTCAAAACCAGTTCCATATTTTTGAGTTAGTTTTTGTGATAATTCTTTTATTACCGACTTTCCCTATTATTTTCAACTACTTTTTCTATTATACTTTAATGTCATTTTATAGAAATCCCTTATTAAAGTACCTAATTAGTGCTTTTATTATATCCAGATATTTTTTTCCATCTTCCACTTAAAACCATTAAAACCGAAATCAAGGCGCCGATAAACCAACCAATTGGCCAAGCGTAGAAAACACCCTGATAACCAAAATTAGATCCTAAAACATACGCAAAAACAACACGGAAAACAAGATCAATTGAGGTCCCTAGGGTAAAGCCTAGCATATCAGCTGAGCCCTTTAATAACCCATCAAAGGGAATCTTTATAACCATCAAAATAAAGAAAGGCACAACACATGAAATAAATTTCGTTCCGGAATTAATGATTTCACTTACTTCACCCACCGAAGCTTCATTTATAAATATGAGAACACAAAATTCCTTAAAGGGATAAATTACAATTGTTGCTAAGATACAAAAGGCAAGACTTAAAATGAGAGCTGTTAGATACCCAAATTTAATGCGTTCGTACCTCTTCGCTCCAATATTTTGGGAGACAAAGCTTGATAAAGCATTACATAAAACAGTAAAAATATTAATGGCAATATAGCATATTTTATAGGCTGCGCTATAGCCACCGGCCACATTATTTCCCCCAAAATGGGTTAAAATGCTGACGACTAAAACGCCACCGATGGAAATAAACAAGCCTTGTAATATCGATGGTATTGAGATAACAGATATTTCTTTGACTAAGGATTTATTAAAAGTAGTTTTTTCATCATCAATTTTTGTAATTTCTTTTTTTAAAATAACAAAGGATAATATCGCTGCCACCCCATAGGACAGGATCGTCCCTAAGGCGAGTCCATTGGCCTTCATATGAAAAACTTTAATAAATAAAATATCCAAAAAAACATTCAAAATTGTTGAGAATATTAGGAAATATAAGGGAGTTTTACTATTTCCTAAGGCTTGAAAGATATACATCGAGAAATTATATAAAAAGACAAAAATAACGCCTATTATGTAAATTATCATGTAGCTTAAGCCTTCGTTATAACAGCCAACACCATCACTTACCTTGATCATATTTTTTAACAAAGGATTAATTATCAATAAGCCAATAATGGTGGTAATAACACTAAGGATAAGCATCATAATAAAGCCGGTATGAATTGCCTCCTTCATTCTATGATAATTCCTTGCGCCAAATAGCCGAGCTACGATAATCGAAACCCCAACACCAAAACCAACGGCAATGTCTAAAAAAATAACCGTAATCGGATAGATGATTCCAACCGCATTGAAGGAATCAAGATTCGTAATTAGATTTCCGGCAATAAAATTATCCGCCAAATTATATAATTGCTGGATTGTAACACTTAAAATCATCGGAAGAGCAAAGCACAATAAAACCAAAAAGGTCTTTCCTTCCGTCATATTTTTTACTTTCACCATAAATCACCTTAATAATAATAGCACTATTTATAGATAAAAAAAAGAATATTTTAAGTAAAAAAAGTATTCAATTTCCTGAATACTCATTTATATAGTCTTAAGCCAACCAAAACACAGCCCTCAAGGTAGGGAATACCCTTTTCTTCTAATAATTCTTTTATTTCTTTACTTTCGGCGCCAGGTTGAATTAATACACCCTTGAAATTAAAGGATGAATTTATTAGTAAATCATAGCCCTTTTTTGGATTGATACATAAATCAACGATATCACCATTAGCCTCATCAAGCGTTGGTAATTCCTTGCCAACACACATAACTTGATAACCATGCTTTATTAGCTCATGCTTGATTTTATAGGCATATTTTTCTTCGTTTATGGTATCACCAACGACAATAAAGTGTTGATAATCCATCATTTCTTTAAGCTCCATTATCTCACCACCGAATAATAAACAGGAATTGTAAAAAATAATAACCAGGTTGGATGCCAAATGTCGTTGACACACCCTAAATATAAATAAATCAATGTAATTAAAACGGGAAAGGCAAAGGCTTTATTGCTCTTTTTCGGAATGAAAAAGCA
This sequence comes from uncultured Anaeroplasmatales bacterium, assembly GCA_964634685.1. GTDB lineage: Bacteria > Bacillota_I > Bacilli_A > Acholeplasmatales > JAEDCM01 > CAZWLD01. The sequence goes on from CAZWLD010000038.1 coordinate 11,796, forward strand.
ATCAATTGTATAATACAAAGGAATAGTCAAAAACAAAAGCCAAGCCGGATGCCAAAGGCTGTTATTGAAGCCTAAAAATAAATAAACGGCCACAACGACAATTGGATAAGGAAAACGACGATAAAAATCATAAAATCCATTATGCTTATCATCACTTCTTTGATAATTTGGATCATCATATAAATCACGAGCATCTACCCCGAAAATATCACATAGCTTTATAACCTCATCGCTATTCGGCTCAGTATCGTTATTCTCCCAGCGTTCAATTGTTCTTGAATTAACACTCATTTCCTGTGCAAGCTCCGCAATTGTCATATTACATCTTTTTCGAAGATGCTTAATATTATTTCCATTAATCATAAAAAATCACGTCCTCTTCACATTATGTATTCTATCATATTAGAATTAAATTATTATGAAAATTATGTGAAGAAAATATAGAAATTTATTTCACAACAAAATCCGTCCACAAAACATGGTTATATTCCATAATATCCTCTGATTTTCGCATTCCGAGCTTTTCGTAAAAAGGAATTGCATTATGGTTAGCGCATAAATAAATGGCAATATCCTTTTCTCCTCCGGCATATTCGTGCGCCTTTTTAATCAAGGTCTTTCCGATTCCTTGACGCTCATAATCACGGTCGACACCTAAATCAGTTATAAACATCCAATAGGAAAAATCGGTTATTGCAAATAAAACACCGACAATATCATTATTATCGTTTCGAGCAATTAAGCTAATCGAAACGTTTGAAACCAATCTCTCAATTCGTTCGAAAAAGCGCTCCTTAGGGTATTGGCTCCCCAAATCCGTTTTTTTCAAAAAATCAATATATTCTTCTTTACTTATTTTTTCAAAATTATATGAAATCAAAAAAGCCATCTCCTAATATAAAGTATATATTATTTAAAGCATTTAAACAAGGGAAAAAAAACTGTTCAATAAATGAACAGTCAATGCTATTTTCGCCATTCTCTTGGAGCCTTGCGCCACTCTAAAACATCGCTTAAATCTTCCTTGTCGATGTAATTTAATTCACTCGCAATTTGGACTAATTCATTAAAATTAGCTAAGGAATAATAAGGGACTCCAACTTTATCAAAGGCTTCCTTAGCCTCTTGGAAGCCATAGGAAAAGATGGAAACACAGCCTAAAACCTCTAAATTTGCTTCCTGTAGGGCTTTTATTACTTCAATTGAGGACTTACCTGTTGAAATTAAATCTTCAATTACAACAACCTTATTTCCTTCCTCATAATGACCTTCGATTTGATTATTGCGGCCATGATCCTTGCTTGAGGAACGAACATAGCCCATTGGTAAATTTAAATATTCACTTACATAAGCCGCATGCGGAATTCCGGCGGTTGCAGTTCCCATAAGGATTTCCGCATTAGAAAATTTTTCACTAACTAATTTAGCTAAAGCCATTTCAATTTCATGTCTAATTTCTGGATACGATAAAATCAAACGGTTATCGCAATAGATTGGAGAAATAATTCCACTTGCCCAGGTAAATGGCTTCTTTGGACTTAAAAAAACAGCCTTAATTTCTAATAATCTTTCTTCAACTTTACTCATTTCCTAAAAATTCCTTTCTAATTTCTTGATAAGCTAAAACAGGATTTTCACTTTGGGTGATTGGGCGACCGACAACGATATAATCGGACCCAATTTCCTTGGCCATTTTTGGCGTTGTAATTCTTTCTTGGTCATCCTTTTTGCTTGAGGCAAGTCTAATTCCTGGAGTAACAGCTAAAAATTCCTTACCACAAGCCTCCTTGACTGCTTGAGCCTCAAGAGGTGAACAAACAACACCATCAAGGCCACATTCGCAAGCTATTTTTGCATAGTTGACAACGGAATCAATAACCAAACCCGGAATATGCTGCTCGTTGTTCATCATTTCTTGATTTGTTGATGTAAGCTGCGTTACGGCAATTAATAAAGGTGCTTTTCTTCCTTCGCTTCCTTCTGCTAATCCTTCCTTGGCCGCTATCATCATTTTACTTCCGCCAGCCGCATGAAGATTAACCATATCGACACCTAATAAAGCTAAATTCTTCATCGCCTTTTTAACCGTATTTGGAATATCATGAAGCTTCAAATCAAGGAAAATATAATGTCCTCTTTTTTTAATCTCCTTAATTATTTCTAATCCAGCACCATAAAATAATTCCATTCCAACCTTAACATAAAGCTTTTCATCAAATTGATCTAAAAACTTCAAGGTTGTGTCCATATCTTTAAAATCTAAAGCAATAATAACCATAATTTTACTCCTTCCTATGTGCATATCCAATGCAATCATTTATATCTTGAAAGCCATATTCTTCTAAAACACGTGGCAAATCCTCAATTATTTCCTTACAAACATAAGGATTAATTAAATTGGCTGTACCGACGCCTAAAGCACTAGCGCCGGCCATTAGAAATTCCAAGCAATCGTAGGCATTCATAATGCCCCCCATGCCAATTATCGGAATTTTAACCGCCTCATATACGTCATAAATCATCCTAATCGCCACTGGCTTGATGGAAGGACCGCTAAAGCCTCCCTTTTTATTGGCTAAAACAGGACGGCCACTCTTTAAATCAATTCGCATTCCAAGAAGCGTATTAATCAAGGATAGACCATCAGCGCCACCCCTTTCGGCCGCCTTAGCCATTTCAACAATATCCGTTACATTAGGACTTAGCTTAACATAAACCGGAACGCTTGAGACTTCCTTTACTCTTTTGGTAATTTCGTAAACTACCGAGCTTGAAGCACCAAAAGGAATCCCACCGCCATGAACATTTGGGCAGCTAATATTTAATTCAAGGGCACAAACATTTGGGGCTTTACTAATTTCTTCTGCGACTTGGCAATATTCATCAATGGTATCACCACAAATATTCGCAATGACCGGCAAATCAAATTGTTCTAAATATGGAAGCTTTTCCTTTAAAACAACCTCGAGCCCTGGGTTTTCCAAGCCAATTGAATTAAGCATACCACCATAGGTTTCACTAACACGTGGCGTTTTATTTCCGGATTTAGGCTTAATACTGGTAGCCTTGATCATAATTGAGCCTAAAATATTCAAATCATAAATTTGTGATAGCTCATAGCCAAAGCCAGCGGTACCGCTAGCCGGAATAATCGGGTTTTTTAAATCAAGCCCGGGCAATTTAACCTTTAAATTCACTTTATAACCCCCAATCTGAATACTGGTCCATCGGTACAAACACAATAATGGTCACTGCCCTTGACGCAGCCATGACATAAGCCAACGCCACAGGCCATTCTTGCCTCATATGATAGATAGCCATTTCTTCCTTGATATTTCTTCTCTAAAAGCGTAAGCAATATTTCCGGTCCGCAGCCATAAATTGTATCAAACAAAGGATTAAATTCATTTAAATAATCCATGGCATTGCCCTTATATCCATAGGAGCCATCATCAGTTGTGACAATAACCTTACCATATTCTTTTAATTTTTCCTCATAAATTACGGAATCCTTATCGCGGAAGGATAATAAAATTGTCAAATCATTGTCATGCAAATTTTTGACCAATTCAACAATCGGCGCTACACCGATTCCTCCGCCAACAACTAAAACTCTTTGCTTATTAACAAGAGGAAAACCTTGGCCAAGAGGACCGATAGCCTCAAGGATGGTCCCTTCCTTGTAGTTAGCTAATTCCTTCGTCCCAAAGCCATTTATTTTATAACAAATTGTTAAATATTCGCCATCAATAGCATTAATGGAAATCGGACGCTTTAAAAGCTTACTTTCATTGTTTAAGCCAATATTGATAAATTGACCCTGATAGGCCGTTTTGGTGATTTTAGGAGCGTATAAACACATTTCATAAGTGTCCTTGGCAATATTTTGATTGCTTAAGACCTTGACAAATTCCTTTTCCATTAAATCGTACCTACCTTTATCGTAATTTCCTCTAAAACGTCTAAAAGCGCATTAACCGTATCTAGGCTAGTAAAAATGGTGATGTTATTCTCAACAGCTACGCGCCTGATTAAGAAACCATCATTTGTTGTATTGTCTCGAGAAACGGTATTTAGGACATAGGATACATGACCCTTTCGCAAGGAATCAAGAATTTCATTGCTTCCTTCACTGATTTTCTTCTTTATTCTTGTCTTAATACCATGAAGCTTTAGGAAATCACCTGTTCCCTTGGTTGCTTCGATGTTGAAGCCTAAATCATAGAAGCGTTTAACGCAAGGTAGAGCTTGTTCCTTGGTTTGATCAGATAAGGTCACAAATAAGGTACCATAATTAATAACCCGCATATTTCCGGCCTTTAAGGCTTTATATAAAGCTCGATTTAAGCTTTGATCATAGCCGATAGCCTCTCCGGTTGATTTCATTTCTGGCGATAGAACCGTATCTAAGCCTCGAATCTTGGAAAAGCTAAAGCAAGGTACCTTAACATAATACATATTTGGTTCCTTAAATTCAATATTCATATCCTTTAGCTTATCCCCAAGCATAACAAAGGTCGCTATTCTTGCCATATTGACCTTACTTGCCTTCGATAGGAAAGGAATGGTTCGGCTTGAACGCGGATTAACCTCAATAATCGAAACAAAATCATTAGGATCAACGATAAATTGGATATTAAATAAGCCCTTGATGCCAATTGCTAAGCCAAGTCTTTTGGTATAATCATAAATCGTTTTTTTGATCTCATCACTTAGGCTATAGGCCGGATAGACACTAATTGAATCGCCAGAGTGAATTCCGGTACCTTCAATATGCTGCATAATACCTGGGAGGAAAACATCTTCGCCATCGCAAATAGCGTCAACCTCAATTTCTCGACCCATGATATATTTATCAATTAAAACCGGTTGATTAGGATCTAAATCAAAAGCTCGGTTTAAATATTTCTTTAAATGATCATCCTCATACACAATTTCCATTGCTCTTCCTCCTAAAACATAGGAAGGACGAACTAAAACGGGATAGGTGATCTTGTGAGCAGATGCTAAGCCATCCTCTAAATTGAAAACCGTTATTCCAAGAGGCTCTGGAATATCAAGCTTATGCATAAGGCTTTCAAATTCTTCGCGATTTTCGGCTCTCTCAATGGCCTTAACATCCGTTCCGATAATCGGAACCCCTAAGGCATCAAGACGATTAGCTAAATTGATTGCCGTTTGACCTCCAAGCGTCACGATAACACCCTTCGGCTTTTCTAAATCAACGATATTCATAATATCCTCAACCGTTAATGGTTCAAAATATAGTTTATCCGTCACTAAATAATCGGTTGATACGGTTTCAGGGTTATTGTTAATGACAATCGCCTCATAGCCCTTTTCCTTAATCGCCCAAATCGCATGAACTGTTGAATAATCAAATTCGACACCTTGACCAATACGAATTGGACCGGAGCCTAAAACAATGATTTTTTCCTTTTCACTGACAATGGATTCCTGCTCTTCCTCGTAGGTTGAATAAAAATAAGGAATATAGGAAGAAAACTCACTAGCGCAGGTATCAATCATCTTATAAACAGGATAGATATTGTTTTCTTTACGATATTTATACATATCAAGCTCACTAATATTCATAACCTTCGCTAAATATTGATCTGAGAAGCCCATTTTCTTCGCTTTTACTATATTTTCTTTACTACAATCTTCCTTTAAGACCTTCTCAAAGCTAATGATATTTTCGATTTTTTCAAGAAAGAACATATCAATTTTCGTATTATCAGCAATTATATCTAAATCAGTTCCTCTTCTAATCAATTCGGCCATCATAAATAATCTTTCATCAGTTGGCGTTTTAATATTTTCTAAAAGCTCTTCACTTGGCGTATTGTCAAATTTAGCCATATACAAATGATCAACCTTCGTCTCTAAGGATCTTACACCCTTTAAGAAGGCTTCCTCAAAGGTTCGACCTAAGCTCATAATTTCGCCTGTTGCCTTCATTTGAGTTGATAAGGTTTTTTTGACATCATTAAATTTGTCAAAAGGGAAACGGGCAAATTTACAGACAACATAATCTAAGGTTGGCTCAAAGGCAGCCATCGTATTAGCAATTCGAATTTCATCAAGCGTTAAGCCAACAGCAATTTTAGCTGACACCCGGGCAATTGGAAAGCCGGTAGCTTTAGATGCTAAAGCACTAGAACGACTAACACGCGGATTAACCTCGATAACATAATAATCAAAGCTTAATGGATCTAAGGCAAATTGAACATTGCATCCTCCCTTAATTCCCAAGGCTCTAATGATTTTTAAGGATGCATTTCTTAACATTTGAAATTCTTTATTCGTTAAGGTTTGGGTTGGGGCAACCACCATTGAATCGCCAGTGTGAACGCCAACCGGATCAATGTTTTCCATACTACAAACCGCAATAGCCGTATCATTAGCATCACGCATAACCTCAAATTCGATTTCCTTATAGCCCTTAACCGACTTTTCAATCAAAATTTGACCAACAGGAGAAAGACTTAACGCATATTTGGCTAATTCTTGAAGCTCCATATCATTTTCGGCAAAGCCACCACCAGTACCACCTAAGGTGTAAGCTGGCCTTACAATAATCGGATAACCAATGCGATTAGCAATTTCTAAGGCATGTTGGACATCATTAGCAATATCGGATTCAATGATTGGTTCACCAATTTTTTGGCATAATTCCTTGAATAATTCGCGGTCCTCGGCTTCCTCGATAGCCTTAATATCGGTTCCTAGGACTTCAACTCCGCATTCCTCTAAAACACCCTTTTTAGCCAAACTAACGCAAAGATTTAACGCCGTTTGACCACCTAGGCCGCAAAGAATAGCATCTGGTCTTTCATAGCGAATAATGCGGGAGGTAAATTCCAAATCAAGTGGCTCCATATAGACCTTATCCGCCACAAGATGGTCGGTCATGATGGTAGCGGGATTGGAGTTAATTAAGACAACCTCATAGCCCTCTTCCTTTAAGGCTAAGCAGGCTTGGGTTCCCGCGTAATCAAATTCCGCAGCTTGCCCAATGACAATTGGTCCCGACCCAATAATTAAAATTTTATGGATATCTGTTCTTTTTGGCATCCTAGTTCATCTCCTTAAAAGCCTTCATTGATTTGATAAATTCATCAAATAGATAGCTACTGTCCTCGGGTCCCGCCGCACTTTCGGGGTGATATTGAATGCTTTGGAACATTTTATCCTTGGCATATAAGCCTTCAACCGAGTTATCTAATAAATTAATATGAGTTACCTCTAAATCAGTCTCCTTTAAAGAATCGTAGTCAACCATATAGGAGTGATTTTGACTCGTAATTTCAATTTTTCCAGTCAAAAGATTTTTAACAGGATGATTACTTCCCCGATGACCAAACTTCATCTTTACCGTTTTGGCATTTGAGGCTAAGGCCATAATTTGATGGCCTAAGCAAATTCCAAAGATCGGAAGCTTACCCTTGAGACTTGCGACCGCTTGGATGGCATCCTTGTTGTCGGTTGGATCGCCAGGACCATTGGATAAGAATAATCCATCCGGCTTATATTTAAGAATATCCGAAACACTGCTGTTATACGGTAAAAGAGTTACATTGCAATTACGCATATTTAAATTTTTGACAATATTTTGTTTAATTCCAAAGTCTAAGCAAACAACCTGATATTTGGGTTTTTTGGCCTTTGATAAAATTGGTCGCTTCGTTGAAACTAGTGATACCTGATTGTGAGGCGCAACATAGCCCTTGATTTTTTCCAAAGCCACACTAGTTTCGGTATCCGCATCAGTAATAATACCAATCATACTTCCATTATCGCGAATAATTCGAACCAATTCACGCGTATCAATATTGCATAAAAGGGGAATATTATGCTCCTCTAATAAATCAGTTAAGGAATTTGTATACCTAAAATTTGAGGGCTTGGTTTGACAATCCTTAACGATTAATCCCTCCACATGTAAATCCTTAGATTCAAAATCCTCATCATTGGTTCCATAATTTCCGATTAAAGGATAGCTCATCACAACGATTTGTCCAGTATAGGATGGATCCGAAATAATTTCCTGATAACCGACCATTGAGGTATTAAAAACTAATTCTGCAATGACCTCGTCTCCGATACCTTCACCATAAAATTCTTTTCCATTGCTTAATACCAATTTTTTAGGATTCATAAACAATCGCTCCTTTATATATTGTTTTCTTGACAATTCCATAGCATTTTTCGCCATCAAAAGGCGTATTTCTTCCCTTTGATAGAAATTTATTTTTATCAATTGTATATTCATTATCTAAATCAAGGACTACTAAATTGGCATGATTTCCTACAATAATTTCATTATCTCTAATATGAAAGGCTTTCGCAACATTTAGGCTCATTAAATTTAATAATCGACCTAAAGGTAAAATTCCCGTTTTAACTAATTTTGTATATAAAAGACTAAATGCCGTTTCTAAACCAACAATTCCAAAGGCCGAGCAAGCTAAGGGTTTATTTTTCTTATTCTCACTATGTGGGGCATGGTCAGTTGATATCATATCAATATCTCCATTAACTAGCCCTAAAATCAAAGCCTCTTGGTCTTCTTGACTCCTAATTGGCGGATTCATTTTATAATTAGGGTCATCCTTAAGCATTGAATCATTTAATAAAAGATGATGAGGAGTTACCTCAACGGTCACATTGCATCCTCTTGATTTATAAAATTTTATTAATTCTAAGGATTCCTTCGATGCCATATGGCAAACATGATAGTGAGCCTTCGTTTTCATCGCCATGACTAAGTCTCTTGCGACCATCGTCGATTCTGATATATCTAGATTGACACGATAATTATGATTTCGCGTAAATTCACAATCATTGAAAATTCCTTCATCAACTAAATCTAAATCCTCACAGTGACAAATTATCGCTTTATCCTTTGCTTTTACCATCGCCTCATACATCAATTTTGAGCTTAAGACCGGTTTTCCATCATCCGATAATCCAATGACATCTAAGGAATCAAAATCCGTCAATTCCTTGGATTTTTCATCCTTAGTGATGCTGGCAAGAGGATAAATTCCAATCACTGAATCGCGTTTGATAATTTCCTTGAGATTTTCTACATCTTCCTTCGTTGAGATAACTGGATTCGTGTTAGGCATTGCAAAAACCTGCGTATAGCCACCGTGACTTGCGGCCATAGAACCAGTTTTAATAGTTTCGGAATCGGTAAAGCCTGGCTCTCTTAGATGACAATGCGGATCAATGAAGCCGGGCGCAATTAACAAGCCACAACAATCAATAATTTCACCTTCATTGATATCCTCATCAATTAATGCAATTTTTCCATCATCAATCAAGACATCTAATCTTTCGATTTTATCAAGCATTAAATATCCATTTTTTAAGGTATAAATCATTATTCAAAACTCCTTTTTAAGACAGCTTGCCTAATATAAACACCATTTTTCATTTGTTTAAAAATGCGATTATTTGGTAATTCTAAGGCTTCATCACAAATTTCAACCCCGCGATTGAAGGGAGCTGGATGCATGACAATTGCACCCTTTTTCATCCTTAAAGCCCGCTCTAGGGTCAATCCATATTTTTCCAAATAACTGCCTTTATCGATATCAAATTCGGCGCTATGGCGTTCATTTTGTACTCGTAATAACATTATTATGTCCATTTTTTCAATCGCCTCATCAAGCGGAATAAAATTATATTCATCCTCCATATAAATTTCCGGACCACTGATATAGCATTCCATTCCTAGTCTTTCCATAACCTTAATATTTCCATGGGCAACGCGCGAAAACTTAATATCGCCAACAAAAGCAATTTTTAAGCCTTCAAAGTGACCAAATTCTTGATAGATGGTTAATAAATCTAAAAGACTTTGCGTTGGATGGGCATGGGTTCCATCACCAGCATTTAAAATTGGGACCGATAAATTTAAATCCTTGTAGTATTCATTTTCCGAATGACGAATTACAAAGCAATCAACACCAAAGGCCTCGAAAACCTTAACCGTATCCTTGAAGGTTTCTCCTTTATTAGAAAAGGACGAAGTAGCTTTGTTAAAGGAGATATGCTTCATATCAAGAAGCTCCTCCGCCATAACAAATGAATACTCCGTCCTTGTGGAAGGTTCAAAAAAAAGATTAGCCACAATTTTACCTTGTAGATTAAAAGATTGTCCTAATCTAAACTTTTCTGCATCCTCTAAGATATCCATTATTTCTTTGTTCGTTAAATCATCTAAGCAAAATAGATTTTTCATTTCCTATTTCTCCTTTCGAAAAAAAAGACTCATCATAAAATGAGTCTCTAAAATAACGTAGTTACATTATGAATAAGATGTTATTTTATAGTCTCACAGGGCTATATTAAAATTCCTATCTTCATTATACCAATTTCTAAAAAACAATCAAGAGATAAAAAATCACAAAATTTATGTAAGCGTATACGAAAGAAAATATGAAGAATATAACCCCGGAAAATCTAGAAAGTAACAGTAATATATGATAGAATAATATAAGGGTGTGATAAATATGATCGATTTAAATAATTTAAAAGAAAATCACCAAATAGAGGCTAAGTCAGCTAAAGGAGGTCTTCCTTCGAGTATTTGGGAAACCTATTCTGCTTTTGCGAATACGTATGGTGGAATGATCATTTTAGGTGTCCGAGAAAACCGCAATAAAGGTTTTCTTCCCGTTGGTTTATCTGAATTCGAAGCAAACAATTTGGTAAAAGTCTTTTGGGACACCATTCACTCAAATAAAGTAAGTGTTAACCTATTAAGTGACGATAATATAAAAGTGCAAGAGGTTTAAAAACAGTATAAATAATCCTATAAAACTTTATAAAACCTTCTATTTAT
>CAZWLD010000039.1:0-21285 GCA_964634685.1 uncultured Anaeroplasmatales bacterium
AAACCGGAACAGTAATATTGACTAGCATATCAAGTAAAAACTGATCTGCATAATTGATTGATAAGCCAATATTCTATTATTGTTTATAGCATAGCCATTTAAAAGATATTGCTTAAGAACACTATTAGCCCATTTTCTAAACATTGTACCCCTTTTTGAATTGACTCGATACCCAACGGCTAGAATCACATCTAGATTATAATAGATTGTAGGTTTAGTAATAGTAGTAGATAATTCGGTTTTTCCGAATTTTCTTGAGACTTCATGTTCATTATTTCTTAATAAATTGGTGAATAAGACATATGTTAATCTTATAATGGAATGTTGATTTACCATAAATAATATTATATAATAAGATTAACGGCGGTGAATTGACAATGATATATAATTTATATGCATTAAAAAATAAATATTCAGATTATTCAAATATCAATCAAAAAATATCTTTAGAGGCGAAGAATGGTAATTTAGTGAGAATAAAAAGAGGTTTATATACTGATGATTTAAAAGCAGATGCTCCTGTTATTGCAAATGTATGCTATGGTCCATCATACATTTCATTTGAATATGCACTTTATCATTATGGGCTAATTCCTGAATATGTATCTATATATACATCTGCTTGTTTTAATAAAAAAAATAACAACACATATATAACACAAAATGCCGTATTTGAATATAGGAGTATACCAAATAATGCGTTTAATTATGGGATATTGTACGAAAAAAATGAAAATGGTATTAGCTATAAGATTGCATCAAAGGAAAAAGCATTATGTGACATTTTATATTCTAAATATCCAGTTAGATCAATGAAGGATTTGAAGATATTATTATTTGAAGATTTAAGAATAGATGAGAATGAATTTTATAAATTAGATTTTGATTTTATTATCGAAATAGCACCACTTTATCATTCTAATTCACTTAATACATTAGCAAAATATATAAAGGAGGTTAAGAAAAATGGTAACAACAATTGAACAAATAGTCAAATCATATAACCCAACTACTATTGATGAAACAAAGGCAATAGTGAGAGAAATTGTGCAATCAATAGTATTAATAGGATTAAGTAGGAGTGATTTTTTTAGCAAAGCAAGTTTTTATGGTGGAACGGCTTTACGTATATTTTATGGCTTGAATAGATTTTCAGAGGACTTGGATTTTACGCTAAATAGTGTAGAACCAGATTTTTCCATCTCTCCTTATACAAACAAGATTAAAGAAGTAGCTTTATCCTATGGATTAGAATTAGAAATCGTGATTAAAAATAAAAAAGTTGAAACACCAATTGAGAGTGCATTTGCAAAGCTTAATACCTATCAAACCTTCATTAGTTTGAAGCTTGATAATAAAATTATTAGTTCACTTCATAAAGACGAGCTAATAAAAGTTAAATTTGAAGTAGATTGTAATCCAGCTCTAGGTTTTAAAACTGAAACTAAGTGGCTAGATATTCCTGAATTTGCTCAAGTTGTTGTTTTAGATGAACCAAGCTTATTTGCTGGTAAGCTTCACGCTATATTATGTAGAAACTATAAAAATACAGTAAAAGGTAGAGATTACTATGATTTTCTATTTTATGTGCAAAGAAGGGTCAAGCCTAATCTAACGTATTTAAGAAACAAGCTAATTGAAACAGGTAAATTAAATAGCTCAGATTATTTTGATCTAAAAGTGTTGAAAACCATGTTAAAAGAACAAATCGGTAAAATTAATTTTGACCAAGTTAAACAGGAAGCAATGCGCTTTGTTTTTAAAAATGAAGACTTATCTTTTTATTCAAAAGACTTATTTATTCAAATGATTGACAAAATTACGGAATAATTTATTAATTAGAGCCTAATAGCTTTATTGAATTAAACTGCAATTATTAACATAATGATATGTATGCTTTCTATTGTAATATTGCCGATAAAACACATAATTTTTAGTTGTTTGAATCACAATAGTAATTGACAACAATTCAAAAAAGAAATATAATAAACACAAACGTTGATTAGGAATATCATTAAGGAAAATTAAAAAGCGAGTCTAGAGATGGTGAAAGCTAGATATAATGGATTAATGATGAACACCTAGGAGTGATAGAAGAAATAATAGTAGAACTATCCGTTGCTCGCGTTAAGAGTCTAAAGAGCCTAGAATTTCTAGGAATTAAGGTGGTACCGCGATTTTTCGTCCTTATTTTTGGGGACGATTTTTTTATTTTTAAAACAATTTTTAGGAGGAATTTATATGACTATTGATGTTAAAGAGCTTTATGCAAAATTAGATGAATTAATGGGCAGTGATGTTGTGCTTGAGGGATGGATTAGAAATCATCGTAAGCAAGCTCATTTTGGCTTCATTGATTTTTATGATGGAACTAATTTTAAATCTGTCCAAATTGTATATGAAGAGGACTTACAAAACTTTGATGAAATTGCTAAATTTCATATTGGTTCATCAATTAGAGTATTAGGAACTGTAATTGAATCGCAAGGAAAAAACCAAGCCTTTGAAATAAAGGCCAAAGAGGTTACTCTTCTTGGTGATTGCCCAGAGGACTTCCCAATTCAACCAAAAAGACATACAAGAGAATTTTTAAGAGAACAAGCTCATCTTCGTCCTCGAACTAATTTATTCCAAGCTATATTTAGAATTAGAAGTGTTGCGGCGCACGCCATTCACACTTATTTCCAAGATCATAATTATTTGTATGTTCATACACCACTTATTACATGTGCCGATTGTGAAGGCTCTGATCAAATGTTCAAAATCACAACCCTTGATTTTGATCACCTTCCATATGATGAAGATGGACGTGTTGATTTCAGTAAGGATTTATTTGGCAAAAAAGCCTTTATCACCGGAAGTGGACAATTACACGGTGAAACCTTTGCGATGGCTTATAAAAAGATTTATACCTTTGGTCCAACCTTCCGAACTGAAAATTCGAATACCAAAATCCATGCGAACGAATTTTGGATGATTGAACCAGAAATTGCTTTCTGCGATTTGGATGGTTTAATGAATATTGAGGAAGAAATGTTGAAATTTGTTGTTAATTATGTTCTTGAAAAGTGCCATGATGAGATTGAATTCTGCGATAAATTTGTTGAAAAGGGCTTATTAGATAAGCTTACGGATTTGGTTAATAGTAAGTTTACTCGAATTGCTCATCATGATGTTATCGACATTTTAAAGAAGGCTCCTGTTAAATGGGAATTTGAGCCAGATTATATGGAGGATATTGCCAAGGAGCACGAAAAATACATTACTGAATATTTCAATGGACCAGTATTTATTACTAATTGGCCAAAGGATATCAAAGCTTACTATATGAAGCTAAATCCAGATAATGAGACTGTTGCGGCTGTTGATTTAGTTGTTCCACAGGCTGGAGAATTAATGGGAGGATCGCAACGTGAAGAGGATTACGATAAATTAATTAAGCGTATGGATGAACTAAATGTTGATAAATCGGGAATTGATTGGTATTTAAATCTTCGTCGTTACGGTGGATGTGTTCATTCAGGCTTTGGTATGGGCTTTGAGCGTCTTGTTATCTATTTGACTGGTGTTGATAATATCCGTGATGTTATTCCATTCCCAAGAACACCAAAAAACTGTGAATTTTAGTCAATTGTAAAATACTAGTAAAATTAGTCGCTTTGAGGCGACTTTTTTTTATGAAACTATTAAAATAGTTTGCTTTTGCGTGTATAATCGGTTACAATATATTATGTAAATATATGTTTTTTTGAAACATATGATGGAGGTATAATAAATGGAAGTTAAATTAGTTGACTTAACTAAAGAGTTTACTGACAAAACGGGGCGCGTTGTGGCAGTAGACCACCTTAACTTTACGATTCCATCGGGAAAGTTAATTGGTTTGTTAGGCCCATCAGGATGCGGTAAATCGACAACCCTTTATATGATTGCAGGATTACATCGTCCAACAGATGGAAAGATTTTTTTTGGGGAAAATGAGGTAAGTAAGTATCCGCCTGAAAAACGAGGAATTGGATTAGTATTTCAAAACTATGCTTTGTATCCACATATGACGGTTCGTGAGAATATTGAATTCCCACTTACAAATGTTTGGTATGAAGAACCAAATGATGGAACTGTATATGAGGTAAATACTAATTTAAAAGCGCAAATTGATGAGATTACAGCTGATATTGATAGCCAAATTAAGGTTGTCAATGATAAGCTTGCGCAAAAAATTGAACCGTTTAACAAGCAAATTGAGGCTTTAGACAAGGAAATTAATCGTATTAAAGATTTAAAGCCAATCAAAAAAGCATTCAAGGAAGAAATCAAGGCTCTTTATGCCGCTAAGCTTAGTCCTGAAGAAACAGAAGCAAAGGTTTCAGAAGCAACTGAAGCTTATAACAAGAAGGTTGAATGCTTTAAAAACAATTATCCAACGATTACTTCATTATCAAAGGAACGCTATCAAATTATCAAGGAAGCAGAAGCTGAAAAGCAAAAGATTCGCATTGCCGGAACCGAGAGAAAAAATGAAGCAATTAAAGCAGCTCGCGTTATTCAGGATAAGATGATTGAAGAGAATAACGAGGAATTGAAAAAGAAAATTGCTCAAATTGATTTAGCTTTGGCTGATGATATTAAAGCCGATCCTAATGCTAGTGAAAAGCTTAAGAGCGAAGCTTCTTTAAAAAGAGAAGAATTAAGAAAGCAATATCGAATGAAAAATGCTTCAATTCGACCAATCAAAAGAAGATTAACGAAGCAAGAAAGAAATGCCAGAATTGCGGAGGCTGCTCGTTTAGTTCAAATTGATAATTTGTTAGGCCGTAAGCCAGGACAATTATCGGGAGGACAGCAACAACGTGTTGCGATTGCGAGAGCTTTAGTAAAAACACCAGATGTTTTATTATTAGATGAGCCATTGTCTAATCTTGATGCTCGTTTACGTTTACAAACTCGTGAGGAAATTAAACGTATTCAACAAAGAACAGGGGTAACAACTATTTTCGTTACTCACGACCAAGAGGAAGCAATGAGTATTTCTGATGAAATCATTGTTATGAATTTTGGTGTTGTTCAACAAATTGGAAAGCCTCAAGATGTTTATGATAATCCAGTTAATATGTTTGTTGCTAAATTCTTAGGTAATCCACCTATTAATATTATTGAATCAAGCTTAAATAATGGTAAAGTAACATTTGGTACCCAAGTATTAGATGAAGACATTGATTTAGTAAGCTTAGGCGCTAAAAATGTTAACCTAGGACTTAGACCAGAGTTTTTTAAGGTAGATGAAAATGGAAAATACAAGGCTAATGTTGAATTTATGGAGTATATCGGTCGCGATAAATCGGTTTTACTTAATTTCCCAGGTGTTGACAAGAAAATTAAGGCTATCCTTCCGAGTGACGTCAATATTTCCGTTGGCGAAGAAATTAGATTAAACTTCAGTAAATTCTTTATCTTTGATGAAAATGGAGAGCGTTTAGTCTAATGCTTGAATGGAAAAAAGACTGGTGGAAGGCAATTATTGCCTTAGCTCCAGCGTTAACTGTTTTACTTGTATTTACATTTTATCCTATTTTAAATACCTTTGTTATTTCGTTTTTTCCTGACTATAATTATATAACCGGAGCATTCGGAAGATTTTCCTTTGATTCCTATGCAACAGTATTAACAGATCCATTATTTTGGCGAGCCTTAGGAAATACGGTTATTATGGTTATTGTTTCGGTACCATTAAGTATTATTATTGCTTTAATTATTGCTGTATTATTGAATTCAATTAAGCCATTGCAAGGATTTTTTCAAACAATCTTTTTCTTACCATATGTAACAAATGGTATTGCCTTTGGTTTAGTTTTTGCCACGATTTTCAATCCAACTCAATCAGGTTTGGTAAATTCCTTCTTAGGTCTATTTGGCCTTGATCCGGTTGCTTGGACAGGTTCGGCGGCTCGTGTTCCTTATTGGGCAGGTATTTTTGTTATTACTGTTCATGCTATTTGGAGTGGTTTAGCCTTTAAGATTTTAGTATTCCTTTCAGGATTACAAAGTATTGATAAGCAATATTATCAGGCTGCCCAAATTGATGGAGCTGGTAAAGTCAAGATTTTCTTCAAAATCACTATTCCAAGATTATCTCCGATGATTTTATATATTACAATTACTTCGTTGATTGGTGCTTTTAAATCATATCAATCTGTTGTATCTCTTTATGGTGAGTCAATGGGTAATGGTATGGATAGTACCTTTATTACCGCTGTCGGTTATATTTATAGTTACTTTAATACTGTTACATCAGGTCTTCCGGATAATCTTTCAATTGCAGCTGCCGGTGCCATTGTATTATTTGTCTTCATTATGATTATTACTTTAGCTCAAATGTGGGCAAATAAGAAAAAGGTAAGCTATTAGGAGGTGAGCGTAATGAGAGATGATTTATATTTTGAAAATGAAGCTCGTGTTAAACATTTCGAAAGAGTTCGTATTGTTAAAAAAGTATTCGTATATTTCTTTTTATGCTTAGGTGCTATTTTTACCCTTCTTCCTTTTTATTGGATGGTTATTACATCATTAAAAGATGCGGAAGAAGTAACAAGAATTCCTGCGTCTTTCTTTCCAATGAAGCCGACATTTGCCAACTATGCTAATGTTTTTAGTGGAAAGAATAGTGTATTATTAAGATATATTGGAAATACTGTTTTAGTAGGTATTTGTACAACTGCCCTAACAGTTATTACAACCGTTTTAGCCGCCTTTGCTTTCTCGAGATTAGAGTTTAAGGGCCGCGATTTGATTTTCAGTCTTTTACTAGGAACAATGATGATTCCTGGTGAAATGATGATTATTACTAACTTTACAACTGTTTCAACATTAGGATGGCTAGATACATATCAGGCCTTGATTATTCCCTTCTCGGCTAGTGTTTTCTATACCTTCTTCCTAAGGCAAAATTTTAAACAAATTCCTGATGAATTATATTATGCGGCCAAGGTTGATGGTAATTCTGATTTCAAATATTTGCTTAAGGTTATGATTCCAATTGCCAAGCCATCAATTATCACAATAGCTATTCTTAGTATGATTGGTAGCTGGAACGCTTATATTTGGCCACGTACAGTCAGCCAATCTCGTGACATGAAGCTCGTTACCGATGGTTTAATGACATTATTTTCAAATGATGTTGGAGCAACCTCAGACCATTTAATAATGGCTGCCGCAACGGTTGTTAGTATTCCATTATTATTGGCGTTTGTTTGTTTTAAAAAATATATTATGCGCGGTGTTTCACGTGCTGGTATAAAAGGTTAAAAGGAGAAATAAAAATATGAAACGATTTATTTTAGGTGCTTTAGTAACTGGCTTAGTTGCTTTACCTTTAGTTGCTTGTGGCAACAATAGTGTAGCTAATGCTGGTGAAGAATTAAAGGTATTGACAAAAGAAGATTTGAAAGCCAATTCATCAGAAAAGAAACCTATTGAGGTTGTATTCTGGCATTCATTTGGTGATAACATTCAAAAGCAATTAGACCCAATCATTGCATCCTTTGAAGCAGATATGGCAAAAGAAGGAATTTATATTGATGTTAATGCTGAATCTACTGGTGGTGGATATGATGGATTAAGATCAAGAATCAATATGGGTATTAAATCCAATTCAATTCCAACAATGGCTTTGGGATATCCTGACCATTTTGCCAACTACATTGAAAATGGAATTATGCTTCCATTAGATGATTTTATTGCAGATAAAAATGTTGGCTTCACGGAAGAAGAAAAAGCGGATTTCATTCAATCATATTGGAAGGAAAATATCTTTACAGTTGATGGCAAGGAATCAGTTGTAGGTATTCCTTTCAATAAATCAAGTGAGGTTATGTATTATAATGCATCCGCAGTTGATCCTATCTTAACTGAATTAGGATATATTTCTTTAGATGGATATTGGGAAAAACCAACTTGGGAACAGGTTTGGGCTGTAAGTGCAGAAATCCAAAAGAAAATGGCTAATGGTACTTTAGCTTATGTTCATAATGGCAATGAATATAAAGCTGATAGTAATGCTAAATATCCTGTTATTATCGATTCTGCCGCCAATTTCTTCATCACTTCAACTCGTCAATGGGGTGGAGAAGGATACTATACTCGCATTAATGCGGAAACCGGCAGAGGTGAAGTTGTTTTAAATAACGATGTTGTTAGAACTGCTCAAAATTATTTCTTATCTAAATGTCAAGAGGATTTATTCCAATTCCCTCAAAAGAAGGGTGTAAATTATGGTTCAAATTTAATGCTTAACCTTCAATCATTTATTTCAATTGGTTCAACAGCGGGAGTTAAAAACAATGGTTCAGCTAAATATGAGCTTAAGGTTGCACCTTATCCTCAAAAGAGCTATGCTGATGGTGATTTCCAAGCTGTAATTCAACAAGGTACAAACGCTTGTATCTTATCTGCAAATTCAAATAACCTTACAAGAACAGCCGCTTGGTTATTAATCAAATATATGACTTCAACTGAAAAAACTGCTGAATTCTCAATGAATACAGGTTACCTTCCAGTTCGTACATCAGCTGTTGAATCAGATGTTTATCAAGCATTCTTAGCTGATTATGATAATATTTTTGATGGATTTGTGGCTCAAGCTGTTAATGCAGCCTATAGCCAAAAGGAATATTTCTATACTGATCCAGCCTTCAGTGGTTCATCAACTGTTCGTGATAAGGTTGATTCAGCTGTTGTCTCTATTTATACGCAAGATAAGGCTATTCAAGATGCAATTAATGGTTTGTATGACGCATTAAAGAAATTAAAGATTTCATGTGTTGATTTATAAGAATAGGTGATATATATGAAAAAAATTCTTAGCTGTTTATTAGTTTTATTCGTATCAATGTTTTTATTAGTTGGATGCGGAACTAAAGAGCCTTCCACAACAGAGAGTCAGATTGATTCACCAACGACAGAAATAGATCATTTATACAGTAACAAGGTTAGTTTAGCTGATACCAATACAAGTATTGATGGTAAATTATTTATCAGAGATAAGATTGGTCGAGTTACATTAAAGAGTGTAACTGATGGTGATACCGCTGTTTTCCATTTGACAGGAAATGAGTTAGATGTTTATACAGGATTAAAAAAAGGTTATTCCTATGTGACTGTCCGTTTCCTTGGAATTGATACCCCGGAATCAACATCTTCAATTGAGCCTTGGGGTAAAAAGGCCAGTGTTTATGTTCATGGCTTATTAGAAAATGCTAAAGGTATTATTCTTGATGCGACTGATATAAATACGGAGGGTGTTGCCCAAAATGGTTGTATTGCGAATTGCCGTATTGATTCTAATGGTAGTCGTTGGCTCGCTTTAGTATGGTATACAAATGATGAGGATATTAATGATTTATCAAAATATCGTTTATTACAATTAGATGTAATTGAGGAATGTTATTCTCGTTTTACTGGTGGAAATTTCTCGGAACGTTATATTTATGAGGCTAATAAGAATAATGAGCCAAAGCTATATAATCGTTATGAAAATCAATGGGGTTCACTAAAAATTGGTGAATTAATGCTTGAGGCTGAGGTTCGTATGAGTGCTTCCAAAATTCGTGTTTTTGGAAAAACTCAAGATGATGGCTTCGATTATAGCACAACACCAACTGAATTGCCTAGTATTAAGGATGCTCATGAAAATTTTGATACCTATGCAAGCAGAGGAACATTTGTGGCTATTACCGGTGTCATTGTTCGTTTTATTGGTTCGAATTTCTATTTAGCTGACGCTGAAGGCTATGGTTTATATGTTTATATGGGAATTAATGGTAATGCTATTGAAGGAACAAAGCCAAGTCAATTCCTTGTTGGAGATACAATAAATATTCGTGGTCGTTTATGCGAATATGGCGGACAAATGCAATTATCTGGTATTGAATTTAAAAAGGAAACATTCAAAAAGATAACAGATCCTGAAAAGAAAATTCCAATGCCTGAAGCTATCGAAATTACAGGTAATGAAACATCAGAACAATTAGATAAATTAATTGGTAAATTAGTTCATGCGAATGTTTCAATTGAATCATGTGGTTCAACAAGTAAGGATAATTCATTCTCTTTAACTACAGCATTTGTGGTAAAAGATTTAGAAGATAAGGGTGCTAGTTATCCTAATATTCAAATTCGTATCAATGGCTCATTAGCTGGTGGATATGATTATAATTATACCTTCGCTAATTTCTCAAAAATTACTGAAGTAACAGGTATTATGAGTATTTATAGCGAAAATGATGTTCAATTAAAAGAGAATTTCCCAAGCTATCAAATAGTTGTTGGAAATAAAATGATTGATTGTGAAAAAGAGTTAGTCTTTTCAGAATAAAAATAATTAAGTAAGAGGAGAAAGAAAATGAAAAAGTTTTTAAGCTTATTACTTGCGGTATTAGCTTTATTCACTGTTGCGGCTTGTGGTGGAAAAAATACTACTACCGAAAATGGTGATACAACAGCAGGCGATAGTACTACCAGTCAAGTAGATATTGACAAGGTAAATAGTGCAAAGGATCTAATAACTGTTCCTGAACGTGTTGATAATGACTTTACTTTGAACACTAGTGCTGCCGGTGGTGTTAGTATTTCATGGACATCAAATAATAGTGCGATTGTTGTTTCTGGACAAAATGCGACTGTTACTCGTCCAAATTATGAAGATGGTGATGTAACTGTTACTTTAACTGCAACCTTTACAGTTGGAGCATATTCTGATACTAAGAATTATACTGTTATTGTAACAAAGAGAGAATCAGCTGATAATTATAATACAACTGATATTATCAACATTAAGAATGGTGGTCCAAGCCAATCAGTTTCCCTTCGTGGAGTAGTAGGAGCTATTACACAAGCTGTTGGTGATTCAGGATTATATGTTTCAGGATTTGTATTAATTGATAATACATCAGCTATCTATGTATACGGACCAAAAGTTGCTCAATCAGTAGCTGTTGGTGATGAAATTGTTATTAATGGTACGACTGAAGAGCGTTATAATGTTCTTCAAGTAGCTAGTCCTGAATTAGTCACAGTAGTATCTAATAATAATAGTGTTGCGATTACTGGAGGAGCAGCTCGTGGTATTACGGTTTCAAATGTAATGGCAACTGAAGATGTTAAAACATATGGTGGTCAATTGATGATTTTTGAAGGTGTAAAAATTACTCAAGATTCTTATGGAAATTATAAGGTTAATGATGCAACTAATTCAATTGGATGCTATTTGGCTGGTACTCGTACTGCAGATATGGTTAGTGAATTTGCTTGGCTTGCAGAATACAAGAATGATAATGCTTATAATGTATTATTCTATGTAGCTGGACAAAGCAGTTCAGGCAAATATCGTGGATATCCAATTGCGGTTATCAAGGATGAAGATCTTCCTGAAATGACAAATGAACAAAAGATTTATGCAGCTTCTTTATTAGTATCTGCACCATCTGTTGCGATGGCAACTGGTTCATTAGATTTACCAACATCAATCAATGGTGTATCAGTTACTTGGGCTTCTAATAATACAGAATATATTTCAAATGCTGGTGAAGTAGTGAAATTACCTACAGATAGCGATGTTGTGGTTCGTTTAACCGCAACACTCTCTATCGCTGGTGTTGATAGTCAAGAACTTACATTTGATGTAACAGTTAAGTCAGCTAACACTGAATACAATAAGATTAATGATATTTTAGCTACAGCTGCAGATAAAGATATCGTAACTGTTCAAGGTATTGTTTTTGCTCTAGCAAAATATGGTTATTATTTATATGATGGAACTGGATACATTTATGTAAATAATGCTAAGAATACAAACTTTGTAATCCCTGCGGTTGGTGATATTGTAACTGTTCCAAATGCTGAATATGATAACTATTATTACTCTAATTTAGTTCAAAAGGCTGATCCAGTTGCGGCTACTGGCTCATACACTATGCCTACAGCTGAAGAGGTAACAATTGCTCAAATTGCTGCTAAGTCTGCAAAGGACCATACATATGAGGCTCATTTAGTTACTATTACTGGTACTGTCTATAAGGATAAAGCTGGTTCATATGATGGAATCTACATTAAGGATGCAGATGGAAATAAGATTTATTTGAATTATGGTACTTCAAAGACTGATCCATTAACTACTTATGCTGATAAATTAGATACAGAGGTTACAATTACAGTTGTTATTTCTCAATATCATTCTTCATATGGATGCTGGGTTGCAACAGATTTAACTTACTAATTAATTTGATAAAAGAGCTCACTTTTTGTGGGCTTTTTTCGTTATTTATGGTATTATTTATACATAGGGAGTGGATGTTTTGAAAAAGATTTTTATCACATTGCTTTTATTTTTCCTAGTTGGATGTGCTTCAAAGATAACAACAACCGAAGATTCTACATCAAATAATGATACAACTTTAGAAATCACTACGAAGGATAGTACAACCAAAGAGGTTACATCAACTGAAGAGACAACTAAAGAGGTTACAACAAATCAAACAACACAAATTAATACTGAGTCTTCAACAACTGAAGTAACTACTATTGCTGATGATACAACTGTTACGACAACCGAAGTAACAACAACCGAAGAACCTAATACGACAGCTGAAGAAACAACCAAGGTATCCTATAATCCTGATGGAAGTGTTCATTTAGCTCCTCCGACAGCTTCTGTTGATATAACTGATTGGCAAAAATTTTCTTTTGAAAGTAGTATGCCTGATGGCTTTTTATACATAAGTGGAAATAAAGCCTTTACTCCATCTTCAAGCTATTTTTATAGTGCCGGTGGTATAAAAATGGATGAAAATCAAAAAGGGAAGAAGGGCTTTCAAACCTGCTTGTTTAATTCCTTCAAAAAAATTGAATTAAGGATTAATATTGGTAAATTTTACGGAACACAAAAAAGTGCTATTGATGATGTACCTGTTTTTACAATTTATGGTTTTGATATCAATGGAAATCTTGTCGCAACCGAGGTAATAGACGAATTATCCACTAATAAAGCCAATTCCTATGTTAGAGTATATTTACGTGGCGAGGATATTGCCTATATTGAGGTTCGCGCAACCAATCTTCCTTGCGAATCAGGCAAGGTTTATAATTTTGGTATAACAGGTATTTCAATTAAAGGATGGCCTTATGATTAGCTCTTTTGGAGAGCTTTTTTTCTTACATATTTATTGTAGCCTCAATTTATGATATACTAATAAGGAGGTGTATAAAAACGTGGACAATGTCATGGACAATGTAAAGAAATTAATTGAGGCCTATGATACGATTATTATTCATCGTCATACAAGGCCGGATTTAGATGCGATGGGAAGTCAAATTGGCCTTTCTGAGGCCATAAAAGCAACCTATCCTTCAAAAAAAGTGTATATTGTTGGAGAAGAAAATAAATATCAATTTGTTGGGAAAATGGATACGATATCTGATGATGTATACAAGGATGCACTTGCGATTATTACTGATGTGGCGGTAAAAGCATTGGTAAGTGATGATCGCTATCAATTAGCGAAAGAAATTTTAGTTATTGATCATCATACGAATTCAAGTGATATTGAAAATGCGCATATGTTAATTGATTCAACCTTTTCTTCAGCATCCGAATTAATCGCTACCTTTATTTTTGATTATCATTTGCAATTAACAAAAAAAGGCGCAACGGCCCTTTTTGGAGGAATTGTAACGGATACTGGTCGATTTTTTTATCCATCAATTACGGATCATACCTTTTTAATAGCATCACTTTTAATTAAAAAAGGTGCCGATTTTAAAATGATATACGATAATTTGTATATTGATGATTTAGAATCAAAAAAAATGAAAAGCTATTTCGTTAATAAATTTGAAATTACTGAACATAACGTTGCTTTTATGATGAATGATTTAGACGTTTTTGAAAAATTTGATGTCGATACCTTTACAATAAGTCGCGGAATGGTTAATGTTATGAGCGGCATTGAAGGAATCAATATATGGGTTAATTTTACTTATGATAAAGAGAATAATTGCATTTTAGCCGAGATTAGAAGCCGCGACTGTATTGTTGTTGATATTGCCAAAAAATATGGCGGTGGCGGCCATAATATGGCTTGTGGCGCTACCTTGAAGGATTTTGATGAGGCTAAGGAAATGCTAAATGAGCTAGATAAGCTCTCAATGGAGGTTTTTTATGGAACAAATAATTAAATTAATAAACGAATATCAAAGAATTATTATTCACGGTCACACAAGACCAGATGGCGATTGTATTGGCAGCCAAATCGGATTAAGAGAAATCTTAAAGGAAACTTATCCGAATAAAGAAGTTTATGCCGTTGGACCGATGAGTGAATTTGTTTCCTTTTTAGGTGAACTAGATAATATCACCGATGATTTGTATAATGGAGTTTTAGCTATTGTCGTTGATTGTGGAAATAGTGAAAGAATCTCTGATCAACGCTTTAAATTAGCTGATAAGGTCATTAAAATTGACCATCATGTTCCGGTTGAGGATTATGGAGATGTTAATTACGTTTTAGAGGATGAACCAGCTTGTGCGGCCATCATCACTGAGATAATGGATACCTATAAAATGAAAATTAACAAGCAAGGAGCGATGGCTCTTTACACCGGAATATTAACTGATACTGGTCGCTTTCGTTTTGATACAGTAAATGGAAAAACCTTAAGATTAGCGGCCATTTTACTTGATAATGGTGTCAGGGTTGATGAGCTTGATAATTTACTTAGCATTGAAACATTAAAGGAAATTAAATTGAAGGGTTATGTTTTATCCCATTTTGAAACAACCGACCAAGGCTTTGCGTACATTAAAATGACCAGAGATGTTGTTTCGATGTTTGGAGTATCTGATGAGACGGCCGCAAGTCAGGTTTCGACTATTGGAAATATTGAGGGTTATCCGGTTTGGGCTTTATTTATGGAATATCCTGATGAAATACGCATTCGTCTTCGTTCACGCGGACCACGAATTGATTTATTAGCAAATCAATATGGTGGCGGTGGTCACCAAAAAGCGGCTGGTGCCAAATTAGAATCTTGGGATATGTTACCGCAATTTATTGAAGATATAAATAAATTATTAAGCGAGCAGGAAGATTAATATGGATACGATTTGTGCAATTGCCACTCCTTTAGGAAAGGGAGCTATTTCCATTATCCGAGTAAGTGGGAATGAAGCTATTAGAATAGTAAATAAAATATTCGATAAAAATTTGCTAAAAGCGAAATCTCATACCGTTCATTATGGTCATATCTATGATAATGAGGAACTAATTGATGAGGTTTTAGTCTCGGTTTTTAAGGCGCCAAAAACCTTCACGAAAGAAGATGTTGTCGAAATTAATTGTCATGGAGGAATTTATACAACCAACAAAACCTTAGAGCTATTGATTGCTTCTGGTTGTAGGCTTGCTGAAGCTGGTGAATTTACAAAAAGGGCTTTTTTAAATGGAAGAATTGATTTAACCCAAGCGGAAGCGGTTATGGATGTTATTGAGGCTGAGGGAAAACAATCCTTAAGATTGGCTAATGTTGGATTATCGGGAAGATTGTCAAAGGAGATTATTAGTCTTCGTGAATTGATTTTAGATGCTATTGCTAAAATCGAGGTCAATATTGATTATCCCGAATATGATGATGCCATTGTGATGACAGATGAAATTTTACTCCCAATAGCTAATGAAATTTTAGAAAAAATTGATAAGCTGCTAGAGAATGCAGAAACAGGACAAATTATCCGAAATGGGGTAAATGTCGCCATTATCGGGAAACCAAATGTTGGGAAAAGCAGTTTGTTAAATGCATTATTAGAGGAAGATAAAGCGATTGTGACAAATATTGCCGGGACAACACGAGATATTGTTGAAGGTGATATGACAATCAAAGGAATAGCTTTAAAGCTTATCGACACGGCTGGTATTCGTGAAACTGATGATTTGGTAGAGAAAATTGGTGTTGATAAGGCTAAAGCTGTGATGAAAAAGGCTGATATCGTGATTTTAGTTTTTGATAATTCTTTAGAGCTTAGTGATGCCGATCGAATGCTTTTAGATTTAAGCAAGGATTTGAATCGTATTATCGTTTTAAATAAAATTGACCTTAATGATAGAAATATTGTTGATGGTGATGATGTTGTTAAGGTGTCATCCTTAAAAGGAATTGGTATTCGTGATTTAGAAAATAAAATTTTTGAAACCTTAAATGTTGATTTAAATAATGCCTCCTATTTATCAAATGCTCGGCATATTGGTAAAGTAAGAGAAGCCAAAGAATTAATAAAAGCTGTCATTCAGGGATTGCATGATTATGATCCTATTGATATGGTTGAGATTGATTTAAAAAGAGCGTGGGAGGTCTTAGGCGAGATAATCGGAGATACTTACACCGATAGCTTGATTGATGAATTATTTAGTAAATTTTGTTTAGGAAAATAGGTGATGCTTTATGCTTATTGAGGCCAAAGGATTGGAAAAATCCTTTCCCCTTGGCGATGGACAAGCCCAGATTATTAAAGGAATAGATTTATCGATTGATCGTGGCGAGTTTGTTGTGATTATGGGCCCATCAGGTAGTGGGAAAACAACACTTTTGTATTTATTATCGGGATTAGAGAAGAAAACAAAGGGTGAATTGAAGCTTTTTGATAAAGAAATTGAAACATATAACGATAAGGCTTTATCTGACCTAAGAAAAACGAAAATTGGCTTTGTTTTCCAGTTTTACAATTTAATTCCTAATTTGACTGTTTATGAAAATGTTAAACTAGCGGCGAGAATTGCCAAAAATCAAGCTGATCCGATGATTTATTTAGAAAAGGTAGGACTTAAGGAATATAAAGATTATCTTCCTGATTCTTTGTCCGGAGGAATGCGCCAAAGAGTTGCGATTGCAAGAGCCTTGATTAATAATCCGGATATCATTTTTGCGGATGAGCCGATTGGGGCTTTAGACTCTAAAATGGGTCAAGAAATTATGGAATTATTTAAAAAAATAAATGAAGAGGATATGAAAACGATTATTATGGTTACCCACCTTGAGGATAATGCAAGATATGCATCTAGAGTTATTTATATTAGAGATGGCGTAATCGAAAAAGAGGAAAAGGTGATTTAATGAAAAAATTATTAATATTTATATTGATGACCATTTTTACTTTTGGTTTATTTTCTTGTGGTAATAAAGACAATGGCGATCAAACTACTTCTCCATTAACTACAACTTTGAAACAAGTTGCGATTCCGCAACGTATTAATATTCCTCAAAATTTGAAATATGAAAACAATATTATTTCATGGGATGATGAAGAAAAGGCGGACTATTATTTATTGTCAATAAATGATGTTGAGCATAAGATAGAAGAAACTAGCTATCAACTTGATTCTTCATTGTATGAAGGTGAAATACTTGAGATTAAGGTCCTAGCTGGAAACAAAAGCAATAACATCGCTGATTCAAGATATTCTGACTCAATTGTTGTAAATATTCCAGGAGGAATGAGCGAGGATGATGTTCGAAATCAATTATCTAGTGAATATTCTTCGAATGTTATTGATAAGATTATGACTGTCGCTAAAGCTAATAATATTTGTAGTAAAAATATAGTTCCTTTAGTTGATATTTTTCATATGTTTATTAATGGTGAGTCCGAAAGCATCTGCTTTGATCATATCTCTAGCTCAGGAAGGCAGATCAATGGCTTTTTAATTGATTACCTTGATCAAGTGTACACCTCTGGTGAGTTGAATTACTTTTTTCAAGTTAATCGTGAGAAAATGGTAAAAGTTTTATCTTCATTATATGCTTTTGATAATTATAAAAAAACCGATGAATATATAAACACTATGTCAGTGATAAATGATTTTCCTAAAGCTCAATCAAATATTAACGAAGTGCGTGACACTCGAAATGATATTTTGTCGATGGTGGAAAGATTTGTGCTCGATGAAAGTGATATTGATGCATATGTCGAAGCTTTTTATCAATTTTTAAGTAAATATGGATATAAGTTTAACCTCAAAGAAAATGATGCCTTGACTAGATCGAAGGTAATAGAATATTTATTATATAACCAAAATTATTCTATGTGTCGGTATGCTCTTTTTTGTTTAGAATTATCCGATGATAAGATTAGTAGCTTTTGTGAAAGTGAAGCTGTACCTCCAATCTTAGATTTCTATTGTAATGTCGTGTCATTAAAGGAGTATCAAGAGATAGCAGAAAAAAGCCTCAAGCTTGAATATGACCATTTAGAATATATCACTGATGATTCGGCAGGATTATCGACACAAATTAATCAAATTTTAAGTCAGTTAGGTAAGGTTAGAATTGATTTGGCGGCCTTTATGAATGATTTTAAAAAAGAAATCTCATTTGAAGAATATAAAAAGATAGATTCCTTGAATTATAAATATATATCCAATATATACACTAACGAAACATTAATCAACAATTACGAGGATATTATAAAAACGAAAGGCGGAAAAGCCTTATTTGGTGAGTATTCTAGTTATTATGAATCATTAAATAAATCACTAATTGAAGATTATCAGTTACTTTATCAGGTAAAGAAAGAGGTATATTCAAATGTTACGAGAGAGGATTTAGAAATATACTTTAATTATTGTTCGGTATTTTATAAAGCTTTATCGAAGGAATTTATTAATGGTGGGTTAAATGTTAATGATTTCACTCGAATACGAGACGGGTTAGCTTACACTGGAAATCGAATTACAACATATTTGGATGAAACAATTGATTTTTGTTTTGAGTCATTTTTGATGTTTGATAATATAATTAGTGGTTTAGAAAAGCATAAAGATAATTCATCGTACTATAAAAACGGAATTAATGGTATTGTTTATTATATTTTAGCTGACTATGGATATAATGGAATTGACGGAACAAATGTCATTGCTTTTATTGATGGTTTTAATTCTGATTCGGAAAATCGTCAATATATTGAGGAACAAGCACAATTTTCTTATCAGCTTCTCTTCTTGGCTTGAAGTTGGTAGTTTTTGATTGATATTAATTGTGATAAAGAGTATAATTATGGTATAGGAGGAGATGAAAGTAATGAAAAAATTATTATGTTCATTATTAGTTGTGGGATTAGGATTAGGCCTTGTCGCTTGTGGTGATAAAAAAGCTCCAAATCCTGATTCAGTTTTAGAAGTGGAACAGGTTGCTGCTCCAAAAGGTGTTAAGTTTGATAATAAAACTGGTAAAGTTACTTGGAAGAGTGTTAAAAAAGCCTCTAGTTATATTGTTTCTATTAACAATGTAGAATATAACGTTGATAGTAAAACAGAATATGTTATTGATTTAACAGCTAACGCTGGTGAATATCTTGATATTAAGGTTTTAGCTATTTCAAATAATGTAAATCTTGCCAATTCTGATTATTCAGAGGTTTTATCAGTTGTAATTCCAGGTGGAATGGATGATGCAAAAGCATTATCAGAAGTTAAAGAGGTTGTTGGTGATGATACCTTAGCGCAAAGCATTCTTCAAATTGCGAAGAATAATAAGGTAAGTAATAAGAATATTGCTTCACTTGTTCAATTAACATTTGATGCTTCATCGATAAGCGATTATTCTGAAATTTTTGAACAACTAGTACCTGCATTAAATGAGGTTTCTTGTTCAGATCAACAAGCAATTGGCTTTGTTGTTGATTTGATTGGTGAAATAACACTTGATGATTCTATTTCTCAATTCTTGGCAGCAAATAAAGCTGATTTAGTTGAAGGATTATCAGCATATTATGCTATCGCTAAATTCTTAAATTCTCAAGAGGCTACAAACTTTGTTGCTAAAGTAATGGCAATGTCAATGACAGGTGTTACAACAACTGAAGTAATGACTCTTCGTGATTCTTTAGTTGATTATGTTGATCGTTTATTACCAACAACAGAATCCGTAAATAAGCTTGTGAATGTTGCTAAAAATGGTTTAGATGCCTTTAAGGGTGAATTAAAACTAGATGATGAGACGGTTGCTGCTTATAAAAAACAATTAGATTTTATGGCACAAGAAATCGATTTAGCATTAATGTCTGTACGGGTAATGCTTAATGATGTTACACCAGGATTTGTTGATGCTCTATTAGCTATTGATCCTTCTAAATATGTTATTGAAGTGGTTGATGATTATCAATACGACTACGAAACTGGTATTTCTACTCCAATTACACATCAAGAATCAGCCGTTCAATATGCTTATGCTTCAGCCGCAATGCTTTATGTGGAGTCTTTACTAAGTGATCCTGTCTTCAATCGTTTGATGGATAAATCAGTAGAATTAGAATACAATAATATCGATATGGCTTTTATCGCAGTTGAATCGACTGGTAATGTTTCATTTGATGAAGTGAATATGGAAAAATTAATAGAAATACTAAAAGGAAATGTTACTTTAAATAATTTCTTAGGATTATCAAAGGCTTATCGTAAGGTTGTTTTAGCTCTTTCTAAGAGTGAAATATTAAGAGATCCTGATAAATTTGTTCTTATTGGCTCAACATATTCAGGAGAATGGATTTATTATGAAGATGATGCTGATGAATTCTTAGCTTCTGCTAAATTGATTAAATATATGTTGAATCTTATTGGTACGGCAGCTGAAACTGCTGAAAAAGATGGATTGAAAGAAACTATAAATGTTGTTCTTAATTTCTTAAACGCTTTTGCAAATAATCTTGAGGCTTTAGGATGCCCAGCAGAAGATCTTAATGAAACAAAAGCTCAATTAGATGCAATTATTGATATGATAACTAAATTAAAGGATGTAGCACCAGATTTAGCTCTTGAATTAGCTGCTGCACCAAAATTAATTTCTGATAATATTGATTTAGACAAAGAATTACAAAATTTTAAAGCAAGCGAAAAAGAAGGTATATATTATAGTTCAAACGAAATTCTTCGCAATGCTTTAGTGGCAGCTGGTTATGCAAGCTCGTCAAGTCCAAAGGTTAAGGCAATGATTGACAAGGTTGTCGCAACTGGAGTAATCGATGCAGATACATTAAATGCGATGGTTGATGAACTTCTTGGAGCTGAAGAAGATAAACCTGCGCAACCTGCACAATAATTTGAATTCGTTAGAAGTCCTTAAGTTCTATTTGAACTTAGGGGCTTTTTTTAAATAAGGTCTTTTTGTTTATTTTTCTTTATCTCTTTTCTGTTTTGTGATAGAACCCTTGTTTGCCTCGAAAATAGAAGTTGAAATAAAAAAAAGCCCTTA
>CAZWLD010000040.1:0-18774 GCA_964634685.1 uncultured Anaeroplasmatales bacterium
CGTATTAACAACCTCTACGGAGTAGCTAACAACAGCCATTAGATATCATCCTTTCCTTGTATCTTCATTACATTATCATTTGATGTGGCAATATAAGACAAAAGTATAATCTCCACCATACTTACTTTCCAAGTATATTATACCACAAATCGCAACATAATCATAGTATAAAATGAAATTTTTTGATAAAATATATAATTTTATAAAAGTTTAATGACATCTGTAAATAAACAATCTATTTTTACTCTTTTTTAGAAAAAAAGCCTTACTCACAAATGAATAAATGAGTGTGCGGCTTTGGTTTCATCAATTCTTCTATCCATTTCCACATTCTTAAATGTACCGAATGCAGTCACAAAAGAATCCATTCCTTCCGCCCAAGCATTAACTTTAATTCTCCCGAGATTCTCAAAACGCTTAATTGTCTGTTTCTTTTGTGAATCAAACTTATTTTTTGCGTTATCATACATAGATTGTACCTCTTTTAATAAGCTATCAATCTCTTATTTATGAGTAATTGATTCCAACAATCACATAGCACCTACCACCTTATCTATAAAATAAACAAATTAACCTAAATCAATTTCACTATAATTAAATAAACACGTTGGTGGATACTATAATCTCTATTCCTTTTTCAATAGCATCATCATAGCTTATTTTTTCATATAAAAGCCGAAGAGTTAAATTATTATAATCTGGCTCATAAAATCTAGTCTCAATTATATCTTTAAGCATTTCGTTAATATTATATTTGCTATTTGCAGAAGGATTATTTTTTGATTTACTTCTTTCTAATCTAACTTTTTTAACTAATTCTTTAAGATCATTATCTAAATTAATGTTTGGTAAAATTTTTGCTAAATCATATAAGTGTCTAGAATCTCTATCCATCATATTTTGAATCTTATAATCACAAACAGCAAATACTTTATCAATAAATGTTCTTTCTAGTGATTGAACATTCATATTAAATGAAGCAGCATCAAATTCAATAGGCAACAAAAGATTATTTCTTTGACAGAATTTTCCAATAAAACTAGATACCTTATGATTAACAATGGGATATGAAATTTGATAATAACTCGTTTCTACTAATAGTTCAAGCTTATCTGCGCTATAAAATGACTCATATTCAAAAATATACTTGTTATAATCATATCTTGATTTAACCTTATCAGGATTTTTAAGTGTTAATCCTAGTTCTTTTGCAACACTAATTATAGTTTTTTTTGACTGTCTCTTCTCTTTATCAGTTACATTTCTAGACATTGATAAATCTATATCCTCAGAGAATCTATCAATTAAATCAAAAGCTTTAGATAATGATGTGCCACCTTTAAAAACAAAAGGTAAATCACAAAAAGAAAGTTCATATAAAAACATGGATTGGATTGTATCCTTTTCAACCATTAAAGGATTTCTTTTTAATTCATTTGCTACAGCATCAATTATTTCTTTCCATTCGTTTTCATTGTTTTTATACCAACTCATTCATTAATCCTCCATTATAAAGATTTTTATATATCTTATCAGGAAATAAAGGTAAATATTTTTTAACAATGTTAAAATCAATATTCTTTTTATATATATATTCCTTCAATTTAAATTTTAACTCATCTCCACTTATTTCACTAAATTGATCAATATCAGTTATTAATGACATAAATTCTAAAACATTAATATTGTTTTCTGTTATTTCAATTGTAGGCTTATAAACAATAATATTATAACCATCAACATTTATCTTTCTTTGCTTAGTAGTAGCAACATTTGATGTTACTTCAATAACTGATGGAACTTGAGAAGTAAATCCATATTTATTAAACAATCCTAACCCAGATAAAAATCCTGATACCTTTTTATTGTTATATATATACTTCTTTTCAATATACTTATTAATTGATATTCTTCCTTCTGTACCTATTATCGTCTTATAAGGCTTATAGTAAACACCATTATATATGCGTATTAATTTACCTTCATCAGTTAATTTTTTCATTTCTTGTCTTAATGACTCCTGTGAATTACAAGGTAATTCAGATAAAAAAATAGGTTCTGCATTTTCATAATTTTTATTTATATAATCAATTATCATAATATCACCTCACAAATTCGAAATATTGTATTTCATATTTATTATATAATAAAATCAAATAAAATACAATATATAACACAACTTAATTAAGTTGAATGTTCATTGCAAAAGTAAATTCTGTTAAAAATAGTTGAAGTTATTGATTGCAAAACTAAATTCCTCTTCTATCGTAGGCGTATAATAGGTTCTTACTAATAAAAAGAATAACCATAGCATATATATTAATCACCATAATTGATAACTATTATATGAATATCACACTTCAAATGGACCATCAAAAATCTGTATTTGAGCCATTATAAATCTCTTATTTGAGCCATTAAAAATTTTTAATTAAGCCACCAAAAATTCATTATTTGAGCCACTTGATACAAAATTGAATAACTTATCAGTATATCTTCCTCTTTCCTTTGAGGAAAGAATATCAGTAGCAATCGATGAGATCTATCAATTAAGAGAAAATGACCGCATCAGGAGAAGATTAAAAGCGGCAAAGCTAAGATATCCTGAAGCATCAAAAGAGGATATTAATTACGAATCAAGGGGACTTGATAGATCATGGATGGCAAGTATCTTAACATTATCATTTATGAAAAACGCTACTAATATTATCATTGATGGATTATGTGGTATTGGGAAGTCATATCTATAATGTGTAATAGCCAAGGAAGCATGTATAAATAATGTAAGGGCCTATACAACAAGAACAAATGATTTGATGGACAAATATTTCGAGGAATCAAGGATGGGGAGAAAGTAATCATTTATGGACAAGCTTGAAAGGATTGAATTACTAGTCCTAGATGAATGGCAAGTAGGTCCTATATCCGAACCTGAAAAAACTTTCTTGTATGAGCTTATTGAAAGGAGATATAAAAAACATTCTACTATTTTTGTAACGCAATATCCCATTTCATCATGGCATGAACGCTTAGGTGGTGGTAGTCAAGTTGAATCAATGCTAGATAGAATTTGCCATAATTCAATTCAGTTCAAGCAGTCAAAAGAAAGCAATTTGAGGGAGATTTATGATGCACAACTAGCAAAGATTAATTATAAATAGTATTAAAGATTAATATCCTCACAAGAGCTGTTTATTAACTACGATTATATCCACGTAAACAAAGAGCCGACCTTTTACTTGAAAGGTTGGCTCAATCAACGTTATATATGCTCAAATAAAAATTTTTAATGGCTCAAATACAGATTTTCGCCTGGCTCAAAACCTAATAAATATTCAATTCAACGATAAATAAATTATGGTCCATATATTTTTTATCAATCATTAATATAAATTACTAAGTTATCTCCAATGATATGATATTAAAAGCAGCTAATTATCTGTTTTTTTTAACAATACAAGTTTAGCGATTAAATCTACCGACACTACCTTGTATCCTGCTTTCAAAATAATATTGGCCATCGTATGAGTTGATGATGGACTCCAATAAACCACGTAATTATATGCTGACTCACATAATGGACATTCAATAATTTCCTCAATCTTTGCAAATAATAGTGTCAATTCTGATTTACCACAATCTATAAGGTACTGTTTCAATTTAAAAATTATCATTTCAATGATGATTTATCATTTTTAAGAATTAGTCCTACCTCACTTTCAAACAATATTCCTCTCATACTTATATCATTTTTTGTTTGTGAAGTTTCAAAAATTGATTTTATTAATATTTCCAAATTCTCAAATTTAAAGGATGCTGTATGACAACAGGCATTTCTTTCCTCCTTACAAACAAATATTTTTGATTTAAAATCATCCCACCACTTCTCATTATAAAAGGATTGATTCAATTGCGACATAATACTTCCTAGTTCAGACTTCTTTTTCTTAAAGAAAGCCGGATACCATCCAAGAGTAAAATCAGACTTATTTGCATTTTGCAGTAATTTTGCCTTATGCGAATCATGCGATCCGTCCTTGCCTTCACCAATTACATAATCAGGAAAATGTTTCTGTAAAGCTTCAATGAAACAGTCATTCATTCTTATTTCAATTGCTTTGCAAAATAGTATTCCAACCCATGAATAATCTATAATATCGCCAAATTTTTCTTTAATAGGGTTGATTAATTGAAATAATCTAATAGCACACAAAATATTTTTAGATACTCCTTCACCTAAAGCCTCTATTTCTTTTACGCTATTAAATCCAAATTTTTTTAATTCATTAGCTTTAAGAGTAAGGGACCTATTGTCTAATATTTCCAATTCATTAATTATTTCTTCTGAAGATATTGAATAATCATCTCCAAATTCATATTGATTGTACTTAATAGGGAAAGAACTAGCCCCTGGTATTTGTTTGGATAAACTTATGAGCTTATTATCATTACATTTGTCTTTCGATAATTCCTTGTTTATTTCTAAGAAAGCATATGTATCCATTATTTCTTTGGCACGTTTTACACATTTAGAAGACTTCCAAGCCTTAATATCTCCGATTACATATAGACGGTATTTAGCTCTAGTTACCGCAACGTTAACTATATTGTTATTCACCCACTCTATAGCTCCAGAGGATTTATATGACGTATCACACCCTAATAAAAATATTACTTCTGCCGCCTCTTTTCCTTGGAATGTATGAACAGTTCCAATATTTGATTTCATCCACTCTTTTAAGAATTTATTGTTAGCCAATTCACTATGATGATTGTCCTTATTGTCATTTATATACCCGGAAATTCTATTTTTAACACCATTGACCACAGAATTGAAAGGACTAATAATAAAGAGATTGGGTACATTTCCTTTTGATTTATTGAAGGCAATCTCTAGAAGCTTAATAACCTCTTCGCCCTGCTCCTTTACATAGTGATTCTTATTTCCGATTTCTGTTCCGGCTATATTAATCCATTGAGATTTATCAAGAATAAATGTCTCGCTTTCCTCTATTGTTAATTCCTTGGTTTGTTGCTTCATCAAACCATTATATGATAACTCATTAGATATATTAAACATAGGTGATACGCATCTTCTATGAATCAAAAGCGGACATCCTACCCATTCCTTTTTATCTAAATCATTTTTTATGTATGTTCCATAGGGATTAATCAAATCAGCAAATTTTTGGACAGAATTAGTTTTATCAGCATAAAGTGTAAAGAGGTCATCTTCTTGGAATAAACTATATAGCAAATCTTGATCGTTAGTTACTACCGGCTCAATTTGGTTTGGATCACCAACGATAATTGCTTTTTTTGATCTATAGAGAGCTCCTATAGCTGTATACGGGCTAGCTTGTCCAGCCTCATCAACAATAAGTGTCCCAATTACATCTTCTTTACAGGCATTTTTAAAAAGACTTTGAATCGATGCAAAGGTTGAAGATACAACAGGAATTAGTAAGAATAAAGTCTGATAAGTAGCCTCAGTTACGTCACATAAATCCTGTCCTATAAAATCTACCTTAGTTTTATCATCATAACTCCTCTTCCACAAGCATTTCAAGTGCTTAAAATTTGCTCTACAGCATTTAGAACTAAGGATAAACTCTCTTGTCATCTTTAGTGCATATAAAAATAATTTTTCACGTTCTCTATTGTATTGCTCTGATAACCATGGGTTTTTAGTATGCATTTCTGCAGAAATAGAA
The DNA here is from genome assembly GCA_964634685.1 of uncultured Anaeroplasmatales bacterium. Classification (GTDB taxonomy): domain Bacteria; phylum Bacillota_I; class Bacilli_A; order Acholeplasmatales; family JAEDCM01; genus CAZWLD01. The sequence goes on from CAZWLD010000040.1 coordinate 5,715, forward strand.
TCATCATTAGAAAAAAGCTTATCAACAAAATCTTCACCAAGAAAAAATCCCGTCTCAAAAGAATATTGGTTTTTACATTTTTCTATTTCATCTTCAATAGAATTTTTTTGTTTAGCATAATCATTCAACAGCATTCTATTCTTCTCATCATTCTTTTGAATTTCATCTTTAAGGCGAGTATATTTGTCATTAATAGTTTGTTTATTTTCTTCATAAGCTTTTGCTTGTGCATTTAACCTACTAATAACCAATTCAACATTCTTTTTTTCTCCCTCAAGATGCCCCAATTTGATCTCTAATCCCTGTATTTGGTCAAACAGTTGGATTTTACATCTTTCTGTTTCCTCAATCTCAGATGTGATTCTTTTATATTTAGAAGTTCTGAAAAATTTACTGAAAAATCCAATACTGTCAGTCAATTCTTTTTTTCTATTATTATTTTTTTCAAAATTTGAACATTGGTTTCGTTTTTCTTCCTTGGTTATAATGATCTCTTTACTCAAAAAAGAATCTATCTCTTGTTTTTCTTTGATTTCATTATTTATTGAGTTTATTTGCAAATTAACTCTTTGGTTTTCTATTTTACATTCTGCTTCTAAGTCTTCAAGATTATTCTTTTTTGAATTTATCTGAGTTTTCACATTTTTTATATCTTCCTCAATTTTATTCAATTCATCATAAAGCTTCAATTCTTTATCTTGATTCTTTTGAAGATTAATTACAACATCAAGTTGTCCTTTAAATTTATTTTTTGCTTTAATGTACTCTTTTTTTCTATCACTTATTGATTCGTTAGTCTTCACATAATTAAGAAAAGGCTTTAAAACATTATCATAGATACTTTCTATATTACTCTTTCTACCTAAAGTTGCAGAGATTAGGCCAAATGCCTGCCTTCTTTTATTCTCAACTGGCAAATCAGCAAGGAAAGGGAAAATATAATTATCATAAGGGTACATAACACTTTTTTCATCCTGTATTGAATCATTTGATTTCTGATTTAATAATTGCGTAGCTAAAGAAGAAAAATAGATATCTTTTTCCATAGACACATCGGCACTTACTTTATTATCATTGCTACGAGGAATTGTATCTGGACTCTCTGATACTCTAAACAATTTTGAAATTTCATTAAGAGCCTTTTCATTCTTGCTTTTAGGATGTTCTATTTCAGTTTCACTTTTAATTTTATCCTCAAAAGGTAACTCCTTTGTAATATTTTCAACAGCCACATTATTGTTAGAAGCAACTACTATACTGTAATCATTAATCTTAGGATTTTTTAAACGATAGTATTTTCTAACATACTGATCATAGGAATGATCAACACTATTCCCATTAGTAAATGAACATTCTTGGAAAGCATCATCAGGATCATCATAATTAGACAATAGTATTGCCTTTTTCACTACATTATTAACAATAATTTCTTTTAGTAGTGTAGTTTTTCCTGTACCAGGAGGACCATTAACTGAAAAAATAGGTAATGGATTCTCTTCATCAATAGCTAAGTTTATTGCTATCTGTTGCATCAATGCTGGCATATATTTAGATGGCCATTTTCCTAATGGAGCTTTTTTAGCAGTCAAAGTTTTTGTTAAAAAATGATAAATCTTATCTTTATTTTGAGAATCAACATTAACTATATCAAATCTTTCAATATTATTTACATTATTTTGCAATCTTTTAATACCCAAAATATAGTCTAGCAAAATCTTGCTCTTTTCTTTACTAACCTCATTATTACCAAATTTTTCTCTAACCATAGCTAGATCCTTTGAATAGAAATCAAAATGAAGTAAATTTTCATTTTCGTCTTCTTCAATATCAGATTCTTTAGCATATAATTTATAGTATATTGCTATTAGCGAATTATATTCCTTTACATAATTAACATTCAATTTCTCAAATATTAATTTTTCAATTTTTGAAAAAAAACTATAATCCATTCTTTCTAATTTTGCTTCGCTACTTAAATCACTATCATCTTCTATCTCTAAGAAAACATCACTAATATTCTTTTCCATTTGTTTAATATCTTTTTCGTATTCATTTATGGATAAATCTTTGGTAATATTTTTTGAATTTATTGAGATTTTGTGCATAGACCAAACTAATGGAGATATTGATAATGAATTAGAAATATATGATCCATTTTTATCTAACTTTATTGTGGCGATAGCTATCTGCTCATTGTCTTTTTCCGGGCGTTTGTCTTCCTTGCCACTATTCTTAAATATCTTTTCAATGCATATTTCCTTTGTTGTCTTTCCCAAAAATATAGTTAGATTACTCCTATAATTTAGTTTTGTATCTTCTTTATTTGTTTCAATCAATACTTTTAAATTATCATTTTTTTCAATCTCTAAAAAGTCTGTAAGCGATGATCGATTTTTATTTGCTTTGCGTTTATAGTTATCTGCAGTTTTTTTACTATCCCACTGTGTTTTCAAACTTTGTTGATGTAAGAACTCCATTAAATACCAGTAATCCAATATTTTTTTCACATCATTTACATCACTAGAATTTTTATTTGTTTTACTAGAATAACTCATAATTAAACCCTCCCAAATATTATGAAATAAGCTTATTAAATCAATAAACTATAAATCAAAATCTATCTCAATTTTTTCTTCTCGTATTTATTACAAATATGAGAATCATATATATTGCTGGTACTGCAATAAACAAAAGTATTAGTATGTGCCAAACAGATTTTACATTAGGAGAATAAACCCAATCTATTAGATTTAATGCGTCAATCATAGCAGATACAACTGCAATGAATCCAAATAGTATTAATCCGTTATTTATAGCTCTATCTTTTTTATCAATTCTTTCTTGTTCAATTTCCTTCTGCTTTTCATCTTCAATGCTTCTCAAGGCCCTAAGACCTTTGGTTAAGCTTTCCATATCCTCCTCAATTCTGAGGGCTTGTTTACTATAAATATAGGCACCATTTTGATGCTGAATATTACTAACAGTTTCATATGTACTCTTAACAAGAAACAGATTAATCTGTGTATCTAAGGATTCAATTCGATTTACATATATTTCATTGTTATCAATTGTTTTCACATCAGCGGGTAATTTAGTTAACAATCTAGAATAGTGTGAGCAAGAATAAGTTTGGTATAGATTCAAAACGTAAATAAAGAAATAATCTCTAACAAATTTACCGATAAAATTGTTTTCAAAAAAATCAGAATTAGTATCATTATTAGATGCTACATATGCCAAGCCAGCTTTTGATACGTAAAAGGATATGTTTCCAAAAGGTTCATATATTTCCGATTCTAAAAGTGCTGAAGCCTTATACTTTTGATCATACCCATTACCTATGCGGAAAGCCAAATCATTACGTTTTTGCTTATCTAAGGAATCAACATATAAATATTGAAACAGCAAAGCTTTATCTGGAATCACTATTTCTGTATTATCTTCCATTTTTACTTTTCTCTCTGCCCAAAAATGAATGTTCAACGAAGAAGTTTCTAATAATTGAATAGCCCATTTTCCCATACAAAAAATCTCGTAAGAATCTTTACCTGTTATTCTTCGAAATTTTTGACTATTTGTTCTAGCTAATTCCTTAAAATCATGCACAAATGATACATAATCTTCAACAGTAATTAACTTGCAAAATTCAATATCATACCATAAAAAACCAATTCCATTTCTAAACAATAACATTCCAATATTATTACAATGAAAATTGATTTCATTCCCATTAGGCACAGGAACATACTGTAAACTAAGTAAAGTACCATTTGTTCTTAACACAAATGAAGTTCCAAGATTTGCTTCATCATTATTCATATTTTCAGAGCCAAACAATTCTAAAAGATATGAATATATATCCATTTCAGGATATGTAACTTTATCGTTTTTGTAGTTTTCCCAAAAACCTTTTTCAATCCACTTGCAATCCTTAGGAAGACCAAAATTTTTATAGTTCTTTTCTTCATTTATAATATGCTCAACTAATAAACTATATCCGTCCCCTTCGTAGTCAAAGAAAAATGGTATAAGGTATCTTGATGCATATTTTTTTACTTTATTATCCATTTGCATTTCCTCCCTATATTCAACAATCAGTCGTTTTGCAATAACAATCAGAATTTCCTTTATTATTCATAATGCAAAAACAAAATAGTCCTCTAAAAAGATAGACATATATTGAATGGAATTTATGAATGTACTAATAGTATCGTTTTATTTTTTCTTTATTGCCGAAAATAATCCAGCCACAAATGCTATTCCTGCAGTTACTCCAGCAGCAACCTTTAATCCTTTTTTATTGCTCTTTTTTCTTTCAGATTGTGGATTAACTTCTATTATCTCGTTTTCATTGACATTATTATCTAAATTCTCTTCGTTATAACTATCTATTTTATTAGCCTCAATAATATTTTTATATCCACACTCTGAGCAAAACCAAATTCCACGACGGTCATTAAAATTTCTTTGAGAATTTAATAAAGAATTACAACCATCGCAATACCAATACACATCTTTAAATCTCTCACCGCTATAAATATGAGGATTATATAATTTTATATTACATCTAGGACAAACAAAGAATTGATTCGTCTCCATTTCTTGATGATTAATAAAAATGTAATTACAATTAGGACAATATACCTCTTCATAAGCTTCATCCTCACCATCTTCATCAATATCATTATCATCCTCATCATCTTCCCAATATTCTTCTGAATATGGATCTGTTAAATCTTGATGAGCTCCACAATTGGTACAACAATAGTCATATATATTTTTGTATTTCCAATCATCTTGATTATTCAAAATATCATTACATTTATTACAATGCCATACATATTCATCATCTGAATCAGGATTCAATAATTCAGCGCCACAATTTTCACAGACATATACATTCATATCTTCAGTAAACCCGAATTGTTCCTCCAAATTACAATTGCAATTTGGACAAGCTAAATATTCTTCATCTTCGTCTTCATAGTCATCCTCATCATCTTCCCAGTATTCTTCTGAATATGGATTTGTTAAATCTTGATGAGCTCCACAATTGGTACAACAATAGTCATATATATTTTTGTATTTCCAATCATCTTGATTATTCAAAATATCATTACATTTATTACAATGCCATACATATTCATCATCTGAATCAGGATTCAATAATTCAGCGCCACAATTTTCACAGACATATACGTTCATATCTTCAGTAAACCCGAATTGTTCCTCCAAATTACAATCGCAATTAGGACAAGCTAAATATTCTTCATCATTGTTATTTTCATTGTTTCCAAAAATAGTTTTTTTCATTGAAAACTCACATTCCTTTCTCGCATCTCGAAAGGCACAAATAATTGCGAAAAACTAAGCCATTTACTTTCTTTTATTGACTTAAATATCATTTTACCAATGCTGTACCTCATCATCACACCTTATTTTTTAAAATTATACCAAAAATTCACTATTTTGTAAATAATAACAGGTTTTTTGATAAATATATATATGGATGATTATATAACAAAAAAAGAGAAGCTAATAAACTTAGTTTGCTAAGTTCTATTAGCTTCTAGTCTTCTATTATCAAAACCTAAAGGCATTTGATTAGCCGTGTGTGATACTACCGTAACCATATTGTATTTTATTTAGTGTAAACTCAGTAATATTTTCTATAAAATTAAGGTTGGCAATCTTAAACCATCCGAAATAAATACTCCAAATTATCTAGAATACAGCCTAAATTATTTTGTTTATTTTCATCTAATTTAACATAAATAAAATAACGAATAACATTAAAAATGAATGGATATAGGGAAACGAAGCAATAAAGGATCATAAAATATAGTACTTGAGTCAGTGAAAAATTCACTGGCTCAATTCATAAATATAAGTGGTTCAGATAACCTATATTGCTTATGCAGAAAAAATAAATAGGTGGCTCAAAATACGTGGATTAATCAATTAATCCTCATCATCAAATTCATTTGGTAAGCCATAGTAATCACATAAAACTAAATATGCAGCATATCTTTTGGCTTCTTTTTTTGATGTTGCGCATGCAGTCTTTCTTATGTGCCAACTTCTAATATAACAAGTACATTCCCACCTCATTCTTCCATCATTCATTTCTACTTGTTCATCTGAGATATCATACTCAGGAACAGAACAAACTCCATGTTCAGATAATTCTTTCAAAGTTGTAATGGCATTCTCAATCTGAAATCTTTCTGGCCTTTCCTCTTCAGTGTCAACATCTGCTAGAAAGTCTTCAATCTGAAGCATAAATTCTACTGAGTTTTGAAGCTCATCAGGATCCCATTCGCAATCAATAGCAATTGCACCTAATATTGCTTCAAACAAATCAGCTTTTACCTTTTCTTGATTTACAACATTATTTTCTAGATCGCTATCACCAAGAAACATATATTTGGCAAAGCCAAGCTTATCAATTCTTTTTGCGAGTGTTTTGTTGTTAACAATTTCCTTTCTAAGCTCAGTGAATTCGCCCTCGTTTTTGTGTGCTACAATGCAGAACTCATTGTCATCATTATCTTCATCATAATAATCTGATTGACATTTCATAAATCCAAATCTTTCTGCAATTATTTTTGTAACATACATATCCAATACTTTGTCACCAATAAATTCTAGAACCTCATTATTCTCTCCTCCATATTGAGCAGAATAAGAGCTTCTTGTAAATGCTTGAAGAAGTAAGTCTTCATTGTTAAACCAATAACTTATTTTCTTTTGCACTTCTTCTAAGTGATCGTTTAAATTTTGCATTTTCATTTTAAATTCCTCCAATTTTATTTGCCCGAGGAACTAAAAAAGACTTATGCCGATAAGATAGTCTATTTCTAGCAGTAAATAGACTAATCCCATATGCTTAAGTCTTAATTTAATCAAAATAATTTTTGTAAGTTAACGTATCTAAATAATCCCACTCGCATAAGATTACTTAAATAAGTCCCGTTACTCAAGTACTTTGAGGAAACTAATCCTTCCTTATCGGACATAATTATTTTAACACCTTTGTTTATAAAAATCAATTCACAAATGCAAAAAACCTCAACTAATTGAAGAGGCTTTATAAACAATAGTAAACCAATTTTATTAAATTTTACTGAAGCATTAAAGTAAAGAACATCAAAAAATTTAGTCTAGTGCATTAATTAAAGATGAAGTTAGATATTAACATCAGCAGCTGGTTTTAATACTACAATTATAAGCGTTGAAGCATATAATCAAATAATTAATGCAGAAAATGGTGTACTTTAGATGATCAATCTAATAATGGATAATGTTCTATTTTATAATGATTAACACTAATAAACTACTACTTTAGTTAAAAATGCCTTAAATAATGTGTAATATTCTAAAATTATTTAAATACACGAATTTTTCATTTAAATATCCCTTAATTAATTTTGTTTTCTATATTTAACCCTCCACCTATTCTCACTTTTTATTTTAATAGAGTAAGTAATTGATAGAGCCAATTTATAAACATTTTTATTGCTTTAGTTTCTGTCTTATAATAGCGATATCCTTATTGCCATCTCTCTTTTGAAAGCCATCAAAAATTCTCGTTTGACTATCCGAGTTCCAATACACTTTTAAATATTTTTTAGTCCTAGTAATAGCTGTATAAAAAATATTCTTACTTATTCTATCTTCAACATTTGAAGTAATAACAATCTTTACAGATTCAAACTCCAAGCCTTGTGCTTTATGTATTGAAATTGCATAAGCAAGATTGAAAGGAATAATATGTCCGTATTCATTTTCATCGTCCTCTTTATCAACAAATTCATTAACCTTAAATCGAACGTTAATTTTTCCTTCTATGTCACTATAGAGAATTGCAACATCGAATGGACAATAGTCCAAATCTACGGAAGTCTCATCAATTTCTATAGTAAACCACCAACATTTGTTTTCTGCATCAATAGTAATGTCTCTTATTATTCCTTTTAAGTTGTTAAACAAAAAGTTATTAAATCGTGGGCAATCATTGAATAAAATCTTATCCCCTATTTTGTAAGTATCTACCCCAAAAGTAAACTCTTTGTTTGGATTTGCTCCTTGCCTAATTTTGTTTATATTATTAATCCCATACATTCCATCATAGTTTAAGCATAAAACTATCTCATCCTCTATTTCATGATGAAATATTTCTTCAGACAAAGGCTGTGTATATTCTTGATTGCTTAAAATATTAATTGCCCTTTTGTCTCCTCTTCGAACACAATCCCATAAATCTAATAAATCCATGTCATCTGTCCTGTGTATATATGTAAGCTCGTATTTTATACCTTCTCCAAAATATCTGTTACATAATTGAAACCAATTACTGTATTTAATTGATTCAATTTGACAAATATCTCCAACCATTATTACTGCTTTATATTTTTGTCTAGATAAAATAGAAATAATGTCTTCATTACTTATCATACTACACTCATCTATAAAAAGAATTTCACAATAATTTTTAATCGCTTTAAACTCACTAATCGTCTTAAATTTACTGTTTTTTGCATGTATTCTAGATGATAGATTACTAACGGCAGCATTTGTTGTAGAAATAAAGTATTTATCATAGTTCTCAAAAGCTTCTGCCAATAATTCAAGGATTTTCGTTTTCCCTGTACCTGCAGACCCATAAATTAATGCAATACCACTTCCTTTAAGAATTGTATTTAAAAGTTTTATTTTGTCAGGAGAAATATCTGCAAAATCAAGATAAAGAGAAGTATATACATCAATGACGTCTCTCAGCTCTTTATCATAAATAACTAAATATTCTTTTAATCTTTGAATAATATTTATAGATTTGTTTTCGTAAGACTTTATATAAATATAACCGTTTTGAATTATTAACGTATTTTCACCATTTCTTTTTATGGATAAATATTTTTGATTGTATTTATCCACTAATTCCGGCAAATTATCAAACTCTTCAAGGTCACTAATTGGAGTATATAAAATTTTTTCATTTTCAGTATTCTGTTGTATTTTACTATACAGCAACTGATATTCCTTATCTACCATATCAACGACTTTAACTAAATGAAACCACGAAACATTGTGCTTTAAAAATGACATTGCATATGGCATTCTATCAAACATTCCACAACCAGGTTTAAAATATGCTTTTGGAAAAACAAAATTGCAACTACCATCCAACTGGTCTCGTATTAGTATATTTTCCATTTTAGTAGTTAGATATCTCAATATGTTATGTCCTGGCAACTCATCAAGAATGTGCTTTCTTATTTTCTTAAACGTCTCCGTTATAACGTGATTTTCGGCCCTCATAGATAATGTGATTATCTCTTTTTCAAACTTTTCTTGAGGCAACAATAGAATTTCAGTAATAGTACAATTGTTTTTCCTTAAATACCCCATTAGATTTCTATATTCTTTGTACTCATCATCAAATTTTTTATCCACACCAACAGACTTAAATAAATTTCTCAATTCACAAACTCGAATTGCAACCTTATAATCATTGATTACTTTAATTTTTACTTTTCCAACATTTAGTTGAACTTCCCTATCAACACACGACAGATTTACAGAATAATTATCTGGAATATAAACTTTGGAAAACATAGTAATCCTCTCAAATCTATTTACATAATCAGTAGCCTTTGTTAATGTTACTTCGTAATAGATTCTGCCTTTTGAATATATTGTGTTCTGTTTTTGTACGTAGAACTTACCTCTAATAAAATTAGGGCTATTATCAACATACTTAACAACATCACAGATTTTATCATAGTTTTTCTTCATTGATTTATCATCATATATAGGAAAGTCTTCAATATTTTTGATAATGTCAATATCATAGTTGTCTTTTAAAAATTCTTTAATCAAACAAATATATCTAAAATAAAAACTAACTAGTTTTTCAGCACCGTCTTCACTTGGCGTATAATGTGATGCAGTGCCTTTTAAATACTCATAAAACTCTATAATAAATTTATATTTTGAGCTTTTCTTTATAAAATCAAAAGAAATTCCTACATTGTCAAAATGAGTATCTAAAGATAACCCATTCTCCTTATTATTTATTAAAATAGCAACATCTTCAACTAAATTTCTTAATTGTGAAAGAATATTTTCAGATAAAAAGCCCTTATCATTTAATGTTTGATAATAGCTTATATTCTTTTCAATTACTCTTGAAATATATTGTATTTCTTTTTCTGGACATATTCTTTTCATTTTGTAGGACTCCCCTTTTTGGATTAAATTGTGAAATTTTCTTGTTATCATTTTACTCCTGCTTTATACATTAATACTTCTATAATAACTCTATAATATAAAACGTGTTGCTTATATCTTTTTCTTTTCATTCCTAACCTATTAACCAATTTCTATAAAGCTAGACTAGTTAGATTATATTTTTTCAGTTATAATATTTTGTGGTTCCGAAATGATAAAATCTAGTAATCTTTGTGCTATTCTATTCATCTTTCGTCTTGTCATATGATTGTCAAATTGACTTATATAAATATAGTAATTACTGCTTTTTCATTAGCAAAGAACTATCCCCTAAACAACCTTATGAACAAAGGATAGAAGGTCATCTTTTACTTCTTTCCAATCGGCATTTAAATCAATTGTTTTTATGATGATAGGCGTTCCTATAATTCTAATAATTTTTCCTTTACTCAAATCTGTATTTAATGCTGGATATAATAATGCTCCGACTTTTTTCCCAGGAAAATCACTATCTAGCATATATCCTCTTACTTGGTTTAGATGTGCTGCGCGATAAGTCAACTCATCATCTGAATAATATTTTTTCACCAATGCTTCCTTGTAATATTTAGCATCTATAATAAATTGGATCTTCTTTTCTTTATTTTCTATAACTATATCTGTCCTTCGGTTTCCTGGATTTTCTTCTTCCTCAAACAATCCTTCCCATTCATCTTCTTTATTTGTATCAAGCTTCCACTGAATTGATGGAGCATGTACTTTATATTTAGCTTTATCTAAATGAAATTTATAAAAGTTTAGTAAAAATATTTCATATACTTTTTGCATTTTTTCTTCCGTTATGAAGTTAGCAAATCTATTCTCGCCTTCATTCATATCAGCAATTAATCCATACCTAAATAGTTTACAAGCATTTATGATAACTAAATAATTTAAGTTATTTCGATGAAATCTAACCATACTAAAATGCTTTTTTTGAACATCAATCAAATCTATATCATTAAAGCTCAATAAAATATTACGAATCTTCATTTTCAATTCTTTTGCTAAATATGAATACTTTAAAAAATCAAGAAGAGTAGCTTTGATAATCTGGTTGAACAATGCATTCTCTGAATATTCATCGTAAACGCATACCATCTTCATAGATTTCATCGTTATTTGTTGAACTGAATCAGTAATATTAATCTGGCCCTTTAAATGAGAAGTTGTCTCTTTTTTTTCACCATACTCTTTATAAAATCCTCTCTTTAATAATAACTCTACTTCCTTTATTAAAATACGGGCAAGCAAATTATAAATATTATCAAATTCTTCAGCTCCACATACTGTTTCATCCGCATAATCTCTTACATTCCAAGCATAACAAAGCATATAGTAGATGTTTTTTATAGGTACCTTAAATTCTACCGCCATAAAATCACCTACTTAATAAGTTTATCAACGACTTGTTGGACTTTATTTTTATTATCAAACCAATATTCATCTAAGATTGGCTTAATATCATACTTGATTATTGCTTTATAAGTATCTTCTGTGATTGGTTGATCATTATCACAGAAATAACTGTGTCCAATAGCAAAATCTTCGCCTAAAGAGGAATCCTCGGCAATTGTCTTATTTAATTCTGTAAATCTATCAACAATCTTTTGAATCATATCATCAGCTGTTCCTGCATTCTTTAAGTGTTCTTTAAATTTTTGAGTTCCAAAAGCAGGTTTTACTTTAATAAAACTAAATCTTCGTCTTAATGCATAATCAACAATAGCTAAGCTTCTATCAGCAGTATTCATCATACCAATTATATATAAATTTTTAGGTACAGAAAATGGTTCTTTTGTATGAGATAAAGTCAAATAATAATTACCACGCTTATCATTCTCAATAAGCATAAATAATTCACCAAATATTTTACTTAAATTACCTCGATTTATCTCATCAATAATGAAAAAATAAGGTTTATCGCTCTTTTCTGCTTTCTTGCAAAACGAATAAAAAATTCCTGGAGTGGGCTTAAATTCGTTACCATCTGGTTGATATCCAAAAATAAAATCTTCATATGAATAGCTTTGATGAAATTGGATCATTTCAACATTTTTCTTATTAACTTCACCCATAAAAGCATAAGCAATTTTTTTGGCCATAAAAGATTTACCAACACCAGGAGAACCTTGAAGAATAATATTTTTCTTTCTTAAAAGTAATTCATAGATTTCTTCATATTCTTCTTTTGAGATAAATACATCATTTACGAAATCATCAGGTGCATATGATTCATATTTTGCATCTTCTATTTTTTGACCACCTACAAGTCCTAACGATTCTAATGCTTCACATACTTCATCTTTTAAAATCCAATTATATACTTGTGAATCTTTATATATACTTGTATGCCCGTCCATTAAAATTGGAAAATATTTGTTCTCACCTTCATCATCAACAACCACATTTAAATAGTTACAAATAACCTTACAATAATTCATAATTACTGCGTTATATTTAGAATATGTATCCCCTAATAAATCAGACATTTGTTTGCAACTTGATTCATGATTTTCAGCATTATACCATGCAACTAATAATTTTCTTACTTCGTCTGATGTTAAAGAATCATCAGTAATAAACTTAATCCAATCTTGTGAAGTTAACCCAGTATTACATGTATAAATACCTGAATCATTCTTGAAAGAATCTAGTTTTCTCACTTCAACTATTGGTTCAGTCAAATTGTAAGCTTCTATATCAAAAACACGGTAGTTTTTAAATGTAAAATGAGTATATTAAAATAATCGGAGTAGCCTACCCAACTATAAAATAATCGGTGTAG
>CAZWLD010000041.1:0-17484 GCA_964634685.1 uncultured Anaeroplasmatales bacterium
CTCCGATTTTTTTAAAGCTTGATTTCGCTACCTACTCCGATTATTTTAGAGTACCTTAAATTCTTCAATTAATTCTATTGGCTTTACGGTTAGCTCAACCCAAGCTGGATAAAATCCACTTTTAATGGCATTTCTTTGGGAAGCTAAATTTGACCATGCACAACAATAGAAAGGAACTTTCTTTTGATTTAGGATTTCTATAGCTAAATTGGTCGTCAAAGTACTAGCAATTCCTTGATTTTGGTAATCAGGCAAAACATCAACACCGATTTGCCACATTAAATCGCAATCCACACTACAGGCCGCTAAACCGATTAGCTTGCCATTATCATAAGCCCCGATTCCTAAAATATCGACATCGCGATTATTTTCCGTAAGAGCATTACTAAATTCAGAGATTGGGATATTGGCTAATTCTTGTTTATTTAAAATCTTCAGATTATATTTACAAGAGGATTTTCCTAGCTTATTAACATCGGGCAAGAAATATAGAGCCATAAAACAAGTCTTTTGGCTGTACGGAGCCATTTTCTCATCAAGATAATGGATGTTTGGTGTTTCAAAGCAGTGATAAATGGAAAATTTATTGATATAATCCTTGACGATTTCTCGATATTCGTTTTTGGTGGAAGCGACAATATTATTTCCATAAGAAACAAGATTACAGGCGATGGGCTCTTGATAATACCGACGAGCCGTTTTTCCAAGGATACCTTCGACAATTACGTTTTGTTTTTTTAAAAAATCTTCCTTGGCACAATTAATATCAATTGCTGATTGACTCATAGCGATTTCTACAATCTCTTTATTGGTATACATATTAATCTCCTATTTTTTTGGCGATGGGTCGGTTGTAACGTTAATAAATAATTTTTTTAGCGTATGCTCATCCGAATAGGAAAGAATGGAAGTCGAGTGGCCCTCGCAGCCCTTTAAATCCTCAAGCTTGTCTAAAACTAATTGGGCAACTGGATTGGTTGTGGCGCTCATCGCGAGTATTGTTAATACCTCATCCACATGGAGTCGTGGGTTGTGGGCCCCTAATTTATTGATTTTTAAACTAATAATTGGGTCTAAAACAGCAGGGGACAAGACAAGAAGACGATCATCAATTTTGGCAAGGTGCTTTAAGGCATTGATAATAGCGGCACTCGGTGCTCTTAATAGGCGCGAATTTTTTCCTGTGATAATAGAGCCATCAGCTAATTCAAGGGCAAAGGCATGATCATTTGTTTGTTCACCCTTGATGCGGGCAGCCTCAACACATTTTCGTGAAGAGACATCAATATCTAATTGCTTCATAATGACAGTGATTTTATCGACAGAGGAAGGCTTGAATTTTCCTAATTTAACCTTGACAATGCTATCAAGGTAACGTCTTATAATCTCATCCTTGGAAGCTTTTATAGCTTCATCATTATTAACAATACAGTACCCAGCCATATTAACTCCCATATCGGTTGGACTTTGATATGGACTTTCACCATAGATTTTTTCAAACATTGTTTTTAAAACAGGGAATACCTCAATATCACGGTTATAATTGACGGCAATTTTATTGTAAGCCTCCATATGGAAGGGGTCAATCATATTAACATCATTTAAATCAGCAGTGGCGGCTTCATAGGCTAAATTAACCGGGTGGTTTAAGGGAATGTTCCAAATCGGGAAGGTTTCATATTTAGCATATCCGGCCTTGATTCCTCGCTTGTATTCATGATATAGCTGGGATAGACAGGTTGCCATTTTTCCTGAGCCTGGCCCCGGGGCAGTTACGACAACTAATGGTTTTTTTGTTTCAATGTAATCATTTTTGCCAAAGCCCTCGTCGCTAATAACATGCTCAACGTTAAAGGGATAATCTTGGATATTGTAGTGGCGATAAACCTTATGTCCCATATTTGTAAGTCTTGTAATAAAAGCATTAGCGTTTGGCTGATTATCAAATTGGGAGATGACAACACTACCATCCTTGATGCCGATTTCTTTAAATAATTCGATTAAACGGATGACTTCACTTTCATAGGTAATCCCAATATCATTTCGGATTTTGTTTGATTGAATGTCATTGGCGTTGGCCACAATGACATATTCAGTTTGATCCTTTATTTTTTTAAATACCTGAATTTTTGAATCTGGCATAAAGCCAGGAAGAACACGGGAGGCATGAAAATCATCAAACATTTTTCCGCCAAACTCCAAGTATAGCTTATTGTCAAAATTGTTAATTCTTTCTAAGATGTGCTCTGATTGTATTTTTACATATAGTTCATTATCAAAGGCTTGCATTTTATCCGCTCCAATCTTTTTTATTATAGCATTAATTTAAGACAATTTGTAGAGATATTTAGATTTCTTAAAAATAATTTTTTTTGATATGAACATACTATAAATGGTGATTAAAGTGAAGGATATTTACGAGCATGATAAAAAGATTAAAGCTTTATTTTTGGGCGATGATACATTTAAATCCAAGGAGCTTTTTATTGATAATACATTAGTAGGAATCCTTTACTATATAAATGGGATTAGTGATGAGAATAAAATTGGCGAGCTCATAATTAAGCCGGTTTTAGAGCTTGAAAAAATGGAGTTTTATAATCCGAGTGTTTCGAAGGTTTCCTTTGAGAAGGGAGTATCGGATTTATTAAATGGAGATTGTTTAGTAATACTTCGGGATAAGATTTTAAGTATTGATACGAAAGCAAATTTTAATCGTGGCTTTCAAGAGCCTGATAATGAAACAGTCGAAAAGGGACCAAAAATGGGATTCGTCGAAAACTTACTTACTAATGTTTCTTTGATTAGAAAAAATCTCAAAACGAATAAATTGAAAATAGCTTATGTCAATGTTGGTGGCGAAAATAATAATACGATAGCCCTTTTATATTTAGATGATCGGGTTGATAAATTAGCGCTAAGAGAATTAAAAAATCGCTTAAGTAAAATAATTCCTGTCGAAGCCTTAGATAGTAATAAGCTCTTAGAAAAGCTCAAGGACAACAAATATTCGCCTTTTATGACGATTGGTAGTACCGGACGTCCGGATGTGTGCAGTCAAAAGATGCTTGACGGAAGAATAATTTTATTATTAGATGGTTCACCGCAGGCTTTATCGATTCCCTATTTGTTCGTCGAAAATTTTAGAAATCCTGATGATTATTATGTCAATTTTTATTATGGTTCTTTTAATCGGGTCTTAAGAATCCTTTGCTTTTTGGTCTCGATTATGACCCCCGGAATCTATATTTCTTTTATTTTATATCATCAGGAATTAATTCCGACGAAGCTCGCCGAAAGCATTATTGCCTCAAGAAGAGGAGTACCCTTTCCCTCCTTTGTGGAAGTGATTTTTTTATTGTTGGCCTTTGATATCATTCGTGAAACGGGCTCAATGATTCCGAAGGCCTTAGGGACGGCCTTGTCCATTGTATCGGGCTTGATTTTAGGTCAAGCCGCCGTTGAGGCGCGAATTGTCTCAACTGTTGTGATTATTGTTGTTTCCCTAACATCATTGACGGGATTAGTAACACCATCATTAAAAACCCCAATTATTTTTTGGCGAATTATTTTTTTCTTTTTATCGCTCTTGATGGGATTTCAAGGCTTTTTGACGGCAGGATTATTGTTGATTATTTTTTTATCAAAAATGAAATCCTTTAATCGCTATTATTTATCACATTTTTTTGATTTTGGATTGAAGCATTTTAAGGATACATATATCAGATTTTCCTTTAGGAGAGTGAAAAAATGAAATTAATTGTTTTGTTGCTTTTGTTATGTTTATTTGGTTGTAAATATCAGGATGTAGAGGATCATTCATTAGTGTTAGGAGTATCTATTGATTATGAAAATGATGGATTAACTATGGGCTTTGAAATCTTAGAGCGCGAAAATGAATCTTATTTTGTCGAGGTCAAGGGGAACTCGATTGAGGAATGCTTTAATCGCCTTGATAAAGAAAACCCAGCAGTTCCTTATTTAAACCATTGCTCAATTGTAATCGTTGGAAAAGCCTATGCAGAAAGAGGAATTATGCCTTTATTGGAGTATATTATGCATGATCCGGATTTTAGGTTGAAAACGAATATTGTTGTTTCAAAGGAATTAGCAAAGGATGTTTTAATGCATAAGGGACCGGGCTATAAAATAATTTCTAATGATATTTCGATGGCTTTTGAATTAGCTTTGCATAAAACCAATATTGTTGACCAGGTATCTGTTTTTGAGGCTGTAGATCAAATTTTATTTCAAGAATGCATTTTATTACCGGTTGTTAGTGTGGATGGTGATTATCTTGATATCAGCGGTGGGGTTGTTTTTTATTATGATCAACTAAAGGAATTTCTTGACAAGGACAAGGTGAGCTTTTTGAAGCTAATTAAAGGAGATTTAAAAAGCGGTTTACTATCAATTGGTGATATTGGCTTGGATTTAAAGAAAACAACTTTTAATGTTTCCTTTAAGGATAATAAAGTAACGATAAAGGGAAAAATTACAACTTTGGTTTTTTCTAATCTTGATGAAAGTTTAATTGAAAAGCTTGTTATTGATAAAATAGAAGAATCATTAGCGATAATTAAAGAATTAGGCTGTGATGTTTTGTCATTCAAAGAAAAAATATATCAAACTAATTTTTCTTTATATATGCAAGTTAATGAATCATTTTCTGAATATTTTAATAATTTAGAATATTCGATTGATGTATCGGTTGAAATAAAGGATTCTGGCTATGCCTATGGTGATTTATAAGGGAGGAATAATATGCTTCAAAGAAATGCTTTTTCGATTTGTGTTTTGTATTTGTTAGGAACGAGTATTATTTATCTAGGAAGTCACGGCTATCATTCCCATATAGCTATGCTTAGTGCTTTTATTTTGTTTATTCCATTTTTATTTTTAATTAAGTATTTGTTAAATAAATATGAAGGAAAAAATTTATTTGAAATGATAGGAGAAGGAATTTTCGGAATTGCTCTTAAAATTCTCATAATTATTTATTGCTTTTTTTTAGGAGGTAGAGACCTTTTTCGCTATGTTGATTTTATAACAACCACAAGCCTTTTTATGGGTAATAATATCCTCCTTATTTTATCAATTATGATTATCTGTCTTTTCATTACTAGGGCAGGAATCAGGGCCTTTGGAAGAATTGGTCAAGTTTGTTTCTTTATTGTAGTGATTAGTCTTTTGTTTTTGTCATCCTTAGGAATTTCAGATTTTGATGTGAAAAATCTTCTTCCTTTATATCCAGTATATTTAGCGGATTATTTAAAAAATTTCGTCAATTTTTTCGTTGAACCCTTCTTTGAAAGCTTCCTGTTAATTAATATTTTTTGTTATGTCAAGGAAAAGAAAATTTTTAGGGGATATATAATCGGGCTTTTGATTCTTTTACTTATTATATCGACATCAATGATGTTACTAGGGGATACCTTTATGACAAAAATCATCTTTCCTTATTTTTCAAGTATTAGTGTCATCAATGGTTTTGATTTTTTAAATCGAATTGAAGTTTTTGGAATTATTATTTTTTATCTATCTTGTGTTATTAAGCTTGGCGTTATCATTATTTCTATAGCCTTAGGAATATCTGATATAGTTAAGATAAAAGAAAAAAAGCGCTTGATGGCGCCAATTATCATTTTTATTGTGTTGATTTCGTTTTTATTTAAGAATACAAGACAAATGAGATTTATTAATCCCTATTATTTAGGAGGCGGCTTTGTGATAGCATTAATAACCCTATTGTTTTTACTTGTTAGAAGAAAACAACAAAATTAAAGAATTGATCTTTTCTTTTACTGATTCCTTTATGATAGGAGTAGTATTCGAATTTATATAGCCGTTAATTCCTGCTTTAAAATTGGTATGATGGTTGGATATTTTTTTAATTTTTTCGGTGTTTAAACAATTATCATAGGGATAAAAAGGAAAGAAGGAGCGCGGATTTTCATCATCAATTTTGATGATTTTGGGTTTTATATTGATAGCTTCTCCGATTTTTTTGACCCAATCTTCAAAGGTGAAGATGTCATTGCCAACATTGAAAATTTCATTTACACAAGAATTTTCCATTAAATCGAAAATAATTTTTGCGAGATCATAAACATAAATAAATTGAATTTTATTATTGGCTTTAGGAATAAAGATTGGGTGATTTTTTTCTAACTCATTGATGATTAGTCCCTCGCGGGCGACATAGTTATTATCACCATAAATGTAAGGAGGCCTAATAATTATATAGGGAATTTTTGATTGAATTAAGAGCTTTTCGGCTTCAATTTTATCATAGCCATAGGTTGTCCAGATTGAATTAATATTCTGATCATCATTTTCGTTAAAGGGCGCCTTTCGATTGTCAATATCATAAACGGCAGAGGAAGAGATGAAAAGATATTTTTTAGTGTTAATGTATGGAAGAGTGTTAAGAAGATGATGTCTGTTCATTCCGCTAATATCGATGACAAAATCGAAGTAATAGTCCTTTAAAACTACAAGCTTGTTTTCTCGATTGGCGGTTATTTGAAAGGTTTTAGAAATGGGGTTACTCCCACGATTTAAAAGAAAGATTTGATATTTATCCGTTAAAACATCAACTATGGCCTTTCCGATAAATTTTGAGCCGCCTAAAATTAACACTTTTTGCATTTTCATCACCACCAGTATTATATCATTTTCTTTTGGGAAAATATTATTGATTATATATAATATTAATGGTAAAATTAAAACTTGAATGGAGGGTATATTATGGCAATGGATGAAATACAATATCAAAAAATGACAGAAACGCCTGTAAAGAGGTTGATTATTAAGCTATCAATTCCTACTATTATTAGTATGCTTGTGACTTCAATTTATAATTTGGCTGACACCTTTTTTGTTTCCAAGCTTGGAGAATCAGCTTCGGGAGCTGTTAGCGTTGTTTTTTCCTTGATGGCGATAATTCAAGCCATCGGTTTTACCTTAGGTATGGGTGCTGGTTCCTTGATTTCAGCCAAATTAGGTGAGAAGAAAAATGATGATGCCCAAAAAATCGGAGCGATGGCCTTTTATTCAGCATTAACAATTGGCTTATTATTAACAATATTTGGATTATTGTTTATTAATCCATTGATGAAGGGCTTAGGCTCAACCGAAACAGTCTTACCGTATGCGAAGGCTTATGCCTCCTATATTTTATACGGAGCACCGATTATGGCGGGAAGCTTTGTTTTAAATAATATTTTACGTTCAGAAGGAAAAGCTAATTTGGCGATGATTGGCTTAGTTTTTGGCGGTTTATTAAATATTGCTTTGGACCCTTTATTTATTTTCGTTTTTGATTTAGGAATAAGTGGAGCTGCGATTGCGACTTTGATTAGTCAGGTTATTAGCTTTTTAATTTTATTGGCTTGTTTTTTATTTAAAAAGACCATTGTGACTTTAAAGCTTCGTTATTTAACATTAAATTTTTTAATTCTTTTAGATATTGTAAAAACTGGTTTGCCTTCCTTGTTTCGTCAAGGCTTGGCATCCGTTTCTACGATTTTATTAAATAAAGCTGCTGGAACTTATGGTGGTGATATGGCTTTATCGGCGATGGGAATTGTTGGGAAAACCTTCATGATAATTTTTGCGGTTGCTTTGGGAATTGGTCAAGGCTATCAGCCTGTTTGTGGATATAATTATTCATCAAAGCACTACAAAAGAGTTAAAGAAGCTTTCCTTTTCACCTTTCTTTCAATGACGATTATGATGACTGTTTTGGCTTTTGTATTCTTTTTTACAGCCCCTTATGTGATTAAGGCCTTTTTAAATAAGGAGGATGTTGTTAAAATTGGAAGTATGGCTTTAAGGTATCAATGTTTGGCTATGCCATTGTTAGGTGTCAATGTCATTTGTAATATGACCTATCAATCGACAAGAAAAAGATTTATAGCGACCCTTTTATCATCATTAAGGCAAGGTTTATTTTTGATTCCATTGTTATTGATTTTACCAGCTATTTTTAAAATTCAAGGTGTTGAATTAGCTCAGCCTTTAGCCGATTTGTTGACGTGTTTGTTTTCAATACCCTTTTTTGTCGGCTTTTTGAAGCATTTGAAGAAGTTAGATATATAAAGGGATGCTTTTTTTTCCTTTGTGCATAGAATAATAATGTAGTGTATAAAATATGTCCAGTTAACGGGACATTGTCCTCGTTAAGCGGACATATTTTTTTAAGTAAACGGTTTTTGTTTGGTATCTATTATTAGATAGTGGTATAATGAAACAAAATAAAGGCAGGTGTATATTTATGATAATAACAAAATTTGGTGGCTCGAGCCTAGCAAGTGCAAAGCAATTTATGAAGGTTAAGGATATCGTACTTGCGGATGATGATAGACGGGTTGTTGTTGTGTCCGCCTGCGGAAAAAGAAGTAAGGAAGATAGTAAGCTTACCGATTTATTGTATTTGCTTCATGCCCATTTAAAATATAGCGTCCCTTACGATCATGTTTGGAATATGATTGTTGAAAGGTATTTTGAGATTAAAAAAGAATTGAATTTAAAAATTGATTTAGATTTGTTATTTAATAACTTTAAAAAGGAGCTCCACAAGGAAATCTCTTTAGATTATTTAGTAAGCCGAGGAGAATATTTTACTGCTCTTTTGATGAGTGAATATTTAGGCTTTGAATTTTTAGATAGCAAGGATTTGATTTCCTTTAATTATGATGGTTCAATTAATGATGAGAAAACGGATATGTTAATTAAAAAAGCTTATCATGGAGAAAGAGTCGTTATCCCTGGATTTTATGGCGCCTATCCGAATGGAGCCATCCATCTTTTATCGCGAGGAGGCTCAGATATTACCGGATCCTTAGTTGCGAAAGCCTTGAATGCGACGATGTATGAAAACTGGACGGATGTATCAGGAATTCTTATGGCTGACCCAAGGGTAGTTGATAATCCACGTCCAATTAAGCAAATAACCTATTCAGAGCTTCGAGAATTATCATATATGGGAGCTAATGTTCTTCATGAGGAAACAATATTTCCAGTATCAGAACTGAATATTCCGATCAATATAAAGAATACAAATGCACCTTTAGATCCAGGAACAATCATTACGAATTCCTGTGATGATCATACTTCAATTATTACGGGTATTTCGGGAAAAAAGAATTTTACTTCCTTTACTGTTAATAAAACCTTTTTAGCCAACAAGAGTTCATTGATTAATCAGGTTACATCCTTATTCATTAAGTATAACTTGAATATCGAGCATATACCGACTAGTATTGATTCCTTTAGTGTTATTGTCTCAAGCGAAGATGTTGAGCGTTGCATTTATGAATTAGTTTCCGAAATCAAAAAGCTTGATGGCGTTTTAGGAGTAAAGGTCGAGGACCAAATGGCTTTAGTTGCGGTAACAGGCCGAAACATGCTTGACCGTCCAGGTAGTGCAAGTAAGATTTTTGAGGTTGTGGCTAGTAATTGCATCAACATTCGAATGATTGCCCAAGGTTCGCAAGAGCTAACAATCATTGTTGGTGTTGATAATAGTGATTTTGAAAAGGCCATTCGAGCAATCTATGATTCATTTAAATAGAATCATAGATTTTTTTTGCAAAAGTCGAAATAGGTGCAATTAATTAGGAATAAAAGATTGTAAATGGTGCAATTAATTCTTAAAAAAACTTGTAAATAGGTGCAAGTTATATTAGAATATAGATGTAAGGAGGTTTCTTTATGGAACGAATTGCATTACAAAAGCTTATTGAGTGGAACCAAAACGAACGAAAAAAGCCATTGATTGTTTGGGGCGCAAGGCAGGTTGGAAAAACCTATCTTGTCAAAGAAATCTTTGCGGAAGACTATTATAAAAATAATTATATTTATGTTGATTGTAAGAAGGAAGATGAAATTCGGGAGTTTTGTTCAAAAACAGCTAATGCTGAAAAGATTATTGAATACATCTCATTACGTAAGGGAAAACAGATTACGAATAAAACGTTATTGATTTTTGATGAGGTTCAGGAATGTCCTAACATTATTTCATCGCTTAAGTATTTTTGTCAGGATTATAGGGATTATCCTGTTATTGTGACGGGGTCAATGGTTCGTATAAAGATTCAAAGGGAAGTCAAGAAGAGAGGCCCAAGGGAAAATTCAAAATTTTTATTTCCTGTTGGAAAAATTAATCAAATAACGATTTATCCAATGACCTTTGATGAATTTTTAATGAACAATAACAGAATTCTTTATAATAGTATAGAAAGTGCTTATAATTCGAAAAAGCCTTTGGATAGTGAGATTCATAATTTAGCAATGGAATATTTTTATAAGTATTTGCTTGTAGGTGGTATGCCTGAAGCGGTGGAGGCCTATATTGATGGAGGAAACCTTCTTGAAGCGCGGGAAATACTTCAAGAATTGTATGATAACTATCTATCCGATATGGAATTATATCAAGCTAGCAGAGAGGCTATTCTTCGTTCAAGAGAATTATTTCAAAATATTTATCGAGAGTTAAATAAAGAATCAAAGAATTTTTCCCCAAATTTAATTGAAGAAAAAAGTAAAACTAGAGATTTTGCAACATCGATTCAGTGGCTAACTATGGCTCATATTGTGAATCAATCATGGCAGCTAAAGGAACATATTACAATGCCTCTTATGCCCGATAGTGAAAGTAATTTTCGTTTGTTCTTGGGAGATGTTGGAATGTTTTCGTATCAAAGCGGTATAAATGCCTCTTCATTTATTTCTAATGAAAGAGAAAATACCTTGTCTGGAATATTTTTTGAAAATTATGTTGCCAATGAATTAATTGCAAAGGGAAATAAGCTTTTTTATTGGCGAGGAAAAGCTAATGCAGAACTCGAATTTATTATTGAGTCTTTAAATAAGCTCTACCCACTAGATGTAAAAAAAGGAAGAGGAACGCTTAATTCTTTAGAAAAATTTGCAAATCATAATAGCTATGATTATGCTATTAAGGTTTCAAAAAATAATTATGGATATGACTCTAATAAACGAATACTTTCGATACCGTTTTATTTTGTTCCGTTTTTGTCTAAGGATCTTGTGAATGGAAAGATGATTCTTTAAATTATTGAAGCTACCGAAAGGTAGCTTTTTTTGCAGGTTATATACGAAAAAAAATGATATCATTTCTAATATCATTTTTGTCATAAATTTAAAATGTTTAGATTAATTCTTGAGACTTTGAATTGGGGCAGGAATTTGACCGCCACGGTCGATGAATTTTTTGGGAGATTTTTGATTAATCTTCATAATCGGACCTTCACCAAACAATCCACCAAAATATAATTCTTCGCCTTCCTGCTTGCCAATGGCGGGAATTACTCGGACTGCTGTTGTTTTAAAATTGACCATTCCAATGGCGGCTTCATCAGCGATAATAGCCGAAATAACCTCATTAGAAGTATCACCTGGTATAACAATCATATCCAACCCAACCGAGCATACAGCGGTCATTGCCTCAAGTTTTTCTAAGGTTAAGGAGCCACTACGAGCTGCCTCAATCATTCCAGCATCCTCAGTTACCGGAATAAAGGCCCCAGACAATCCACCGACGCGACTAGAAGCCATAACGCCACCCTTTTTAACGGCATCATTAAGCATCGCAAGGCAGGCGGTTGTACCATATCCACCGCATTGTTCAAGTCCGATTTCTTCCAGAATATGGGCAACACTATCGCCAACGGCTGGAGTAGGAGCCAACGATAAATCAACGATTCCAAAAGGAACATTGAGGAGCCTTGAAGCCTCTGTTCCAACTAATTGACCCATTCTTGTAATTTTAAAAGCTGTTTTTTTGATAATTTCCGCGATTTGGGTCATATCGGCATCATCAGGAGCGGCTTTAATAGCTGCTCTTACAACACCAGGGCCCGAAACGCCAACATTGATGACACAGTCTGCCTCACCAACTCCATGGAAGGCCCCTGCCATAAATGGATTGTCTTCAACGGCATTACAGAAAACAACAAGCTTCGAGGCACCAACACAATTTTGATCTTGAGTGAGGATGGCGCATTCCTTAACGATGCGACCCATCATTTTAACCGCATCCATATTGATTCCGGCTTTTGTTGAGCCCACATTGACGCTTGAGCAAACGTGGGTTGTTTCCTTTAGAGCCTCTGGAATTGAATTGATTAAATCAATATCGCCAGCACTAAAGCCTTTTTGAACTAAGGCGCTATATCCACCAATAAAGTTGACATTTAATTCAATGGCGACCTTATCTAAGGTTTTGGCATATTTAATTGGATCTCCTCCCGATGCCCCTAGAAGCATAGCAATCGGAGTAACGGAGATTCTTTTATTGATAATAGGAATTCCATATTTTTTTTCAATTTCCTCGCCAACTGAAACAAGGTTTTGGGCGCATTTTTTGATTTTTTTATAAACCTTTTCACATGATTTATCAATATCTGAATCCATACAATCTAATAATGAGATTCCCATCGTGATCGTTCTGATATCTAAGTTTTGATTTTGAATCATTTTGATGGTTTCAAAAATTTCTTGATTTGAAAGCATATTTTTCCTCCTTAGATTTTATGCATTGAATTAAAGATATCCTCATGCATGACATTAATTTCTAATTTTTTTTCTTTTCCAGCTTCCTTCATTAAATCAATAAAGGAATTTAGAGGGACATTTAATTTCTCAATATCCACAACCATTATCATCGCAAAGGTTTTGCCTAAAACGGTTTGACTAACATCGATAATATTCGCTCCATATTGAGCTAGGGCTTGTGAAACGTGGGCTAGAATACCAACCTGGTCGTTTCCAATTACTGATACAACTGCATTCATACATATTCCTCCTCATTTATCTAAATTATAATTGATAATAATAATATTTGCAAATAGATTGTTATGGTAACCGTTTGTTTTTATTAGTATTATTTGCCAAAATTGGAAATACTATGGATGGAGGATGAAATAATGAAAAAAATAATTTTAAGCTTTTTGTTTTTGATGTTACTATCATTAGCTGGATGTGGTGGTAAAAAATCGAGTGTTTATTTGTATAATTTTAAGCCAGAGTCAAATGATAGCTTTAAAGAAATAGCGCAAATCTACAAAGAGAAGACGGGAATAGAGGTTAAGGTTACCACCGCCGCATCAGGCCAATATGAAGCGTCATTGCGCAGTGAGATATTAAAAAGTAATGCGCCAACGATTTTCTTTATGAATGGATATGTTGGCCTATCTAATTGGCGAGAATATTCGTATGATTTGAAGGATACAAAATTTTATCAAGCTTTGACGGAAAATGGAAAGGATATGGCTATCAAAGAAAATGATGCTATTTATGGTGTTCCTATTAATATTGAAGGCTATGGACTTATTTATAATAAAACCATTATGCAGGATTATTTCTCGTTAGATAATAAAGAAACTGACTTAAAAAGCCTTAAGGAGGTTTCAAGCTTTGAGGAATTTGAAACGATTGTTAATGATTTAAAAAAATATATCAGTGGAGAAAAGAAAACAGATAAAGAATCAATCAAAAATCTAAGTAATGTTTTTGCGACCTGTTTGAAAAATGGTTCGCAATGGCCTTATCAATCACATCTATCTAATCTACCTTTATTTTATGAATTTAGTGAAAAAAGTGATAATACAATTGCCTATGGATTAGAAACAAAGACGATTGAATTTAAATATTTTGATCAATTTATGAATATGTTTGATTTATATATTAACAATAGTGTTACCCCAAAGGCAAATTTGAATGAAACGGATTATGATACGGCTATTTTGCAATTTGCGAGTGGAAAGGCTTGTTTTATTCAGCAGGGCAATTGGGCATATGGGAATATTGTATCTGCTAGCTCATCAGTTATAAATGCGGAAAATATTGATATGATGCCAATTTACATTGGAAATAATCAAGAAAACATGTATTCAATTCCGATTGGAACGGAAAATTATTGGTGTATCAATAAAAAGTGTTCTCGTGACCAAATAAATGCGTCGATTGATTTCATCAATTGGCTATTTACCGAGAGGGAAGGTGTCGAATTAGTAACAAAAAAGCTCGGCTTTATTGCACCATTTAATTCATTTAATAATATATCTCCGGATAATCCTTTATCAAAAAAGGTTTTGGAATACAGTCAAGGTGAATTAAAAACGATTCCTTGGACCTTTCAAAGCTATCCTTCAGATACCTTCAAGGATTTATTCGGGGCAGCTTTAGTCGATTATACGAAAGGAAGTAGAACCAAGGATGATGTTAAAAATATTGTCATTGGAAAATGGAAAAGTGAAAAAAGCTAGTTTGATTTATCTTTATTTGGGTACACTAAGGTAAGCGGCAGTGTCGCTTACTTTTTTCATAGGAGTGGTTAATTTGGGACGTTTTTATAAAAAATATATGGCAGTGTTTTTACTTCCATGCTTAGTCTGCTTTTTAGTAGCTTTTGTTATTCCTTTTGTTTATGGAATTGTATTGTCATTCTTTTCCTGGCGAAGCTCAATTGTCAATATAACCTTTGTTGGTCTTGATAATTATGCATATGCCATCACTGATAACAAATTTCAATACGCCTTTTTATATACAGCATTATTCACGATAGTTTCAGTTATTACGGTTAATGTTTTTGCCTTTGCAATTGCTTTGTTATTGACACGGGGAAAAAGATTCACCAACGGTTTTCGAACGGTATTTTTTATGCCCAATCTAATTGGTGGAATTATTTTAGGTAATATCTGGCAGGTTATTATTAATGCCTTTATCAAAAACTTTATCAATCCGTATTTATCTATTTTTGATAAGGGTGTCTACGGCTTTTGGGGCTTAGTTATTTTGATGAATTGGCAATTAATTGGTTATATGGCCATTATTTATATTGCGGCTATTCAAAATATATCCAAGGATTTGTTAGATGCGTCGAGTGTTGATGGCGCGGGCTTTTTTACAAAGCTTAGAAGTGTTATTATCCCTTCAGTAAGACCGGCAATTACAATCTGTTTGTTTTTAACGATAACCAATTCCTTTAAGCTATATGATCAAAACTTAGCTTTATCAAATGGTCTTCCTTTAAACAGTCAAACCGAAATATATGAATCCTCATTGCTTGCTTTAGATATTGTTAGAACGATAACGACAACACCTAGCAGGTCCTTGTTTGGGGTTGCGCAGGCTAAATCTGTAATCTTTTTTATCCTGATTGGATTAATTTCGATTACGCAAGTATTTTTTTCAAGAAGAGGTGAACAAGAGGCATGAAAAGAATTACCGATTTTTTTAATCGTATATATAAAAGAGCAGTTGATTTTATTTTGGGATTCATTAGATTTTTTTATCCCGATAATATCAAAAAGACCTTTAGTAATGAAAATATGAAAAGAATCTTTGCGACAAAAGAGGGTTGGCTTAATATTTTATATTACGCTTCCTTAATTTTTATCGCATTAGTCTTTTTGTTTCCCTTTTATTTGGTGTTAATCAATTCCTTTAAAAATAAAACCGATATAATTTTTTCACCATTAGAGATTACAAATGGCTTTATGAGGGACTTTTCCAATTATCAGAATGGTATTGAAACAACAAACTTTTTTCGCTCAATCTTAAATTCTTTTTTAATAACAGTCATCTCGGTTTCTTTGATTTTGTTATTTACGTCAATGGCTTCATGGATGATTGTTAGAGTTAAAAATCGTTTAACAAGATTTCTTTATTATTCCTTTGTTTTGGCGATGGTTGTGCCATTTCAATTGTTGCTGCAGCCGATGGTTTATATGTCATCTAATTGGTTTAATTTGGATAATTTATTAGGAATTAATATTTTGTATGTTGGATTTGGGGCAGGACTATCGGTTTTTATCTTTACGGGCTTTATTAAATCAATTCCTTACGAGATAGAAGAGGCCGCAATGATGGATGGCTGTGGTCCCTTCCGAACCTTCTTTAAGGTGGTTGCACCAATCCTAAAGCCAACCTATATCACGGTTGCAATTTTAAATGTGATGTGGATTTGGAATGACTATTTACTACCTGAGCGCATTTGGGGAAGCGATGAATATCAAATGACTTTGCCTGTCGCTATTCAAAAAACAATGGTTGGTCAATATGGGGATACCAAATATGATCAAATGATGGCAATTATTATTTTATCAATTATTCCTGTCATTATCTTTTACTTGTTGTTACAAAAGCATATCATCAGGGGCGTATCCGAGGGTGCCATTAAATGAATTATTAATTTGTTACACATCTGAGTATAATTTTCGCATATTTTTTTAAAAGAAAAGTATTTTTTCATTGAAATAATGTTGTAAATGGTATATCATATAAGTGAAAGAATGGAGGAAAAAATTTTTATGAAAAAGAAAACTTTATTATCTTTAGTAAGTGTTGTTTTAGGTGCAGCTGTTTATTTAACTTGCTTACTACCAGCAATCAGTTATAAAGTAAGCTCAGTTCTTGGAGGATCTGAAACTGAAACAGTTACCTTTTACAAGATGTTTGATAGTGATTTTGGTATGGGTATTGCGATTATGATTTTATTATCAGTTGGAGTAGTTGCCTTAATCGCTGGACTTGTAGTTGACTATCTAAAGGCAAACAAAAAGATTTCTCTATTAGCTAATGCTTTAGGAGCCCTTTTATTAGTTGTGGCAGGAGTTTTATTCTTCTTTGTTACAAATGGTTATGAATTAAATGGATCTCTTGTTCTTGTAGAAGTAAAAACTAGTCTTGGCTTTGGAGCAATCATCTCAGCAATTCTTGCAATTCTAGGTGGAGCTGTAGCTGGATACAACGCTTTTCTACAATTAAAGAAATAATTCTTGGAAACAAGATAACCTAAGCAATCCCTCGAGGATTGCTTTTTTTTGGCTTAATAGGTATAATATGGATATTAGGAGGGAAAGGAATTGCTAAAAAAATTATATATTACCTTTGTTTTTTTAATGTACGTTTTAGTTGGTATATTTTTTTCTATGATCTTAGTAGACGATCATTTGGCGAATATTTTAGCTGATGCATTTATTGTCGATGCCTTTCTTTTATTAGCTTTAATGATTTTTCTAGGAATTCTTTCTTTTTTTAAGGCTGATCAATGTAGCTACCGCTTTATTCGCAATGTGAAATTGTTGTTGATACCTTTTTATATATTCTTTTTTGTTATTGGGATTCTTATTAGTGTTGGCCTTTTGGTTCCATTCCTCGTCTTTGTTATTTTATTAGCCATTATTTTGTCGGTTGCCTTTGGATATTTATCCATTATCGTAACGGGATTACCGAACATTGTTAAATTAGTTAAAAGAATTATTAAAAATCATGAAATCAATATTGCCTTAATCGTATCGTTAATAATGCATTTTTTCTTTGGATTAGATGTCATTGGTTCAGTAATTGTGTGCTTTAATGAAGGAAAAAATATTACCATTAATGATGATATTCTAGGCTAGGATAAACGCATGAAATCGTTGTAAATTATAAAGCATATCTTTAAATTTCAAT
>CAZWLD010000042.1:0-17105 GCA_964634685.1 uncultured Anaeroplasmatales bacterium
ACTGTTTATCACAAACAGGGCTCGTTGAGTAAGGAAATAAACGGAAATTCTATAGCATTATAGAGTTTTATAGGTTTTGTTGAACGGAAATCCAATTTGGAAGGATACTTATGTTTATGCATATTTATTATCCGACAAATAGTAAGCATTGGGTTTTATATTTAAATTAATTTAAGTTTACGAGGGCTAAATAGTCCTCTTTTTTTACAAATGTAGTATAATAGATGTAAAGAGATAAAACATATTTGGAGGCTATTATGCAAAATTTTACTTTTCAAATTCCAACAAAAATTTATTTTGGAAAAAACACAATTGGTCATTTAGATGAATTAAAAAATTATGGAAAAAAGGTTCTATTAGTTTATGGTGGCGGCTCAATCAAAAAAAATGGAATCTATGATGAGGCTTTAGCCATCTTAAAAAATGATGGACTTTTGGTATATGAGGTTAGTGGAGTTGAACCAAATCCTCGTATCGAAACAGTTCGCAAGGGTGTTTCGATTTGTAAAGCTGAAGGTGTTGATATGGTTTTAGCAATTGGTGGTGGAAGTACAATTGATTGCGCTAAGGTTATCGCTGCAGGAGCTAAATATGATGCAGATCCGTGGGATTTAGTTTTAGATGGATCAAAAATCAAAGCAGCTCTTCCGATTTTTGATATTTTGACACTCTCGGCTACAGGAACCGAAATGGATCCCTTTGCGGTTATCTCGGATTTAACATTGAATGAAAAATGGGGAACTGCTTCACCTTTTATGGTTCCAACAATGTCAATTTTAAATCCTGAATATACATATTCGGTATCTAAAAAGCAAACAAGCGCTGGAACTGCGGATATGATGAGTCACACAATGGAAAATTATTTTTCGAAGGAAAATGCCGATTGCCAAAAATTTATGGCTGAGGGATTATTAAGAACGATGATTAAAAATGGACCTATCGCCTTAAATGATCCAAATAATTATGATGCTCGTGCCAATTTAATGTGGGCAGGAACGCATGCCATTAATGGTGTTGTTGGAGAAGGATGCTCGCCAGCATGGTGTATTCACCCGATGGAGCATGAGCTAAGTGCCTTTTATGATATTACGCATGGTGAAGGCTTAGCTATCTTAACACCAGCTTGGATGGAGTATATTTTAAATGATGAGACAAAGGGATATATTGCCCAATTTGCCCGCAATGTTTTTGATATTAAAGGCGAAACAGAAATGGAAGAAGCGAAAGCGGGAATTGAAGCCTTGAGGAATTTCTTTTTTAAGGAAATGGGAATGCCAAAGAATTTGCGTGAGGTTGGAATAACAGATCAAAGCAATTTTGAGATTATGGCCCAAAAGGCTAGTAAGCCATGTGCTCGTTCCTTTGTTGCCTTAAGTAAGGAAGACATTATCAATATTTATAAAAAAGCATTTTAGTTGAAAAATTGATTTTTAAGGGGGAGGTCCTTATGCCTTTTGAAATAGTACAAAATGATATTTCAAATATGAAAGTAGACGGTATAGTTAATACCGCAAACCCTGACCCGGTTGTTGGTTCTGGTGTTGACACTGCCATTCACAAGAAGGCTGGACCTGAATTGATTTTGACAAGGCAAAGGATTGGTTGTATTGCGTTTGGCAATGCAGTTATTACACCTGGCTTTGAATTAGATGCAAAATATGTAATTCATACGGTCGGCCCGGTTTGGATAGATGGTAATCATAAAGAGGAACAAATATTGGCATCTTGTTATCGAAGGTCTTTGGCTTTGGCGAAGGAGTATAATTGCGAGTCCATCGCATTTCCTTTAATTGCGACTGGAAATTATGGTTTCCCTAAGCCTTTAGCCTTGCAGATAGCTGTTCGTGAAATCAGTGCGTTTCTTATGGAAAATGACATGCAGGTTTATTTGGTTGTTTTTGATAAGGAAGCATTTGCATTGTCAGAAAAATTATTTAAATCTGTAAACAGTTATATTGATAAAAATTATATTCAGGGTAAAATGATTGATGAGTATGTTCGATTTGGTACGGAAAGACGAAGAAGAGAACGTTCGAAGTACAAAGTTCTTGAAGAGGTTTGTTTAGATTATGCATCGGATGAATGTCTAGATGTTGGGGCAGTAAATTCGATAAACACTGAGGACTTTAGTCAATTATTAGAAAATTTGGATGCTAGTTTTTCGGAAACACTCCTCGAGCTTATTGATCGCACTGGAAAGAAGGATTCGGAAATTTATAAAAAAGCTAATGTCGATCGAAAGCACTTTTCAAAAATCCGAAACAATAAAGATTATAAGCCTTCGAAAGCTACGGCCTTGGCTTTTGCCTTTGCTTTAGAATTAAGCATCGATGATGCGAAATCTTTTATTGCGAGAGCAGGATTTGCTCTCTCTCACAGCAGTAAATTTGACGTTATTGTTGAATATTTTCTTATGAACAAAAATTACGACGTTTATGAATTAAATGAGGTTTTATTTGCTTTTGACCAACCACTAATTGGTTAATAAAAATGTCGCATACCATGCGACCATTCATTCTCCTATTTCCTTTATAATGAAGCTACAAAAAAGAAATAGGAGGATTTTTTTATGACAGAGATTGTATTTATTTTAGACAGAAGTGGTTCAATGGCGGGACTAGAAAAGGATACCATTGGAGGGTTTAATTCTATGCTTGAGAAACAACGAAAGGAGCCGGGAGAAGCTATCGTATCGACAGTTTTGTTTGATAACGAAATTGAGGTTATTCACGATCGTGTTCCGATTGCGAATATTCCCAAGCTTACTGATAAGGACTATTATGTTCGCGGCTGTACTGCCCTTTTAGATGCGGTTGGCGGTGCCATTCATCATATTGGAAATATTCACAAGTATGCCCGTAATGAGGATGTACCAGAAAAAACCCTTTTTATTATCACTACTGATGGTATGGAGAACTCTAGTCGTATTTATACATATGATAAGGTTCGCCGCATGATTGAGCAAAAGAAAAAACAAGGATGGGAATTTATTTTCCTTGGCGCTAACATTGACGCTAGCGTTGAGGCTAAAAGATTTGGTATCGATGAGGATATGGCCGCAAACTATCACTGTGATGAGGTTGGTACAGCCTTAAATTTTGAGGTTATTAGTGAGACCATTACGAAAGTAAGATCTTGTAAGGATTCGTTGTCCTCTGATTGGAAAAAGAAAATTGATGAGGATTATAGGAAGCGAGGTAATAATAAATGATTGGAGCTATTATAGGTGATATAATTGGGAGTCCCTTTGAATTTGACCGTGGTAAAAAGAGTAAGGATTTTCCTTTGTTTTCTAAGGGATCTACCTACACAGACGATACTGTAATGACCTTAGCGGTTGGAAAAGTATTTGTGGATGCTATGCAAAATGCTAAGGATGAATGGATTTTAAATCTTCTTGCTAATCGTATGCGTGAGTTTGGAAGGATGTTTCCAGATGCTGGGTATGGTGGAATGTTTCACCATTGGCTTTTTAATCCTGAAGCTAAAGCCTATCGAAGCTTTGGCAATGGTTCAGCGATGCGTGTATCTTCGGTGGCGTGGCTATACAATGATATTGATTCGGTTAGACACGCCGCAAAGCTATCGGCTATAGTTACCCATAATCATCCAGAGGGAATTAAGGGAGCAGAAGCAACAGCTAGCGCTATCTTTCTCGCAAGAACTGGTCATAGTAAACTTGAAATAAAAAAATATATTGAGCAAGAATTTGGGTATGTTTTAAGTCGTACCTGCGATGAAATCAGACCGTTCTATTTTCATACTGAAACCTGTATGGAGACAGTGCCGGAGGCTATCACGGCTTTTTTGGAAGGAGATAGCTTCGTAGATGTTATTAGAACGGCCGTGTCTCTTGGCGGGGACTCGGATACATTGACAGCCATTGCGGGTAGTATTGCGGAGGGCTTTTATGGCGTACCTGAGGAGTTAAAGGAATTTGAAGAATATCTTAATCGGGAAATGTAAAAATCATTAAATGGCTTTCTAGAGCGATTTTTCTAATTAAGGAGTGAGTGATTTGAAGAAACATAAAGGATTATTAATAACTGGTATTTGCTTTTTGTCATTGATTCTGATTTTTTTATCAGTTTTCTTTATCTATACGGCTATTTATTATAAAGCAGATAGTAAAGCATTAGAGGCTTTAGCAAGTGAAAATATTAAGATTGAGGAGCATAATAATTTCTATTCTTTTATGCCGGATAACCCAAAGGCGGGAATAATCTTTTATCCAGGCGCTAAGGTTGATGAAAAAGCATATGCACCGTTAATGCTAGAATTAACTAATCATAACTATGCTTGCTTCCTTATTAAAATGCCATTTCATTTGGCCTTTTTTGGGCAAAATAGAGCAGATCAGGTCTTAGAAAAGTATTCTGGTATAACCGAATGGTATATGATGGGGCATTCCTTAGGTGGAGTAGTGGCAAGTGGATATGCGAATAGTCATAGTCAAATATCAGGCCTTATTTTATTAGCATCTTATGCAAGTGTAGATTTAAGTAATAGTAATTTGAAGGTTATTTCTATATATGGATCAAATGATGGCGTTTTGTCGTTAAAAAATTATGAAGAAAGTAAGAAAAATTTGCCTTCGAATTTTTGGGAGTATGTAATTGAGGGTGGAAATCACAGTGGTTTTGGAAGTTATGGACACCAAAAAAAGGATGGTTTATTAGAACTTGAAGATGGAATGCAGATTAATATAACGTCCTGTGTAATCGATGAATATTTTGGTTATGAGAAGTAAATAATAATATAAATATTTTTGAAAAGAATCATATAAGTAAAAAATACTTGAGGTGGATGAAAAATCCCCTTTTTTGATAGTGACTATATTGACTTTTGTGCTTGATAGAAATATAATTATAAGCATAAAAGTCAAAACAACAAGGAAGTGAACTTTTGTGAGAGCAACAGAAGAAATCATCAAAATGGCTAAAAAAAATAATGGTATAGTAACGACTGCAATGGTGGTAGCTGCCGGATTTTCACGTGGCACCATTAAATACCTTGAGGACAAGGGAATGATTGAAAAATCTGCAAGAGGTGTCTATATATTACCAGAAGTTTGGGACGATGAGCTTTTTAATCTGCAGAATCGATTTAAAAGAGGCATTTACTCTCATGAAACTG
The DNA here is from genome assembly GCA_964634685.1 of uncultured Anaeroplasmatales bacterium. Taxonomy (GTDB): domain Bacteria; phylum Bacillota_I; class Bacilli_A; order Acholeplasmatales; family JAEDCM01; genus CAZWLD01. The sequence goes on from CAZWLD010000042.1 coordinate 5,137, forward strand.
CATTGTTCCTTTGGGATTTGACTGATAGAACACCGAATGCGTATAATATGACTTTCCCGGCAAATTATAATTTATCTAAACCTAAGAAAGAGAATGTTCAATGTGCACAATGTAAAAATGATTTTTATGATTTGGGAATTGCAGAGGTGGATACCCCGGGAGGAAATGTGGTGAAGGTGTATAGTATAGAAAGAACACTTTGTGACATTTTACGTCCCCATAGTATGGTTGATATTCAGGTGGTGGCAGAAGCTTTTAAGCGTTATGCTACAAGGAAGGATAAGAATATACCTGTTCTGTCGGATTATGCAAAGAAGTTAAAGGTTGAGAAACGACTAAGGGCGTATTTGGAGGTTTTATTGTGAAAAATGCGATGCAGCTAAAAGCAATTATTAAAAATCTTGCAAAAGAGAAACACATATCTGCTCAACTTGTGATGCAAAATTTTATGTTAGAGAGATTATTGGAACGTATATCTGTTTCTAAGTATCAACAAAATTTTATTTTAAAAGGTGGGTTTCTTATTGCAGCAATGGTTGGACTTCAAACTAGGGCAACAATGGATATGGATGCTACTATAAAGGACTTGCCGGTAAATGAGCAGACTGTTCATAATATGTTTGAGGAGATTTGTAAAGTAGAATTGGACGATGATGTGACTTTTTGTTTCCGTAGTATTGTAGAAATCCGAGAGGGTGATGAATATACAGGGTATCGTGTAGCATTATCTGCAAATTATCCGCCTATGGCTATTCCTCTTAAACTGGATATTACTACTGGAGACAAAATTACTCCTAGGGAAATAGAATATCAATTTAATCTTCTATTGGAAGCTAGAAGTATTTCTATTCTAGCGTATAATTTAGAAACCATTCTAGCTGAGAAGTTGGAAACAGTGATATCTAGAGGTGACCAGAATACTAGACCGAGAGATTATTACGATATATACATTTTGGCAAAGTTGCAATATTCAAATATAGAACAAAAAGTTTTAAGAGATGCGTTATTTGCCACAGCACAGAAACGCGGGTCAGTTGCAGTTATTAATGATTATCGGAAGATTATGAATACGGTTAGAAACAGTTGGGTAATGCAGAGGCAGTGGGATAATTATCGGAAGGATTTTGAATATGCGAACGGTATTGCGTTTGAGGAGACGTGTGATGCGATTCTTGGATTGATGGATGAGTTGCTGGTTGTATAATTTTGTATTTTGTGAGTTAGTAGGTATTATTGACGCTTATTATTTTAAGAAATTAGTTTCTGAAAAGTGGTCATTTTGAGTAAAAAATAGTGGATATTATGGGGCATTTTGTAAGTTCTACCCCAACAATCGTATCACTATCTTTACTGCTTTTGCTGACAAAGCTATGCAATGATATGATAAAACGAGAGGAAAAAAGATAATATGATAAAAGTCTTATTTGTATGCCACGGCAATATTTGTCGAAGCCCGATGGCAGAATTTATTATGAAGGATATGGCCAAAAAGAGAAATCTAGATTGTATCATTGAATCATGTGCGACCTCCTATGAGGAAATTGGCAATGATATTCATTATGGTACAAAAAGAATTCTTGAACAATATCACATTCCTTATACAAAAAGAAGAGCTCGAAGAATTACAAATGATGATTATCAAAAATTTGATTTGATTATTTGTATGGATCAAAATAATATGTACAATTTAAAAAGGATTAATAGCGATACCTCAAAGGTTCATCTTTTATTAGAATATGCTGGCCTAAATCGTGATGCTTTAGATCCGTGGTATACGGGAGACTTTCAAGCTACCTATGATGATATTGTTTTAGGAATCAAGGGATTAATTGATTTTTTAGAAGGGAATGATCGTAATGCAAGCTGAGTTTACGAAAGCGAGTCGTCTTTATTTATTGTGTCAAAATAAAATTAGTGATTTATATAAGCTTCAAATCGGAAAAAAGGATTTAAAAAAGGATGAGCTTTTAAAGCAATTTGATTATCTATTACAAATAATGCTTATGTATATTGCCCTAATTGATTCTCATATATCACCGATTGAATTACGGTTTATTGATCTAATTACCGTTGATGGTGATTGCCTAAAGGAATTAAATAAACTCAAGGGAACAAGCTATACCTGGGATAATTTATGCGATTCCTTTGTTGATAAGGATTCATTCAATAAATTTGTCGATGAAACGGCATATTTATTTGACGTAAAAATTAATCAGCTTATTATGTTCTTGGCATCAGCTGATGCGTTTACTGATGAATATGAAATCAATTATTTATATGATAAGATTAAAGAGATATTATTGATTTTTATTAATTTTGATGGCAATGTTAATCACATTGAAGAGAAGTTTATTGATTATGTCTTAGAGAAATTAATGATGGAAAAATACCGAGAATTAAAAAGCGTTTTTGAGGTTATTAGTAAAAATGAAAGGTTGAGATAGTTATATGGAATTTTTATTCATTTTTTTAGCAATATTAGCGCTTGTCCTCTTTTTTTATGTGATGATAAAAAATATTGCGAGGGGTGCTTTTAAAAGCTTCACCCAAAGAAGAACAACCGAATATGCCTATAAGGAAGCTCCGGAAGGAAATCCTTGGCATGAATATATTCCCATCATGGACATGAATATGGAATGGTTTAAGACTGTTTTATCCGATGTATATATTGATTCCTTTGATGGCTTTAAGCTTCATGGCTATTATGCTAAGGCTGATAGTCAAAAGACGATGATTTACTTTCATGGATATAGCTCAAATGGTTTAAAGGAAGGCTCAACATTCGCTAAAATTTATTATGAAATGGGATATAATGTTTTAGTTGTTGAGCAAAGGGGCCATGATTTGAGTGAAGGTGATTATATAACATTTGGTGTACTAGAGGCTCGAGATGTTTCTTCATGGGTTTCGTATGTGAATAATATATCTAGTGGAGAGATTGTTATTCACGGCACAAGTATGGGGGCCGCTACGGTTTTAGGTGCCTTGAAATATAATTTACCTAATGTTTCCTTAATTGTTGCGGATAGTGGCTTTGGTTGTGCCTATGATGCCTTATTCGAGGGCTTTAGCTTTAATAAGCCTTTAAGGAAAATGCTTATGCATTTTATCTATCGTGATTATTTAAAATATGCCAAGGCGGATTTGAAGGCTGATTCTCCACGTGAGCTTGTTGGTAAATCAAGTATTCCTATTTTATTTGTTGTTGGTAGTGATGATACACAAACTCCTCCGGTTTTATCGAAAGAATTAAGTGATTTATGTGTAAGTAAGCATGAGCTATTGATAATTGATGGAGCTATTCACGCCTCGTCAATTTATACAAATCAAGATAAATATATCGAGGCAATAAAACATTTTTTAGGCTAAAAAACAGTTTTTATTGGAGTCAATTCATAAATTAAAGCTAGAGGTGTATGTGGTGATAATTTTTGGATTGACCTTTATTTTTTTAATGACTTCCTTAGGAAGCGCCTTTATTTTTTTTGTTAAATCCAATTTAGATGAGAGAATTAATAAAATATTTTTAGGTATGTCTTCGGGTATTATGCTAAGCGCTTCGATTTGGAGTTTATTAGTTCCGGCGATTAATTATGCTCGGGATTTAAATATTCTGCCCTTTATCCCGACGGGAATCGGCTTTTTGGCAGGAGCCTTGTTTATATATTTGCTTGACAAATTATGTCTCTCTTGTCTTAATGATGAGGATACCGTAAAAAAAAGAAGTCAAAAGCTCTTTTTAGCGGTTACTCTTCATAATATTCCGGAGGGCTTTGCGGTTGGCCTAACTTTTGGTTTGGCTATATCATGCAATGATATTTCTTCGATGCTTGGAGCTTTGTTTTTTGCGATTGGAATTGGTGTTCAAAATATACCCGAGGGCTTAGCTATTTCCCTTCCTTTATATGAACAAACCAAATCAAAGAAAAAAGCCTTTCTTTTGGGTGTAGGAAGTGGGATAGTAGAGCCAATTTTCGGAATAATTGGTTTATTATTAGCTCAATATATAATTTATTTTATGCCGTATGCGTTAGCCTTTGCGGCTGGAACAATGATTTATGTTGTTTTAGAAGAATTAATACCAGAATCAAACAATGGTGCCTTTAAGAAATATGGAACCTGGAGTGCGATTCTTGGGTTTGTCATTATGATGATCTTAGATTTAGCCTTTTAACATATGGAATTGCCATATGTTTTTTTTCATAAATTTATTTTTTTAACATATTTTTAAATTGAGATAAAAAATATCTTTCCTATTTTATTTATTTTATGGTAAAATAATTTAGGAACTATTATAGTTTTAGATGTGAAGGAATACTCAAGAGGCTGAAGAGACTGGCTTCGAACACCAGTAGGCTCCAAAAGGGCGCGAGGGTTCAAATCCCTCTTCCTTCGCCATATTTTTGATGAGGGTGAAAAGGATGCTTAAAAGTTTAATTGCAAAATTAAAGGAAGCAACCCTATCTGTTGTTCCTGTGGCTGTTTTTGTTTTGATTTTATATTTTACACCTTTGTTAAGTTTAACAAATAAAGAGCTGGGAGTATTTATATTTTCAGCTGTTTTTTTAATTATTGGTATGGCATTATTTAGCTTAGGTGCAGATATATCAATGGGACCAATGGGGGAACAAATAGGATCTTCTTTGATGAAATCACAAAAATATAAAAAGGTATTGTTGATTGCTTTTTTAATGGGATTCTTGATTACCATCGCTGAACCTGATTTGACAGTATTAGCAAATCAGGTTAGTGAGGTTATTAATAATTATGTTTTAATTTTTACAGTTGGTATTGGCGTTGGCGTTTTTTTAGCGATTGCCATGGCGAAAATTATTCATAAAAGAGATTTAGTTACGCGCATAATTTTCTTTTATTTTTTGATGTTTTCTTTCATTTGTCTTCTCCTAGCGAGTGGAAATGACAAGCTCGTTGCGCTAGCCTTAGATTCAGGTGGAGTTACAACCGGACCAATTACAGTGCCGTTTATTATGGCCTTAGGATTAGGTGCTGCGCAGACAATTGGTGGAAGGGAAGCTAAAGAGAATTCTTTTGGACTTATTGCCTTATGTTCAATTGGACCGATTATTGTTCTTGCTTTATTAGGCGTTTTTATGGATAATAATATTACTTATGAAGTTTCTAATTTCATGATTCCAGAAAATTTATTGTCCTATATAGCTAATGTTTTCCTTCATTCCTTTAAGGATGTAATAATTGCTTTAGGATTAATTGCGATTTTCTTTTTGATTATCAATCATTTTTTTATTCATTTGCCGTTAAAGGGATTGATACGTTTAGGCTTTGGTTTGTTATATACGTTATTAGGTTTGGTGATTTTCTTATCTGCCGCAACCGTTGGCTTTATGCCAATTGGATATAATATCGGCTATATGATTGCCGAGGCAAGCCCATTTTGGATTTGTATAGTCGGATTCATCATTGGATTGCTTGTCGTTTTGGCAGAGCCGGCGGTCCATGTATTAACGAAAAATGTTGAAGCTATCACAATGGGTTCAATTTCTAAACGTGAGATGCTCATTGCTTTATCCTTAGGTGTTGGTCTTTCAATTTTGTTATCAATGATAAGAATTGTTTTCCACTTTTCTATTTTGTATTATATAGTTCCAGGTTATATCATTTCATTAGGATTGTCGTTCTTTGTGCCAAAGATGTATACTGCAATTGCTTTTGACTCCGGAGGAGTTGCGTCGGGCCCCTTGACCTCAAGCTTTATTCTTCCGTTGTCGATTGGCGCTTGTATGATGCTTCATGGTAGTGATATGATTTTAAAAAATGCTTTTGGTGTTGTTAGTATGGTCGCAATGACACCACTTATCACAATTCAAATGCTTGGCTTCAAATCAAGAATTAAGGAAATGCTTTTGAAGAAGAAGCGAACTAAATTGATTATTGATGCCGATGACGACCAAATCATTTATTTTAGGTGATGAGAATGGAAAGAAAAAATGGACTTTTGGCACCGGTTAAATTGAAGGTATTATTTACAATTGTTGATCGAAAAAAATGTAGCTTTTATTTAGATATTTTGGAGGGCTTTGAGGTTAATTATCAGATTGTATTATATGGAAGAGGAACGGCTTCAAGTGACCTTATTCAGCTTTTGGGATTATCTAATGATGATAAAGCGGTTATTATGAGCTTTGTGAAGGAAAACTATATTAATACAATTTTAAGCCTTTATGAGGATAAGTATTTTAAATTGAAAAATGGCAAGGGAATAGCCTTTACGGTTCCTTTATCTTCAATGGTTGGAAAAATGGCTTTTTCTTATTTGACCAATATGGGAGGGAAATAAATGGATAATCAATTAGAATTAATTATCTGCATTATCAATAGTGGATTCTCGGATTTAGTTATGGAAATTGCGAAGGAATGTGGGGCTCGAGGAGGAACGGTGTTAAATGCCCGTGGAACGGCCCGCGAGGGAGTTATCGCTGATTTACAAATTCATCCCGAAAAGGAAATGGTAATGATTATTGTATCTGTTGATATTAAGGATGAAATAATCCATCAACTTTATTTAAAGGCGGGATTAAATACGCCTGGTCAAGGAATTGTCTTTACGCTTCCGATTGATGAAGCGGTTGGAATCAGCCTATAATGTGTTTTTATAAGAGAAAGTCTTTTTTAAGATATTTCTCTTTTTTTTGGAAAATGTTTTCGGAGTATTTTCTCTTATATATAAGATGGTTATATGATATAATTGTAAAGGATTGGAGGTTTTTATATGTTTAAAAGATTTTGTTCATACTATAAGCCTCATTTAAAATTGTTTTTTTTGGATATGCTTTGTGCATTAGTTGTGGCCTGTTGTAATTTAGTGTATCCAGTTATAGCAAAAAAAATAATGAATGAGGTTCCCAATATAGAGTTAGAATTACTTTTAATTTTAGGAGGAGCTTTGCTATTTATTTTCATTGTTAAAGCAATGCTAAATTATGTTATTCAATACTGGGGCCATATTGTTGGTGTTCGTATTCAAGGAGATATGCGAGCTGAATTATTTGCTCATCTCGAAAAGTTGCCCTATAGCTATTTTGATGAGAATAAAACCGGAACGATTATGTCGCGTATCATAAATGACTTGATGGATATTTCGGAGCTTGCCCACCATGGACCTGAGGATATCTTTTTGTCACTTATTACTTTAGTTGGAGCTTGTGTTTTGATGTGTATTACGGTTGATCCGTTATTAACGTTGATTGTCTTTTTGACAGTCCCAATTATTGTTGTATATGCGGTTTTAACAAGAAAAGGAATGATGAAGGCCTTTGCCAAAATGCGAGAAGAAACCGGAAAGATTAATGCTAGCGTTGAAAGTAGCATTTCGGGCGTTCGGGTTTCGAAGGCGTATAATGCGACTGAGCATGAATTAGCAAAATTCCAAATTGCAAATGAGGATTTCAAAAAGGCCCGCGGGAAAGCCTATAAAAATATGGGATATTTCTTTTCGGGAATGAATTTTTTTACTGATCTTTTATATTTATTAGCTTTAGTAATTGGCGGATTATTTTGCTTATATGGAAGAATTGATTCGGCCAGCTATGTAGCCTACATTTTGTACATAACGACAATAATTACTCCGATTCGAACATTGGTTAATATTTTTGAACAGGTTCAAAGTGGAATGACTGGCTTCCAAAGATTTATTGAGGTTATGGATGTAAAGGAAGAGATTGAAAAGGACAACCCGGTTATTTTGAAGGAGATAAATGATAATATTAGCTTTAATAATGTTAGCTTCACATATAAACAAACTGATGATGAAATTGAAACAAATTATGTATTAAAGGATCTATCATTAGTAATTGAAAAAGGAAAAACAGTGGCATTAGTTGGTCCATCGGGTGGAGGAAAAACAACGATTTGTAATTTGATTCCACGTTTCTATGAAATTACTTCAGGTTCAATTACTATCGATGGTGTTGATATTCGTGATATGTCCTTCCAATCCTTACGAAGTCATATTGGTATTGTTGCACAGGATGTATTCCTCTTTGCAGGAACAATTATGGACAACATCCGTTATGGAAATTTCAATGCGACTGATGAAGAAATAATTGAGGCAGCGAAAAAAGCTAACATTCATGAATTTGCGATGTCACTAGAGGATGGTTATAATACCTATGTTGGTGAACGAGGAGTTAAATTATCCGGCGGTCAAAAGCAAAGAATAAGCATTGCTCGGGCTTTTTTAAAGAATCCTGATGTCTTGATTTTAGATGAAGCTACTAGTGCCTTAGATAATGTTACGGAAATGCAAATTCAAAGCTCCTTAGAGCAATTAAGTAAAGGAAGAACGACAATTGTTGTGGCTCATCGTTTATCAACAGTAAAAAATGCTAATACTATTGTTGTTATTACAAATGAAGGTATTGAGGAAATGGGAAGCCATGAGGAGTTAATTGCCAAGAACGGCATTTATGCCAATCTTTATCAGTATCAGTTTAAGCAATAGGTGATTAAATGAGAAAGAAAAAGAAGAATTTGATTTATACTTATATAATTTTATTGATTTGTAGCCTTATTCCCTTTATTTCCTTAGGTCTACCGATGCTTAAATATTCCTATAAATTTTATTCTCTTCGCGTTTCTGGATATAATGCACTAACATTATTATGGGATGATCCGCTTTGTGGGTTTGGCTCGATTTTTTATCTTTTCCTTTTAATTGTATCCTTTATTAGTATTGTTATTTCAATAATGATAATCCTAAATTATTTTCATAGGGTTAATATTACTAAAGATATGAAAAAAATCACTTTTTTAGTGTCTTTGTTGGAAAGCATTTTTGGAGTATTATCCTTCATCTTTTATTTGGCTTTTGTGTTAAATGAGGATAAAGCTGATGGCGGTCATTCTTTGGCATATTTTAGTTACATTAATCTTAGCTTTTCGATTTTGGTTTCTATTTTAGTTAGGATTTCTTATAAATTTGAGGTAAAATAGGCATAATTGTTGAGTTTTCAACAAATTGCCTTTTTTTGATGTGATATGCTAAAAAAAATATAACAAAAAAGTAATATTTATATTGCGAAAACTTTTTCTTTAATCTATAATATTTATAAGAAATATATAAATATGCGTAGGATAAGAGGTGTATAGTGATGTTTTTAGCTAATTTTTGGGATGAAATGATGGAGCACATAAGAAATTTGGATTTTACAAAGCCATGGACACGAGGCGAATGGGTTGTTGCCTTAGCTGCGGCTGCGTTAGTCCTTCTTATTGTAATCATTATTGTTATTCGAAGTGCTTTAAAAGGAAAAAAGAAAAAAGGGAAGATTGTATTACAATCAGGGCCAAAGGCAGAAGAAACTAAAGCTGTTGAGGACAAGCCTGTAGTTGAACCAACACCAGTGGTTGTTGAACCAGCTCCAGCTGAAGAGCCTGAAGACACAACTGAACCAGTTGAGGAAAATCTTGAAGAGGAACCAACAGAATCTGTTGATGAAGAAGCCGTAGAACCAGCAGAACCTGTTGAGGAAGAAGCAACTGAAGAGCCAGTTGAAGAAACTCCAGAAGCCGATTCAGAAGCTGAACCTGTTGAAGAGGAAACAACAGAACCTGTTGATGAAGAAGTCGTAGAAGAAGAATCTCCATCATTAGATGATATTCTTGAGGAAGCTACAAAAGAAAAAACAGCTGAAGAAGCAGAGCCAGTTGAGGAAGAAGTAACCGAAGAGCCAGTTGAAGAAACTCCGGAAGCCGATTCAGAAGCTGAACCTGTTGAAGATGAAACAACAGAACCTGTTGATGAAGAAACTGCAAAAGAAGAATCACCATCATTAGATGATATTCTTGAGGAAGCCGCAAAAGAAGAAAAAGCTTTAGAAGCAGAGCCAGTTGAGGAAGAGCCTGAAGAAGTTGAAGAGGAATCTGTAACAGAAGAATCACCATCATTAGATGATATTCTTGAGGAAGCAGCAAAAGAAGAATCAACTGAAGCTTTTGAAGAGGATCCAGAGGAAATAACTGAATCAGCTCCAGCTGAAGAGCCTGAAGAAGTTGTTGAGGAAGATCTTGAAGAGGAAATAACAGAACCTGTTGATGAAGAGACTGAAGAGATTTTAGAAGAGGAAAAAGCAGTTGATGAGGCTCCAGAGGAAACAACAGAGCCTGTTGAGGAAGAAGTAACAACCGCAGAAGTAAAAGTGGAGCCTGCACAAGAGGAAGAAAAGGTTGAGACTAAGAATAGCCGTTATCAAGGAAAATATGAAATTTTCCAAGAAGGAGATTCATTCCGTTTCCGCTTAAAGGCTTCTAATGGTGAGCCACTTGTCATTTCTGAAATCTATCGTTCAGAAAAGAGCGCTCGTTCTGGTATTGAAACAGTAAAGAAGAATATTGCTACTGGTAAATTCTCTGTTGTATCAGATAAGCATGGATTGTGGAGATTTACATTAATTTCTTCAACCGGACGTACTTTAGTTAATAGTGCAAGCTATAAAACTGATAAGCGCGCATACACAGCATTAGACTCATTCAAGCGTTTTGCTTTCAATGATAATATTAATGTTGTTGAAACAGAAGCTTCATCTCAGGTTGAGGTTGAGGCTTATGATGATGGTGGAAAATTCGAATCATCCACAAATGGTAAATATGTTATTGAAGAAGAAAACGGAAGATTCAAATACATTTTAAAGGCTAATAACGGCCACGTTATTTGCCGTAGTCAAGAATATGCTTCTCGCGTAAGCTGTGAAAATGCTCTTGAAAAATTCCGTGATACTGTTTATACAGGTACCTTCTATATCTCTCATGATAAGAATGACCGTTATCAATTCAAGCTTTACATTAATAAGCCTCGTCGAGTTGTTATGGCTGGTGAGATTTATGATACTAAGGAAGCTGCTATTAAGGTAATTAAATCAATTAAGAGATTTGCCAAGGATGCTGTTTTGAAGTAAAAAAATAAAGGCCAATGTAATCACTGGTTTATGTGATTACTAGGCCTTTTTTTCTTCGTCTATATTTTCCGGCTTTTTATTTATTTTATCTCTTAATATTGTTAATCCAGGAATAAATATTCCTCCCAAAATATTACCTAGTGTTATAAATAATAGACATATCATATATTGCCCATAGTTGGCAAAATTGTGGGTGAAGGCATATAAATTAAAATAGCACATATCCGCAACGCAGTGTTCAAAATTGCAGTAAATGAATAAAGCGATACAGAGGAATGTCATCACAAATTTGGCAATTGGTTGTTCCGCTTTCTTGTAGGTATTTACTGCGAAGAAAATTAACATTCCACAAAAAAATCCGAGGATGACAAGTGATAAATAATTATCATTTAATCTTGCTTGACAGATTGATTCTAATGATGACATAAAGTTTACTGAGAATGAATCAAATTCGATATCGCAAATGCGTGTATTAGCTATAACGAGGCTAGTTAGAAATGTTCCAATAAAATTACCAATCCATGATATTATGCATTCGATTAAATATATTGGTTTATTATCTAATATATATCCATTTTTTCCTGTTACGAGAGAATATCCATTTAGCATTATTAATAGTAGTCCTGTTGAGAAAAGAAAGACTCCTAAAGGCTTTACTCCACTAGCTGTGCAAGAAATAAAGACTATTGATCCTAATGATATTAATAAACCGGCAATTACGGCATTAATCAATTCTTTTAAATATTTTCCTAATGTTTCTTTTGTCACAAAGAGACCTCCTTAGCGAATTTTTACTAATATTATATTATGTATTTACATTTCATTCAAGATGGATTTTGTCGAATATAATATTTACCTATAAAATATAATTTGAATATTTTTATTTGCTATTAGCGGAATTTACTTTTGCAATGAACAATTTATAAAAAGATTTTATTTTTTTCTTGCATTTTATTTTTTCATTTAGTATAATAATAGTGCACGGAGGTTTAGCTCAGTTGGGAGAGCATCTGCCTTACAAGCAGAGGGTCAGCGGTT
>CAZWLD010000043.1:0-15801 GCA_964634685.1 uncultured Anaeroplasmatales bacterium
TTGATAAAATATATAATTTTATAAAAGTTTAATGACATCTGTAAATAAACAATCTTTTTTTATTCTTTTTTAGAAAAAATCCTTACTCACAAATGAATAAATGAGTGTGCGGCTTTGGTTTCATCAATTAATATATAAGATTTGTAATTATCTTTTCCAAATTGCTCAACAATCGTCGACTTACCTATACGTCTAGCTCCTTCGATTAGTAATGCACATTTATCACTAATATTGTCCTTCAATTCGATTACCCTTTCATATATTTTTCTTTTAAGCTCCATAAAATCACCTTTTCAAAAAATATTAAAAGATAATTATGAAGCAATCTCCGATAATACGCAATGTATTTTTTTTAAAAATTACCGGCAGTGCGCAAAGTATTTTTCTTAAATTTCTCCGGCAATGCGCAAAGTAAATAACAAAATGGAGACTTTACACTATTAATTTAACTTTTTGAAATGATATTTTGACAATACCCATAAAAGGAATGAAGGACACCTTGATCAGAGGTGTCCTTCAGTGAAAATTTGCAATTTTACTTCGATATGAGAAACATATGGAAGCACTTATATGTTACAATATTTTGATTAAGGTTTCAAGTTCTTTTTGAAAATTTTATAAATTTTTTTTAAAAAAGAAGATAACCTCTCCTATTTCATCGTATTTTTTAAAAAAAAGAACTCAAAATTCCCTTTGAGTTCTTCTTTGATTAAAATTCAATTTCATTACCTAAATGACAGATACAAAGCATATTAGGTCCAGTATGGGCACCAATGATTGGTGAAAGCATTGTTCTTCTAACAATGATGTTTGAATCAAATTCCTTGACTAACGCGGCTAACTCCGAAGCTAATGAATTATTATCGGCATCACAAATGTAGATAACATTTCCTTTTTCCTTATCATATGATTTTTTGAAGATTTCAAAAAGCGCAAGCATCGCGGGACGACTTCCTCTTTTCTTCATAATTGTATCAAGCTTACCATTTTGAAGGATTCTTAACATCGGCTTAACATTAAGCATTGAGCCAAGAAAAGCGGTAGCGGCACTTACTCTTCCCCCGCGCTTTAGATAATTCAAATCATCTACTAAAAACCAAGTCTTTGTATCATGCTTAGCCTTCTCTAAATCATCGCGGTTTTCCTCAATTGTCATTCCATTATCGCGATTAGAAATCGCTCTTTCAACTAAAACGCCAATTCCTCCCGTTGCGGATAAGGAATCTATTGGGAAAACATCTAAATCTGGGTATTCATCCTTTAGATTTTGGGCAGCTAGGCAAGCTGAATTAAAGGTTGAAGACAATCCGCTCGATAAACATAAATAAAGAACTGATTTTCCTTCCTCTAAAAATTTTTCAAAAAAGTTTTGATACATATATGGGGTGATTTGTGTTGTCTTTGTAAAATCACCATTTCTTTGACCATCATAAAATTTCTTTAGGATATCATCTTCCTCACAACCATAGCTTGTACGCATTTCCTCGCCAATCGAATATTCCATTGGCACAAATACAATATTATTCTTCTCCTTAACATCTAACTGTAAATCGCAAGATGCATCAGTACAAATTACATATTCCATGTTTTCACTCCTTGCTCACGGAAGTATTTTATGATATAATTATCACAAAAACAACACCCAAAATTCACAAGTTGTGTATTTTTACACATAATGTGTAAATTGGGCATATGGAGGGCCTATGGACAATCGAAAAAACAAAACAAAAAACGCAATAAAACAAGCTTTTACCGAGCTCTTAAAGGAAAAAAGTTTTGAAAAAATAACCGTAACGGAAATCACAAAAAGAGCCAATATTGGCCGCAAAACATTCTATTTACACTATAGCTGCATTGATGATATCATCAGAGGTATTGAGGATGATTATACAGCTATCTGTTTAAATAAACTAAAAAAATATATCGGTGATGAAAAACATGACATCCACGATATATTCAATGATGTTAATCAAATTATTCTAAGCTCATTACCTTATTTAAAAAGCTGGGCTCAAGGAAGATATACGGCCGCTATTCTCCAAAATTCCGCCGAAAAGCTCATCACCAATGCCCTTCAATTATGTATCAAGGAAAACTATATCGTTAATAGGGATAAATTAGAATTATGCAGTAACTTCTATTCCTCAGGTTTAGTCTCCCTCTATATAACATTCTTAAAAAGCGATAATATATCCTTTGAAACATTAAAAGAATTAACCTACAAGGTCTGTTTTCTAGGTATAGATGGGCTTCTTATTGGTAAAGAAAAAAAATAGAAGAGCGTATGCTATAAAGTTAGCATACGCTTTTTTATCGATCCTCGCGGAAATAGGAAACACCAAGACCCGCCGGCGGTTGATTTTCCTTACTCTTTTTAAAGCTAATAATAATTAATACTAATAATGTCACAACATATGGCAACATCTTAATGATATCCTTTGGTAGACCTAAGGTGAAATAGTTTGGAGCCAAATAAAAGAAGGCAAATAAAATTGAACCTAAAATACCTAATGTTGGCTTCCATAAGGAGAAAATAACAAGCGCTACCGCAAGCCATCCCATCGCCTCAATAGAATATTCCAAACTACCATGCATATGATCCATCAAATAAAACAAACCACTTAAGCCACTCAAAGAGGCTCCAAAAACTGATGAAACATACTTGTATCTAGTAATACTGATACCGGCCGCATCCGCTGCTTGCGGATTTTCACCAACAGCTCGTAAATTTAATCCTACGCGTGTTTTTTTCAAAACAAAAGCGATTATTAGCGATACAATCATTGCTAAATAAACTAAGAAGCCATGAGACAAGAAAATCTCACCAAACCAACCAAGCTTATCATAGAAAGGAAAAACCGGATTGGTAAAGAAGCGACTAGCGGTTGAAAAGATGGCTTTATTGGAACTAGCTAAACCACCATATAAGCCAAGGATTCCCGCCCCAAAGGTTGTGATTGTTAGTCCTGTTACATTTTGATTACAGCGAAGAGTAATGGTAAAAAAGCTATAAAGTAAACCTAACAAGCCCGCAAAAAGCATTGCCATAATGATACCAATCAAAATTGCCAAAAAGCCATTACCATTATCTAAACCACAGGCCTTAAAATACATAACCTCACCGATACAGCCACCAACGGCTCCAAAGCACATTATACCAGGAATACCTAAATTCAAATGTCCTCCCTTTTCCACAACCGTTTCACCAGTTGAACCGTATAGGAAAACAGTGCTGAAATGGATTGATTTCGATAAAAGTGTTACAATCATTCTTCTTCCTCCTTCTTTAGAAATCCAAATTTTTCTTTATGGAAATGAAGATTATAGTTGATGAAGAATTCACATCCAATAATGAAGAAGAAAAAGATTCCAATCATAATACTAGGGAAATATTTTCCAACTCCCGATAAGTCTCCCATTTGGCTTGCGCCATTGGAAATAAAGGAAACAAGGAAGGATGTAATAACCATAAATGTTGGCTCAAAATGACCAAGCCACGAAACTAAGATCGCGGTGAAGCCCATTCCGCCTACTGTGTCCTTGGCAATCGTGTGCGAATAGCCGGAAATCAAGAGAAATCCAGCAATTCCACAAAGAGCTCCATTGATAATCATTGTTCTAATCATAACCTTTTTAACATTAATACCAATATATCTTGCCGTATTAACTGACTCACCAACAACACTTATTTCATAGCCTTGTTTACTCTTTTTTAGGTAAAGAGCCATTAAAACGGTAACAACAGCTACAATCAAAATAATAATCAAGTAATTCTTTCCAAACAAAGATGGAAGATTACCATCTTTAATAGCTGGAATAATACCAGAACCATCCTTGGCAACTAAGCTTATATAGAAGGAAACCAAGCACATCGCAATATAGTTCATCATAAGGGTAAACAAGGTTTCATTCGTATTCCAAAAAGCCTTAAAGATGGCTGGAATTACTGTCCAAACAACACCAGCTAAAATACTACAAACAAGCATAAGTAAAATCAACACAAAATAGGGAAGCTTTGAGCCAAATCCTACCATAATCATACAACAGGCCAAGCCCGAAACTAAAACCTGACCCTCGGCTCCGATGTTCCAAAATTTCATTTTGAAGGCTGGCGTAATAGCTAAAGCAATTAACAAAAGCATCGACATTTGAAAAAGCATTCGCCAAATTCTTCTTTCAGTTCCAAAATTACCCGAAAATAATTGAACAATAAATTCTAAAACACCTTTACCAGTAATTAATGAAGAAACAATTGAACAAACGAAAATCGCCAAAACAAAGGCCACAACGCGAACAATAATGCTTCTTTTTTTTGAAGGATTTGCGTTTTTTGAAATTGTCATAAGCGGTGTATGAAGCTTATTCATGGGCCTCACCTCCCGAATTTTTTGTCATCATTAAACCAATTTCTTCTTTTTTGGCATTCTCACCCATTACTGTACCTGTTACCTCACCATCACAAATAACAAGGATACGGTCGCACAAAGCAATCAAGACATCCAAATCCTCACCAACGAAAATAACCGCAGCTTTATTTTCCTTTTGTTTGTTTAACAAATCGTAAATAGCATATGAGGAATTAATATCTAAACCACGAACTGGATATGCGGCCATTAAAACGGTTGGATTGGAAGAAATCTCTCTTCCAACTAAAATCTTTTGAACATTTCCACCCGAAAGCTTTCTAACCTCAGTATGATTAGAAGGTGTTACAACCTCTAAATCGCTAATAATGCGATTAGCCAAGGATTCCGGATCCTTTTTATTTAAAAAGAATGATTTTCCATTTTCATAGGATCTAAGCATAACATTGTCAATAATATCCATATTTCCAACTAATCCCATTCCCAATCGATCCTCGGGAACAAAGGAAAGCTTAACGCCTAATTGACGAATCTGAGCCGGTGTTTTAAGCTTTAAATCCACATCCTCATTCGTTTTTGGATCATGGTATATAATTTGTCCATCGTAATGAAGCAAACCAGCAATCGATTCTAATAGCTCCTTTTGACCAGAGCCCGCAATTCCCGCAATACCTAAAATTTCACCACTATTGGCCGTAAAGGAAATATTTTTTAAAACCGGCAAGCCAAATTCATTTTTAAATGACAAACCATTTACCTCTAAACGAGGAGTAGGGTCAACCGGAGTCGGACGATTGATATTTAATTCAATCTTTTCACCTACCATCAATTCCGTTAACGAATTTTCGGTTGCGTCTTTTGTTAAGACAGTAGTGATGTATTCGCCCTTTCGCAAAATCGCAACACGGTCGGATATTTCTAAAACTTCGTTTAGCTTATGCGTAATGATAATGATTGATTTTCCATCCTCACGCATTTTTCTAATGACATTGAAAAGCTTAGCTGTTTCCTGAGGAGTTAAAACGGCAGTTGGTTCATCTAATATTAAAATATTAGCGCCCCTGTAAAGAGTCTTAATAATCTCCACTGTTTGTTTCTCCGAAACACTCATATCGTAGATTTTTTTATTTAAATCAATATCAAAGCCATATTTTTCAATGATTTCCTTAATTCCTTCACTACGGTTTTTTGATAAATAATCATGTGATAGCCTAAACCCTAATTTTTTAAATGGGAGAGCACATGTTTTTACTCCAAACATTAGCTTTTCCTTGAAGCTATTTTTAGGTTCAGCCTTCAATTTTTGAAAATTTTCTTTAATGCTATAGATTTTCTTCTCGCCTAAGATAATATTATCCGTTGCCGTAAAAACATCAACTAATTTAAAATGTTGATGCACCATGCCAATATTATAGCTAAAGGCATCGTGTGGTGATTTAATAACAACAGGTTCGCCATTAACGAAAATCTCGCCGCTATCCGGATAATAAATACCGGCAATCATATTCATTAGGGTAGTTTTACCACTACCATTTTCACCTAATAAAGCGACAATTTCACCCTGATTAATGCCAAAGCTAATATTGTTATTAGCAACAACATCACCAAATTTTTTAGTGATATTCTTAAGTTCGATAGCATAAGGTTTATCCATTAGTATCTCTCCTTGTTTTTCCATTTAAAAAATTAGATAGACGGGGTGAAAATCACTCCGTCTATTAATAAAACTAATTGTAATTATTTAACAATTGTAATTCCATCAATATCAAGATCGAAATATGGAGCTGATCTCTTAACTGATTCTTCAAAAACACCATTAATGATTACTTCAGTATCTTTAGTGAAGTTAGCATCTGAATCAACATCAGCTAAATATGTTGTAACTTTATTTCCACCTACTGTGAAATTATTTGTGTCAAATACTTTTAAAGTTCCATTTTCTAATTTAGCTTTAACTTCAGCAATTGCTTCAGCAGTTCCTGGTGCCGCAGCCTTTGTATTAACATCTGTTAATTGAACTGAACCAGTCGCAAGAGTACCAACATAATCAGTTGGAATATCTGAAGCTTTATTATTTTTAACAGCTTCAATAGCTAATTTATAGTAAGGAGTCCAGTTAATCTTTGAAGAAACGATAAAGGTCTTTGGACAAGCTTCAACAGTACTTCCGTTGTAAGAAACGTTTGGAACATTAGCAGCTTCGCAAGCAGTAGGAGCACCCATTGAGTCAGCATGTTGGCTGATTAATTTACAACCTGCATTGATTAAGGCATTAGCTGTATTTTGTTCAGCTGTTTCATCATACCAGCTATTAGTAAAACGAACCTCCATTGTTACAGTAGGACAAACTGATTTAGCTCCAAGATAGAATGAAGTATATCCAGATTTAACCTCAGCGTAAGGCCAAGCTCCAACATAACCCATCTTAGCTTCTTCAGCTGTGAATTCACCAGCTGCAATCATCGCATTTAATTTTAATCCAGCTGCAACACCAGCAAGATAACGTCCTTCATAAATTGAAGCGAAGGCATTATGGAAATTAGCTAATTTAACGGTATGAGCTTGAGTTCCGGTTGCGTGGCAGAATTGAACTTTTGGATTTTCTTGAGCAGCTTGAATCAAGAAAGATTCATGACCAAAGCTATCCGCAAAAATGACATCGCATCCTTGATCTACTAAATCACAAGCAGCCTCATAGCAAGTATTATCCTCAGGAACTCCTGTTTTGATGATAACTTGGCTTTTTTCAAGACCTAATTCTTGTCTAGCTACTTCCATAGCATCGATAAAGTTCTTGTCATAGGTTGAGTTTTCATCGTGTAAACAAATTAAACCAACCTTGAAGGTATCATTGTTTCCACAAGCAGTTAAAGCAAATACACAAACGATTGCCATAACAAATGATAATAATAGTTTTTTCATTTCTTCTTTTCTCCCATTTTCATATTTTTTTTGAAAAAGCTTCTAATCGATTCTTTTTTATTTCTTCCCGATTCATATATGTTTGTCCTCCCGTTTACCCATAAACGAAAGTAAGAATCAATTGGGTTAAAATAGAAAAGAACTCTCTTAGAATAAAGAAAGTTCTCGAAAAAACGAAACGCCAAAAAGGAAATAAATTTCCATCAGGCTATTTACATTTTCACGTAGTGCGGTCATTTAAGGTGCCGCGTAGAAACTTTCCCACCATATTAGGGTAATTATACGTAACCCGTCAAAATCTCTTTTGACAATTTTATTATATAACAAAATTTCTACACTGCAATATACAAAACGTTTTCACAAATTTTTTTATCGTAAAATTACTTTTCCATTTTCAAAACGATCAACGATAGCGGCGCTTTCAACGCGGATTCCTTTTTCTTCTAATCGCTTTCTTCCGTTTTGGAATCCCTTTTCAACAACAATCGCCACACCAACAACCTTCGCATGAGCTTGGTTACATAAATCGATTAAGCCAAGACTAGCATTACCCTCCGCTAAAAAGTCGTCAACAATCAAGCAACAATCATTTTCATTTAAAAACCTTTTATCAACACAGACGGTATTGCTTGTGCCCTTGGTAAAGCTATCGACAACGGTTGTGTATAAATTATTTTCATCAACAATTTTTGATTTGCTTTTTTTCGCAAAGACCATTGGGATATTTCCATAGTGTCGAGCAACGCCAACACCAAAGGCAATACCTGAGGCTTCGATTGTTAATATTTTCGTTACGCCTTGGAATTTTGCCGCAAAATAAGCTCCAAGCTCATCTAGCAACTTTGTATCAATCTGATGATTAATAAATGAATCAACCTTTAAAATATCGGTACCAATTACCTTACCATCTTCAATAATGCGTGATTTTAATGAATCCATGTTCTTTTCCTCCAAATAAAAAATGCTTCCTTTGGGGGAAGCAAAAAGACTTTTCGTAGCACTATATTTAAGGTATAGCGTAGAAACTTCCCACCATATTAGGGTTATATACGAAAGCTATACTTCTATTTTACAACAAGCAAATATTTAAACAATATTTAAACGTTTCCATTAAATAATCCAATGTACCAATTGATGATTGTAGGACCAACCATCACGCAAATTGTCATCGCTAGGCATAAATAAGGTCCAAAAGGAAATTGAGCATCCTTTTCTCTTATTTTTAAGGCTTGAAGGATTTTTTCAATCAATAAGGCTAGGCACGCTGCCATCACAATCGCAAGGAGAATATTTTTCCAGCCCAAGAACAAGCCAGCCGCTCCTAGCAATTTGATATCTCCTCCGCCCAAGGCCTCCTTGTGTTTAATTTTACTAACGATTATTCCTAAAATCCAAATTGGGAAAAATCCTAAAACTAAACCTAAAAGATGATCAAGTGTTGACATTTGGAAAATTTCACCATATTCATCAAAGTATAAATAATGATCACAAATAGTTGCGATAATACCAGCTATTAGAATGATGATATGGATACGATCAGGTATGAGCATATATTTATAATCAATAAAAGAAACAACAATAAAGCAGGAAACAATAGCCATAAATAAATAGTTTCCAACGACCTCGCCAAAAATCAAATATAAAGCCAAATAGCATAGCATATTTAGTAAAGGAACGATAACCTCATTTATGCTTTTTTTATCACCATTAGGATAAACTCTTTTAATTAAATATCCTAAAATAGGAATTGATTCATACCATTTAGTATAATTTCCATCCTTATCCTTTCTTCTTGAAAATATCTTAATTTCATTAGGCCACCTGTAAATAAACATGGTCATAACACCACCAATTATATAACCTAAGACTAGAATAATCGCAAGGACCATTAATAACACCTCTTTCACAGTACCATTATATCATTAATTCGTTGCATATGGAAACAATATTATCATAAATCATTCATAAAAAATATGCAATTCATATTCAAAAACACTATCAAAAATATGCATTTTTACTTTAAAAACACTATCAAAAATATGCAAATCTCCTAATATATTATTTACACGTTAGTTTTTACTTTTCTTAAAATACACCTATTTCAACATTTTATGTTCTTAAAAGTGTTTATTCACAACACTTTTAAGAACATAAAAATGATAATTTATTGGTTATTACTTTTTATTGATGAACCATAAGCTTTTAATTAAATTTTTCGCCGTTTGAGCTAAAAAAAATCCAACAAGTGATAATAAATCTTGTTTATTAACCTGGTATAGGTAATAATATTACACATTGTTAGAAGCATAAAAAATCATTCAACCCCATTATTGCATAAAAAAATCTCTTTAAGTAATAAACCTAAAGAGAATTTTTCTTATTCAGAATCACTTTCTGTGACATCTTCAATTTTTAAGATAACCGAAATAATTCTTCGATCCTCAACCTTTTCAACTGTGAAATAAAGCATTTTGCTATAATCAACGTATTTATCATTTTCATCATCACGACGAATAAAATCGGATTTATAGGTCACAACCATTCCCTCTTCTGGGACATCCTCAGCCTGCTCGTAAATAAAGCTAGCGACCTTGATATATTTATCATCAGGGGGATTACCTAAATCTAACCTATCAAAAAGCTCAGATATTTCCATATTCGCATCAATTTCATAGGTGTTTTCATCAATTTCCTTAAAGAGCTCAGTGAATGATTCATCATGCTCATCATAGATTTCACCAACTAATTCCTCTAAGGCATCCTCCATCGTCACGATTCCGGCTGTTTCTCCATATTCGCCACTGACAATGGCCATATGAACCTTCTTTGATTGAAGCTCCTTTATTAAGGCATCAACCTTCATTGATTTCGATACATAAACCGCTTGACGCACCATTGACTTAAGATTAATCTTTTGTTTTTTTAGAAGCTTAGTAAAGAAATCACGTTCATGAAGAATACCAATAATATTATCCTTGTCATCAACGAAAACCGGGATTCGTGAATATTGGTTTTCAAAAAATGTTTTCTTTATTTTCTCGACATCATCGTTAACATTTATTGCCACAACATCAATACGAGGAACCATAATATCCTCAACTGTTTTGTCATTTAAATCCAAAACACTATTGATTAATTCAGCCTCATCATCCTCTAAAACGCCCTCTTCGCTCATCGTATCAATAATATGATTAAGCTCTCCTTCGGTTACTGAAGGCTCTTCGCTTTCTTTACTGACAAGCTTTTGTAGTAAATAGAATAAAATCGTGATTGGCTTTAAAATAATGTTTAAAATATTGATTATGACCGCATAATAAATACAGAAGCCATAAGAATATTTCTTGGCCATTGATTTTGGTAAAATCTCACCAAAAATCAAGACAACGACGGTGATAACGGCCGTTGACATAAAATCAGCCATATTCGGATTTTCAATAAATCCGGCAAATAAACGAACCGATAGAGTTGCCATTAAAATATTAACAATGTTATTACCAACTAAAAGCGTTGATAAGGTTTTGTTAAAATTCTCTGCTATCGATACGGCTGTTTTAGCTCCTTTTTTTCCTTCCTCTGCTGAAACCTGAAGCTTAACGATATTAACGCTCGAAAAAGCTGTCTCAGCCGAACTAAAGAAAGCTGACAAAATAATTAAAATTGCAACGATGGTAATTAAACCACCATTAATAGTGGGCACAAATTCGCTCAGGTAATATATATCCGGAAGATCCAAGATAGTTCACACTCCTACTTTTTTTAAACTGTTTTACATACTTTTTTTACCTAATAAATTTACTTTGACACTCAATAATTAGTGGATTTATAGACTTCTTTATGTCTAATTATGAATATCAAATAATATTATAGCATATCAAAATGGGATTTTAAATAGTCAATTGCTAAAAAGTAGCCTTTTTCCTTCATTCCCATAATTGTTTTATCGACAACATCGGTGATATAATCAACCTTTCGGAAGTCCTCGCGGTTGTTAATATCCGATAAATGAACCTCAACCTTCGGGATATTTAAGCATTCAAGGGCATCTCTAATCGCAATTGAGGTATGCGTATAGGCTCCTGGATTAATAATCAAGCCATCGAAATTAAATGCATCCTGAATGGCATCTATAATCGCACCCTCATGGTTAGATTGGAAATGCTTCAATTCAAAAGGCGCATATTCCGTTAAATTATGAATAATTTCATCTAAAGTCATTTCGCCATAATGATCCTTATTTCTTTTACCAAGCATATTAAGATTTGGTCCATTGATAATTAAAACACGCTTCCATCTTAACACCTCATTAATATGACGAGCACAATCAATTGGGGTAGTGTTATTAGTTACCCTAACATCCGCAAAGGATTCATAAATGCCTTTTCGCTCTTCATAAAGCTCCTCTAGGGCCTTTCTCTTTAGTAATGGACGAACATTTGGGTCGATAGCTAAACGTTGCTTGATTAATTCAATATCCGTTTCAATCCAAATGATCTTTCCGCCCGCCATTAAATCCTTATTTGTCGGATCTAAGACCGTACCGCCACCGCAAGCGACAACGCAATTATCCTCGTCCTTGAAGCTGGCTAAAGTGGCCTTTTCACGTTCGCGGAAGCCCATTTCTCCGTAATAAATAAAAATATCCGGAACTGTCATTTTATATTTCTTTTCAATTTCTAAATCTAAGTCATATAAGGGACATCCCATTAGCTCTGCTAGTTCTTTTCCAACAGATGATTTACCAGTACCTGGCATTCCAATTAAATAAATACGCATTTTTTATTTCTCCTTTAAAAAATTTTTAGCTTTATTGACACAATCGAAAATGGCTTTTTCATCTTCCATATCAACAATTTCAATATCATCATTTCGCTTAAACCACGTTATTTGTCTTTTCGCGTAATGGCGCGAATTTTTTTTGATTTCAGCTATCGCCTCATCTAAGGTAATCAATCCCTCAAAATAAGGAAAGAATTCCTTATAGCCAATCGCATCCGGCTTGATTCCTTCATTATATAAATCTCTTACCTCTTTTAAAAGACCAGCTTCCATCATTAAATCAACTCTTTTATTGATTCTTTCATAGAGCCTTTCTCTTTCCATCGAAAGACCAAAGATTAAACAATCATAGACTAATTGATGTCCATCCTTATTATCGGCAATTGATTCTTTATTCTTTAGAAAAAGTTCCAAGGCTCTTAAGACTCTTTTTCGATTATTCATATGAATATAGGAAGCCTTAGGATCTAATTTTATGAGCATCGAATAAAGCTCTTCATTCGAAAGATGGGCATATTCCTTTTCAAATTCAAAATTACGTCCTTCTCCATCGAAATGATAATCACGGATGGCCGCATCAATATAAAGGCCCGTACCACCACAAATAATCGGATTTTCAATTTCTTCAATTTTTTCCCTTACAGCCTTTTGAAAATCGCAAACACTGTAGGGTTCTCCATAATCAAGGAAATCAATGAGATGATGAGGAATTCCTTCCATCTCTTCCTTTGTTATTTTGGCACTTCCAATATTTAATCTTTTATACACCTGAACACTGTCACCACTAATAATTTCACCATCGATAGCTTTAGCTATTTCAATCGATAGCTTGGTTTTTCCAACTCCCGTTGGACCTAAAATAACAACAACCTTTTTCACATTATTCGCTTGAACATTTTTTCAATTTCAAAATTCGTGAATTTTATTATTGTGGGACGTCCATGCGGACAGGTGAAAGGATTTTTACAATTTCCGAGGTTTTCAAGCAAGGATGAAATTTCTTCATTATTAAGCGATTTATTGGCTTTAATCGCTCCCTTGCAGGAAATTGATTTAGCCAAGGAATCTCTTATTTTAGAAACATCTAAGGTTTTATGCTCTAAAAGAAAATTAATGATTTTCTCCGCCGTATCCTCAATATCATCATCATTAATCCATAAAGGGATTGAACGAATACAAACACTAGTTGGACCTGATTCTTCAATCGTAAAGCCAATTTTTTCGAATTGATCCATCTTTTCATTAACAAAAAGCATCAAATCCTTGGTAAGCTCAATATTGATAGGAATGAGTAAGGGCTGATTACTTCCATCAACCTTACCTAAATGCTCATAGTAATATTCATAGCGGATACGTTCAGCCGCCGCATGCTGGTCAATTATGTATAAGCCATCTTGATTTTGACATAATAAATATGTTCCAAAAAATTGACCAATATATTCTAAATAAGGAAGTCTTTCCTTGCTTGGAAGCATATTGACGTCGACCGTTTCCTTTTTTGGCGGTAAAGTAACTTCTGGTTTCACCTCATTATAGGTGGCCATATTATCCTCAATGAAATGGTTGACCTCATTGATGGCATTGTCATAAACCTTCTCTTGATAAATATTTTGAAACAAATCATCAATTTGGTATTTTTCATCCGACTTAATTTCGGGAATAATTTCTCTTTCAACGCTAAAGGTTTTTTTGATTGAGCTGGTAATAAATTCCTTGATTTCATCCTCAGATGAAAATTTAATTTCCATTTTCGAAGGATGAACGTTGACATCAATTAATAAAGGATCAATTTCTAAATTGATAATGGCAATTGGATACCTTCCAATCGGCAAGTAGGTTTCATAGCCATCGATAACCGCATTAATTAAGCTGTTATTACGGACATATCTTCCATTAACAATTAAGCTAATATAATTTCTTTTAGCTTTATTAATAAATGGCTGAATCAAATACATTTTTAAATTCATTCCATTTTGTGAGCTTTCCCTAAACTTCACATTACGTGCCGTTTCAAGACCATAAACATTACCAATTAATGAAATCATATCATTGAAGCCATTAGTTTGAACTAAAACCTTTTTGTTGTTCGTTACCTTAAAGCTTATTTGGGGATTCGCAAGAATCAATTTATCCATAATATCGGTAATAGCACCTAATTCAATCGAAAGTGACTTAATATATTTTAGCCTGGCTGGCGTATTATAAAAGAGCTTTTCAACCCGCATAATAGTACCCTTATTAGCGGGGCATGTGCCCTCTTCGGTTAATTTACCTGCCTTATATTTAACCTGATAACCCATTCCTCCTTGACTGGTGATCATCGTTGTTTCACTGACACTAGCAATCGAAGGAATGGCCTCACCACGAAAGCCTAAGGTATTAATTCGATATAAATCTTGTTTTGTTTTAAGCTTGGAAGTGGCGTGACGGTGAAAGGCTAGGAGCGCATCATCCTTATCCATACCGATACCATTATCGATAATCTCAATCATTTTTAGTCCAGATTCGATTAGGTTTACTTCAATTTTTGTGGCTTTAGCATCAATCGAGTTTTCAACTAATTCCTTGACAACACTTGCGGGCCTGTCGACAACCTCACCAGCTGCGATCATATTCGCAAGCACATCATCTAAACATTTGATGACTGACATTAAAAATCACCTCCATTTTAATTATATAATAAATGGAAAGGCTTTTCCATAGTCTTAATAATAAAAATATGTATTAAATAAAGACAAATAGTGCTATAATCTACTTAAGGAGACTGATATATATGAAAAATTTATTGCTCATATTTAAGGGCTTTATCGTCGGCTTAGCCTGCATCATTCCAGGAGTAAGCGGTGGCACTATGGCAATAATAATGGGGATCTACGAAAAATTAATTGAAACCATCAGTAACATCATAAAAAAATTAAAGGAAAACTTCTTCTTTCTTTTGTTTTTAGGAATTGGGATTGCCCTCGCCATCTTGGTTGGCTCAAAGGGCCTAAAGCTTTGCCTTGACAATTTTCTTCTTTCCACTATCCTCACCTTCGTTGGATTAGTAGCCGGAGGAATTCCCTTCCTTTATAAGCAAATAAAGAACAAAAAAAATATCGCCAATATTATTGGCTTCATCGTTACCCTTAGCTTAGTTATTGGCTTAACCTTTGTCAATGTGAATAACCACAGTAGCTTCGATAAAATCAATTTTGGCAATGTCTTGATTCTCATTGTTTTAGGCTTTGTGGCCGCCGGAACAATGATTATTCCCGGAATCAGCGGTTCCTTAGTCTTAATGATTTTAGGATATTATGATTTCATTTTAAGCATCGTAAGCAGTCTAACTGACTTTAGTAAAATCGGCTATAATTTGACGGTTTTAGGATTTTTTATGGTTGGCTGTGTGATTGGTGTTTTCTTCTTCTCATTTGTCATAAATTATTGTATGAAGCACTTTAAGGATCAAACAAATTCTTGTATTTTAGGCTTTGTTTTAGCATCAATATTTAGTATGCTATATCAAAATTTTAACGGCTACACCAAGCCAATTAATGGTTGGTTCTTCCTAGAATTAATCATCGGTCTTATCCTCTTAGTTGGAGCATTTATCTTAACATATAAATTAAGTAAGATCGATAAAAAAGAGATTGAACAAACAGATAGAGAAATGTAATCTAATGTCAAAGACGACCTAGCACTTTAAAATGGTACTAGAGGAAAGGACAGTGAGTTGACAGTAAAAGGTCAATTATCT
>CAZWLD010000044.1:0-15262 GCA_964634685.1 uncultured Anaeroplasmatales bacterium
TTCCTTTAATAGTATCGGAAAGAAAAGATTTACTATTTCAAAATTAGAAGATATAACACCTGAGATGTTATTAAAAAACATAAAATGAAAGAAAGTATAATCAGCTTAACAAAAATGTCCTTAATCTCATAATGTTGCTGAAATTTGAACCATTTTATTCCCTTTTTGAACTAAATAACCTTTATAATTTCTATAAATATCGTAATATGTTAATTTGTATTTTCACTAAAAAAAAGACCAAACTAGGTTTGATCTTATAAACTGTATTAAAAGAAAATCTTATTATAAAGCGAAATTTCCATCCTTAAATACTACAACCTTTTCCCCATTTTCCTTTTCACCAATAACTTGCATATCACTAGTTCCAAACATAAAATCAACATGAACCATTGACTTATTATATCCCTTTTCTAGTAATTCCTCTAAAGGAAGATTTGTTCCATCCTTAATACAAGTAGGATATGCATTTCCTAAAGCCAAATGGCAACTTGCATTTTCATCAAATAATGTATTATAAAAAATAATACCGCTATTAGAAATTGGTGAATCATAGCTAATTAATGCAACCTCACCTAAACGACTACTTCCTTCATCAACAGTAAGAAGCGTTTCTAAAGCTGACTGCTCGGTTCTAGCACTGTAATCAATAACCTTTCCATCTTTAAATTCTAAACGGAAATCTTCAATTAGTTTACCTTGATAATTCAATGGCTTTGAACTATATACTACTCCATTTACTCCATGACTATGGGGCATCGTAAAAACCTCTTCTGTTGGAATGTTTGGCGCAAAATAGGTTCCATTAGCTGCGAATTCACCACCGCCACCCCAAATATGGTTTTTAACTAGCTCGACAGTTAAATCCGTTCCTAAGGAATTTTTAAAATGAAGAAATTTAAAATTTAAATCATTCAATTTTTTAGTGTGTTTTTCTAAATTTTCCATATGAAGCATCCAATCACGAACTGGATCGTTATCTTCTTTTACTCTTGATGCATCTAAGATTGCTTTAAATAATTTATTATAAGCTTCTTTCTCTTCTAATTCAGGGAATACCTTTTTAGCCCATCGATAAGAAGGATAAGCCGCAACGCACCACTGCACCTTAGACGCCATCATAACATCATGATAGAAGGAAAGCTTCTTTTCTGATGCCTTGGAAGCTCTTTGGAGTCGCTTTGGATTAACATCCTGCATTAATCCTGGGGATGGTGAAGCAATGGAAATAACAGCTGCCACTTTGTCGACAATGAAATGAAATTGATCAACTATCCAATCCGGAATCTCATCAATAGCTTCATCCGCCGCATGAAGATAATATTCATGATTAACAATATCATCACTCCATCTAACCATTACATATGATGCTTTTGCCTCATATGCCTTTTTAACAATTAACCTTGTAAGAGGAGCGCATTCAACTGATGAATTAACAACCAACATCTGACCTTCATTGAGATGCACACCAATATTAACAAGTATATCTGCATATTTTTCTAATAAATCCATAATAAAACCGCCTTTCTATTAATACTATTGTACCATAAATAAAAGACATTTTTCGCTAGATTTTAAATAAATGAAAAAAAAGTCATAGGTTTATTCCCTATGACAAATCTTTGAGCTTACTTATTGATTCGGTAATAGTCTTTTCAAAGGCCTCTTGACCATATTTATCAACCTCAGCTTTATTTTTATTACCATGTGTCAATGAACAAGGTCCACCAATACAGCCACCAACACAAGCCATACCTTCAATAAAATTATTAGGTAATACACCCTTATTAGCTCTTAATAAAGCCATTTTACATTCTTCAATTCCATCACAAGATATTGGCTTTAAATCAAAATCAATATTTTGCTCGAATAAGGCTTGCTTAACCGCATCAGCTAAACCGCCGCTTCTTGCGAAAATGCGTCCAAAATATGAGGCATTGTCTAAAGGAGTTAAATCAAGAGCCTCTAAATCAATATCCCTACTGTCAAATAATGCCTGAAGCTCCTCAAATGTAATAACAGAATCAACATAAGGCTTAACACTTTCCTTTTGAATCTCCATCTTCTTCGATGTACATGGGCCTATAAATACAATTTTACATTCTGGATCATTTTCCTTGATATATTTAGATATTGTCGCCATCGGTGATAAATTATGAGAAATGTGAGGTACTAGCTTTGGAAAATTTTTTTCAATATAAGAAACAAAGCTTGGACAACAGGATGAAGTCAAAAATCCCTTTGAAGCTAATTCTGAAGCTTCACTATAGCTAACCATATCTGCTCCTAAGGCTGCTTCAATGACACTATGAAAGCCTAGAGCCTTCAACCCACTAACAACTTGACCAATCTTGACATTCATAAATTGACTTGAAATCGAAGGGGCTACAACAGCATAAACCTTTTGCTTTGATTTAAGCATATTGATAACATCTAAAATAAATGATTTATCCATAATGGCCCCAAAAGGACATTGATAAACACAAGCCCCACAGGAAATACATTTCTCATTATCAATTTGTGCGGTTTTATTTTCATTCATTGATATGGCTTTAACCTTACAGGAAATTTCACAAGGACGCTTATAATTCATAATGGCATTATAAGGGCACACGCTTGCGCATAATCCACATTCAACACACTTATCTTTATTAATGTGCGCATGTAAATTTTGATCAAAAACAATCGCATCCTTTTTACATGCAGAAACACAACGATGGGCAATACAGCCACGGCAGGCATTAGTTACCTGGAATCCGGCAACCGGGCATTCATCACAAGCAATATCAATAACCTCAATAACATTTGGATTGGCTTTATCGCCGCCAATTGCAAGCTTAACCCGTTCCGAAACAATCGCTCTTTCCTTATAGACACAGCACCTAGTTGTTGGCTTGGGACCAGGAATAATATTCTTAGGAATATCATTATAGGACTCAAGTAAGGTTCCTTCAAAGGCATTCTTTGAAACTTCCCTTAAAACCTTATATTTTAAATATTGTACATCTGTATCAAAACGCTTCATAAAAAAACACCCTCTAAAAATAACTTACTTTAATTCTCTTTCCCATCTTTTTTAATGCGACTGTTAATTCATCAACTAATCGCATCTTGACATTAAAATTAATTGGAAGATTTGGATTTTGATGAGCTGGATTGACTGCCCTTCCAACAAAGAAGTTGATGTCCGTTGCTTCCTCAAACAACAACCTTGAAATACTTGAAGCTCCATCAGGCTGGTAGCTCCATTCCATATATTTATCATTATCCACTAAATAGCTATTGGCATATTCTAATACCTTAGCTAAGGTGATAACACCCTCGGTAACTAAATCAACACCTTCAATTTTCGCGGTTGGTGGTATTCCCAAATCAACATAATCAATTGATAAATCCATTGGCTTATGTAAAAATTTGGAAACGATTTGTGCAGTTGTTCCACCGCAAACAATATGCTTTCCCTCTTTCCCAAAAAATAGCGTAAGCATGCCATTATCATCCTCTTTATTACTTGGAGGACCTACTAGTAAATTTACTTGCCTTCGTTCGCGAATTTTAACACAACAAACGGTTGTATCATCACCAGGCATCAAATTGTACAATTGATTACATTTATCTAATAGAATAGTTGAAAGCGTCTTTGCTGAATATGATTCATCATAACGTTTCTCCATATATTCAATAATATTTGGGCGTTGCCATCCAAAATTGAGAGTTTGACCAACTCCTGCATAGATAGCTCCATCACTCATTGTAAAAAAACAATCATTGATTTGTAATTGAATTCTTGATTGATAAATGCGTTTATTATCTATAACCATTTCGTTTCTTGCAAATTCAACGTTTTTCCCATCTCTTAATAAAATCGTCAACGGATTATCATACTCGATAATAATCGCTTCTTTATTATGATTAATTCGAATAATTGTGAAGGTTGAATAGGCAACCTTTCGGACCTCGCATACAGGCAACGTCTGCGCAATGGTTTTAACACATTCCTCAATTGGCATATCATTCGCAATCATCGTCGAAATAATCTTGCTCGTTAGGATTGCTAATATATTGGCCTTAACACCACTACCTAAGCCGTCAGCTAGAACGATTGTTTGGGAATCCTCGGTTTCGACTACCTCGACATGGTCACCACATAACTCTTCTCCCTCATGGTTAATGCTGTAATAGCCGACCTCTGTACATAGTTTAATCATCCTTTAATGACTCCTTAAGCTTCGTTAAGGCAACCTTGGTCTCGGCTGTTGTTTCGCCAAGAAGAGATGCAATTTCCTGAACAACACGCATTTGCTTTTGGATTACCTTATCGGTTATCTCAATTGTTTGACGACTTATTTCTTCCTTTTGATTCTTTTGATTTTCACTTTCCGTAATATCACGTAAGAAACCAATCATAATATGAAATTTATCATTATAAATGATGGATTCTTCGATTGTACGGCCATATTCAGACAAATATACTCGTTTGTTAATAATACTCTTTTTTTGGCTTGAAACCATAATGTAGTCATCTGGATCTAATATTTGCACAACCGGCATTCCAATTAAATCCTTACTATTCTTAACATTGACAATATTACAAGCCGCTTGATTAATTAATTGGATTTCAAAATTATCATTTAAAACGATAACACCATTAGGTGTATTATAAATAATATCATCAGAAAAGGATTCAGCTTTTTCCTTCAAATATGGAAGACACATTGTCATATCAGCCTTACCTTGATAAACGGCTATCGCTTTTTCCCGACAGGTATTATAGCCACAGCTTCCACAGTTAAGCTCATTATCCTTTTTATTTTTATTCATTCTTCGTAAAATATCTTGAATCTCAACCTCTGATGGTTCAATATGATGAACAAAATATGGCTTCTTTTCTTGATATAATTCATCATATGTTTTCTTTTTAACATCGAAATCGACACTAGAAGCACTTTTATTGATAGCTATATAATCACTAACGGCATTATGATGAAGCTTCGCAATACAAGGTCCACCAATACAGCTACCAACACAAGCTGACATTTCAATGAAGCATTTATGAACCTTGCCACTTAAAATATCCTTTAAGGCATTAATACAATTCTCAACACCATCAATCGCAACATAGGTATAATCCTTATTTTCGCAAAGCATTGATTTTAAAATTCCACCTGTTGTTGGGAATAAACGGGTTTTTCCTTTAAAAGAGTCATCAGGAACATTTTCTAAAGAAATGCCTTCCTTATTCATCCATTCCGATAATTCCTCAAATGTTAAAACGGCATCAACATCGCCAGGATAGGCCTCCGCTTCGGCCTTTTTGGAAATACACGGTCCAATAAATACCGTATAAGCATTAGGGTGATCCTCTTTAATTTGAGCGCAATGAGCCTGCATCGGTGATTTAATCGAAGCCATATAAGGAATAGCCTCTTTAAAATGCTTTTCAATTAATAAATTAACCGTATGACAGCAGGTTGAGATAATAACATCCTGCTTTTCTAAATTAACCATTTCATCATAACAGCTTTTAACAACCGCCGCCCCTAAGGCTGTTTCGCTGACGCCCTTAAAGCCTAGGCTTAGTAAAGCCTTTTCTAATGATTTGATTGAATAGCCCTCATAATTAGCTACATAAGAAGGGGCAATACTGGCATAGCATTCCCTTCCTTCCTTAATGGCATTAATTACCTTAGGAAGGTCATTTCGAATTTCTTTAGCATTTTGTGGACAAGAAACAAAGCACTTACCACATAAAATGCATTCATCCTCAATGATTTGCGCTTGATGACTGGAAAAACGAATTGATTTAACAGGACAATTTCTTATACACTTATAGCAATCCTTACAATTGGATTTTTTAAAATTAATATAGCTTCCCATATTTTAGCTCCTTTACTTTATCTTTGCTAAAATATATTTATCAAATATTTCATTGAAATTTTCTTTTGATACTCCGCACACAATCGTATCATCGATTTTTATAGAAACACCATCAGTACATTTTCCAAGACAGAAGGCTGCCTTTAGGGCAACCTTCTCCTCTAAATTATGTAAAGCAATATTGGTTTTCATTAATTCGATGACGTCGTATGAACCTTTTAGGTGGCATGAAGAGCCAACGCAAATTGATACGACCATCATCTCACCTAGTTTCCTTTATATGCTTTTTTCATGATTTCCTTCATGTCCTCAACCATTGGAACACGAGGGTTAGCTGGGCTACATTGATCCTCATATGCAAGCATAGCTAAAGTATCTAAGTTGTTCATAAATTCATCTTCAGGAATACCGGCATCACATAAATTCATCTTAATTCCGATTTCTTTACCTAAATTCATAACCGCATTAGCCAAGGATTCAACACCCTCTTCTGGAGTTGAAGCAGGTAATCCAAGTAATTGAGCAACCTTTTGATATTTTAGATTAGCCTTATAGAAATCATATTTAGGCCATACTGATAATTTTTGAGGAACAGTACCATTATATCTAATAACATGAGGTAATAAAATAGCATTTGTCTTTCCGTGTGGAGTATGGAACATACCACCAATCTTATGAGCCATTGAGTGATTCATACCTAAGAAGGCATTGGCGAAGGCCATACCAGCAATTGTGGAAGCATTGTGCATCTTTTCACGAGCCTCAAGATCATTTTTACCATCCTTAACAGCTCTTGGTAAGTATTCGAATACCATTTGAATAGCTTGCAAAGCAAGACCATCAGTGAAATCACTAGCTAAAACGGATACATAAGCCTCTAAAGCATGAGTTAATACATCCATACCGGTATCAGCTGTTACACTAGCAGGTAATGATGTTGTAAATTCAGGGTCACAAATCGCAACTGTTGGCGTTAAAGAATAGTCAGCTAGTGGATATTTCTTGTTTTCCTTCTTATTACTGATTACCGCAAATGGAGTAACCTCAGAACCAGTACCTGATGTTGTTGGAATACAAACTAATAATGATTTCTTTCCTAATTCTGGATATTTAAAGGCACGCTTACGAATATCCATAAATTTTTGCTTTAAATCATCAAAATTGATCTCTGGATGCTCGTAGAATAACCACATACCCTTGGCAGCGTCCATTGCTGAACCTCCACCTAAAGCGATGATTGTATCTGGGCGGAAGGCCTCCATTAATGATAATCCACGTTTTACTGTTTCAATATCTGGATCTGGCTCAACATCACAGAACAATTGAATTTGAACTTTATTTCTTCTTAAATTTAATTGCTCAGTAACACGATTAACATATCCTAAATCAACCATTGAACGGTCAGTTACGATAAATGCTTTATTAATATTTTGCATATCTCGTAAATATTCAATTGAATTTCTTTCAAAATAAATTTTTGAAGGAATTTTAAACCACTGCATATTATTTCTTCTCCTTCCGATCTTCTTAACATTCAAAAGATTTACAGCACTTACATTTCCACCAACTGAGTTTTTACCATATGAACCGCAGCCTAATGTCAATGATGGAAGGAAAGAGTTATAAACATTTCCAATTCCGCCAAATGTCGATGGTGAATTCCAAATAATACGCATCGCCTTAACACGATCACCAAATACTTCCGCAAGCTCTTTGTTTTCAGTGTGAATAGCGGCGCTATGACCTAATCCATTGAATTCAACCATTTGGCATGATTTGGTAATACCATCTTCCGTTGAATTAGATTTTAAAATAGCTAAAACTGGTGATAATTTTTCTTTTGTCATTGGTTCCTTTGGTCCAACCTCACGACAAGGTACAGCTAAAATTACCGTATCAGCTGGCACCTCAAATCCGGCTTGACTAGCAATCCAAGAAGCTGGTTTACCAACAATATTAGGATTCAAAACAGCTTTACTATATTCTTCAGGATTATTTACACCAAACATGAAAGCCTCAAGCTTAGCCTTTTCTTCTTTGTTAACAAAGTAAACTGAATATTTTTTGAATTCTTTAACTGTTTCATCATAAATTTCTTTATCAATGATTACAGCTTGCTCGGAAGCACAAATCATACCATTATCAAATGATTTTGATAAAACGATGTCGTTAACAGCTTGCTTAATCTTTGCCGTTTTTTCGATATAAGCAGGAACGTTACCAGCACCTACTCCTAAAGCTGGTTTACCACAAGAATATGCAGCCTTAACCATTGCGTTACCACCTGTTGCTAGAATTGTCGCAACGCCTGGATGATTCATCAATAATGTTGTCGCATCCATTGATGGTACTTCAATCCATTGAATACAATCCTTTGGTGCACCGGCAGCTACCGCCGCATCGCGAATAATCATCGCAGCTTGCTTCGAGCATTGTTGAGCTGATGGATGGAAAGCAAAGATAATTGGATTTCTTGTTTTCAAACAAATTAATGATTTGAAAATAACGGTTGAGGTTGGATTTGTAACTGGGGTAATTCCGGCCACAACACCAACTGGCTCTGCTACTTCAATAATTCCGGTAACCGAATTTTCACTAATAACACCTACTGTTTTTAAATGACGCATATTATTTACAATGTATTCACATGCAAATAAATTTTTGGTTGCTTTATCCTCAAAAACACCACGTTTAGTTTCATCGATAGCTGCTTGAGCTAAGATTCCGTGGTGATCAAGACCAGCAACTGAGCATTTCGCAACAATGTAGTCGACGGCTTCTTGATCAAGAGTTTCAAATTTTTCTAAAGCCTTTAAGCCCTTTTGAACTAACTCATCAATCATTTTTACTGTTTCTTCATTATAAACCTTTTCCATGATTTATTCCTCCATATTTTTTATTTTTTCTTGTAGTTTATTTGATAATATAGCAAGTGATGCCCCCATATTTTCATTTTGAACAATAATTCCATCAGGAACCTGCAGATGGACAGGCGCAAAATTCCAAATTGCTAATACGCCGCTTGAAACTAGCATATCACAAATATCTTGGGCATACTTGGCTGGAACACAGATGATACCGATATGAATGTTCATTCTTTGACAAAGATTCCTGAGCTTATCAATTGAAAATATTTTTTTATTTCCAATTTCTTTATCCCATAAATCAGGATCACTATCAAATCCAGCAATAATTTTCAAGCCATAATAATCAAAACCAGGATATCCAAGCAGGGCCTTTCCTAAGCTTCCACAGCCCACCAAAACCGCACTATTAACATCTTTATAGCCTAAGAAGTCTTTAATATCCTCAATTAATTCCTTAATATCTCTACCTCGTCCCGGAACACCACTTTTTTTACTAACCAAAGCGATATCCTTTCTGACCTTTTCTTCTGACAGCTTTAAATCATTCGATATTTGGGTTGAGGATATTGAGTCAATTCCTTCACGTTCCTTAGCTATTAGATAATTCAAATACTGTGGTAATCTTAGAAGCTGATTTCTTGAAACAATTTTATCATTCAAATCGTTCACCTCGATTCAGTATTTTTTTACTGATTACTACAGTTATAAGTATATCAGTATTTTTTTACTGAGTCAATATTTTGTGAAATAAACACGTTTTCACAAATCATTATATTAAAAAAGGACTCAATAAATCCGTAAATTTATTAAATCCTATAAAGCAGTAATTATAAAGGAAACACCTACTTCACGATTAACAACCTCGATGTTATATTTAAAATGATCCAATGTTCTTTTAACGATAGCCATACCTAATCCAAATTGTCCTTTATTTCCTTTTTCATAAGGCTTAAAGATTGTTTTGATGAATTCCTCATCAATACCAGGACCATCATTATATATTTCAAGATATTTATCCTTTAAAATTATTCGCATTTCGTTTTTAGCGTATCTAATTCCATTATCAATAATATTTGTTAAAACCGTGCGGTAATGCTCGCTAAATCCTTTAAAATAAACATTTTCTAATTCGAGAATAAAAGTGATGTTGGTTTGAAAACGATAATAATCAACGACATTTTCAATTAGCTCCTTCATATTAACATCTTCAAATTCCGTTTTTGTCTCTAAATATTCAAGCTTATTATATTCTAATAATTGGATGGTCTTATTCTTTAAAATTTCGGCTTGTTTAATAATAACCAAAGCCGCTTCCTTATCTTCGATACCATCATAAATAGCTTCTGCATAGGATTTGATAACGGCAATTGGTGTTTTAATATCATGACTAACATTTTGGATTATTTCCCGTTTTGTTTCTTCATTGTGACAAATCTCTTGCCGCATCGTTTCAATCGAAGAAGCTAATTCAGATATTTCATCATCACCCTCAAAAATGATTTCCTTTTGATATTGCTCAGCCGGTAATTGGGTAACAGCCTTTTGAATTTTTTTAAGACGCGATACAATTTGTTGACTCCAAATTCCTAAAATGGCATTACCCCAAACAAGGATAACTCCATAAATGATAATAAACATAAAAAACGAGTTGTTTCGATAATGCTTCATTAAATCATTATCCCCAATCGCCACAATATAGGAACCATCATCCTTGATTTTTGTCGCAAGGTGATAAAGACTATCATTTGATTTGTATACCTTAATACTACTATTCTCCGTGCGAATCGTGTTATCAATTATATAATTGATTTCATCATTCGAAAAAATATTAAGAATATTTTCTGAATAATGAATCTCATTAGTATGTATATTACCATAGAAATATTCATACTTCGATTTGATAGGAGTCTTACCAACACTCCAAGAATCCTCAGTATAATTAATATAATCCTTAATACTATTAACTCCAACCTCAGCATAAATTGAATCAAAGCGTGAGCTTGTAATTAAAGTAAAAATTAACATTGATAAAATAATTACAAAGCTAAAAAGCATAAATATTTGGTGAGTCAGTCTAAATCTCATAGTAAGCGGTAACCATAGCCATATATGGT
This sequence comes from uncultured Anaeroplasmatales bacterium, assembly GCA_964634685.1. Taxonomy (GTDB): domain Bacteria; phylum Bacillota_I; class Bacilli_A; order Acholeplasmatales; family JAEDCM01; genus CAZWLD01. The sequence continues at coordinate 10,856 of CAZWLD010000044.1, forward strand.
TTCAACCTCAAGTAATGGCATTTTTTGACGAAGACGACGCATTAAATCATCAACAACACGATCACTTCCAAAATAATTATTTCCCCAAACACCATCTAAGATTTGATCGCGCGAAAATGCTTGATTAGGGTGCTTTAAAAGAAATGTTAACAATTCAAATTCTTTTGTTGTCAAAGCGATATTTTCACCATCATGTGAAACAATACGCTTATCATAATCGATATTATATTGTCCATAAACAAAGGCTTTGCTAGGTGTTTCATAAACACGATTTAAAATAGCCTTTACCCTTAATACAAGCTCACGAGGTGAATATGGCTTGGCAATATAATCATCACTACCTAACTCTAATCCCATTATTTTATCAATATCCTGATCACGAGCTGATGAGAAAATTACTGGGGTTTTCTTATTATTATGCTTAATACTCTTAATTAAGTCATACCCATTAATTTGCCCAGGAAGCATAATATCTAAAATCCATAAATCAAAATTTTCTTTAATATGATCATATGCTTCTTCTCCTGAATAAAAGGGATGAACCTCATATTTTTCATTTTCTAAATATTTACAAATTAATTTTGATAAATCCTTTTCATCCTCAACTAATGCTATTTTCATATAAACACCTCCAAAATAATAATAAAAGTGCATTGCTGCACTTTCATTATATCATAGTTTACGCAAATTATAAAAGAGGGGGGATTTTTTTGCATAAAGTCTTTTTAAGACATCTTTATTGTATTAAAAAAGAATTGCAGAATTATAGTCGAATTGTGTTTTATTTATGTGAAATTCAAAATCAAAATTTTTTTGAAAAACTATTTAATTACTGCTTTTCCACCCATATATGGTCTTAAAGGCTCAGGAATACGAATTGATCCATCCTCTTGATAATTATTCTCAATAAAAGCAATCAATCCACGTGGTGTTGCCACAACGGTATTGTTTAATGTATGAAGAAAGTATGTTCCTTTTTCTCCTTTTTTACGGATTCCTAAACGACGAGCTTGGGCATCTCCTAAATTTGAACAGCTACCAACCTCAAAATATTTCTTTTGGCGAGGACTCCAAGCCTCAACATCACAAGATTTAACCTTTAAATCAGCTAAATCACCGCTACAGCATTCTAATTGTCTTACCGGAATATCGAGACTTCTAAAGAAATTAACTGTAAGCTTCCACATTTTTTCATACCATTCCATTGATTCCTCAGGTTCACAAATAACAATCATTTCTTGCTTTTCAAATTGATGTACTCGATATAAACCTCTTTCCTCAAGACCATGACTTCCTCCTTCTTTTCTAAAGCATGGAGAATAGCTTGTCATATGAATAGGAAGATCCTCATCCTTGATTATTTGATCTTTAAAGCGGCCAATCATTGAGTGCTCTGATGTTCCAATTAAATATAAATCTTCACCTTCAATTTTGTACATCATTGCTTCCATTTCTGGGAAAGACATAACACCAGTTACGACATCACTATGAATTAAGAATGGCGGAATAGCATAGGTAAAGCCGGCATCAATCATATAATCACGAGCATAAGCAAGTAAAGCCTCATGAAGACGAGCAATATCACCGATTAAATAATAAAATCCTTGACCAGAGGTACGTCCAGCCGCATCCTTATCCATTCCTTTTAATTTTTCAATAATATCCGCATGGTATGGAATCTCATATTCAGGAACAACTGGATCGCCAAAGCGTTCTACTTCAACATTGAAAGAATCATCCTTTCCAATTGGAACACTCTTATCAATCATATTAGGAATTGTCATCATATCCTTTTTAAGGACAGCGGATATTTCTTCCTCTTCCTTTTCAATATTTACTAGACGGTTATTAATTTCCACAACATAAGCCTTTTTAGCGTTAGCTTCATCAATTTTTTTCTCTTTCATTAGCTTTCCAATTTCTTGGCTAACCTTATTACGTTCACTGCGGAGATTATCTCCCTCAAGCTTAAGCTCACGAACCTTTTTATCTAATTCGATAACCTCATCAACTAAAGGTAATTTTTGATCTTGGAACTTTTTCTTGATATTTTCCTTTACAAGGTCCGGATTTTCACGAACAAATTTTAAATCTAGCATTTTCTTTTCCTCCTAAATTATTTTCAAAAATAAAAAAACATCCTTAAAAATAAGGACGTGATTAGCGCGGTGCCACCTTAATTCTAGATAAAAATCTAGCTTCTTTAAAGCTATAACGGGCCTCCCGGATGTTATTAGCATCACTCCAAAGTAGATTCATTATATCAATTTTCTAAGCTTTCACCAGCCGCTTAGTCTCTATAAAAATATGATATAATTACTTGTCTTTTTCATCGTTTGATATTATTATAAAAGCAATTCCTTTATAAGTCAATACTATTATCCTTCCCAATCTTTTATTTATTCTCAAGTAACCGTTATTTTTTTCTTAAAAACATTTATCATTAAAGAATAACGATATTCTCCATAAGTATCTAATATTACAAAAAATTGTCATTTCGCAAAAATAATAGATTATTATCGCAAAAAATATAATCGTATTTTTCTATATATTTTTTTTAATATGTGTTATCATATTATTGAATTAAAGAAATGGAATGATTTATATGATTTACAAAATTGGTCAAAAGGGAAAACATCTATCAACAGGAAGAATAGTGGAAATAAGTAAAATCAATAATGGAGAGGTTACTCTCAATTATAAAAATGAATTTGGAAAAATGAAATCAATGGTCGTAAAGGAAAAATATCTTCAATTAGATTTTAAATTTGAGGAACCCGTTGAAACCTTATTTCGTCCTAATATCAAAACTGGACAACCAGAGGAGGTTGTAACCTTTATTCCCAAATTTTATGATTCAACGAATGAAATTAGCTACACACCAATGCTTCCTTTTTTTAAATCATTAACTGATAGCTATACCGACTATACAGAAATCACATCCTATACTAATAAAGCCTCTTGCATTGAATATTTATTTTGTTATGGCTTTATCAATGCTTTAACATCAATGTTAGCTTTTAAGAAACTATTTTCGATAAAGAATGATATAAAAAATATTCTTATTATTGGTGGAGATAATAAAATTGATTGGCTTGGTCTTCGCTTGATGGACCGTAGCTTAAGCCACAAGGTTCATATTACTCATCTTGATAAAACAAAATGGGCTAAATCAGCCTATGTTATTCCAAGTGAAAAAATTGAAAAAGAACCTTCACTTCAAATCAATATTAAAAGTCCTGAATTTTTGAAGCTTAATTTTGAAAAATATGATTTGATTCTTTTCTCTCGCGTTTTAAATTACAAAGAGAGTACAAGAATCCCAGAAAAATATCTTGAAAAGGTCTTTGATAAAGCTCATCAAGGAGCTATCATCGCGGATATTGCGCATATGGAAAATCAAAATAGCTCTTTCTTCGAATATTACACAAAGCAAAACCTAAATACCTATGATCTCGCCGCAAGTAATATTGAAGAATCTCCTCTTTTCAAGAGATTTAGAGATAAGCTTTGGTCTATTTACAAGAGTGGTCACAAATGTGATCCATCGTGTCCAGGAATTGAAAACAAAATATTCTATTGTAACAACTGCCCTAATCGTATTTGGAAGGGAATGCCGCAAACAAGTTTTCAGTCATTTGCGACGAAAAAGGTTTATAATCGCCTAAGAGCAGTTATGAAAAAGGGCGACAAAATCGTTGATATTTTATAAGAATTAAAAAGCACTTCAAAAAATGAGGTGCTTTTATTCTTCTAATGAAATTGTAATAACGATTTTTTCTTTTTCCTTGACATTACCAAAGCTTTCAATTTCAAATTCTTTATTAATTACAAGAGGTTCATCACTAAGTTCATAGGATTCACCTAAAAAGCTAATGGTCCTATCTAAAACCACAACCTGCTTTAATCTTGATAAAGGATAATCCGTTCTCGTATAATCATAGCTTCCATCAGAATAAGGAACATAATCAACGATTGTCATTCCCATTTCAATTGATTCAACAGAAATCTTTATATTCATATCTGCCGATAAATCCTTGCGATACCCGCAAGCTACGCAATAAAGACTTGGAAATAAGCCTTTTTTATTTTTATCGAGATAAACATCATTTTTAATTAGATTTCCTCCGCATACCGGACACTTATTAGTCATTGCTTGCATCTCCTTTATAAATGATATGGTTATATTATTATACACCAAAAAACGAGATAAAAAAAGAGACAAAGCTCTTTTTATATAATTAGTTTAATCTTTCAATGGTTTTTATTGACACAATTATGCGAGGAAAGTCTTGAAATGCCATTCCATAGGAGGTTGTAGGGACTTTTGAAATCTTGATAACCTCATTCATTGAATCACTATCCATAACCTTACAAAAGGCCGCATATTCACCATCTAGATGAGGC
>CAZWLD010000045.1:0-15071 GCA_964634685.1 uncultured Anaeroplasmatales bacterium
TGGATATTCCGGGGATGCAGGATGAAATGCGCCGTCCCATGATGCTGATTGTATCAGCCAACAAAAAAATGGATAGATAGAAATGAAAAAGTAGCAGTAAGAAATTTAAGACTTTGTACTAAAGATTGTCTATGTTTATATGTTTGTCCTGTTGGTGCAATTTCGATGGTACCAAAGGAATATCCAGCTCAACAGCCAAAAACTGATCAGGTTAAAGCAGTATTAAATAAGACTGCTCAAGCAAAAGTTTTAGAAGAAAAAGAAGCCCTTCAAATTGCCAATAATACTGATAAGGATGGACTATATCGTTTGATGAAGGCTGTTGCTAAATCTGAAAGATTAGTTGCTGAAGATATTTTAAGAGAAGCAGGATATATGATTCCACAAAGTAATAATACACATGAGTTATTAGAAGATTTTATTAAAAATCCTCCAACAAAGGATTTTCCAGTAGATGTTGTAAAGCAACTATTAGAAATAATACCTAATAATGAAAAAATAATATCGAGAAAGAAGAGGAAAAAGTTATGAAAAAATGGGTATGTACAGTTTGTGGTTATGTTCATGAAGGAGAGGAAGCACCAGAAAAGTGCCCTGTTTGTAAACAACCAAAAGAAAAATTTAAATTAGTAGAAGAAAAGAAGAATCCTTATGCAGGTACAGAAACTGAGAAGAATTTATGGGCTGCATTTGCAGGTGAATCTCAAGCTAGAAATAAGTATACTTATTTTGCATCAGTAGCAAAGAAGCAAGGCTTTGAACAAATTGCAGCTTTATTCTTACAGACTGCAGATAATGAAAAGGAGCATGCAAAGTTATGGTTTAAGGAGCTTAATGAGCTTGGCGATACTAAAGAGAATTTATTACATGCGGCAGAGGGTGAAAACTATGAATGGACTGACATGTATGAGAATTTCGCTAAAACTGCAGAAAAGGAAGGTTTTACAGCTTTAGCGGCTAAATTCCGTTTAGTAGGAGCAATTGAAAAGCATCATGAAGAAAGATATAGAGCATTACTTCATAATGTAGAAATGAAAGAGGTATTTGAAAAGAGTGAAGTAAAGGTTTGGGAATGCCGCAATTGTGGTCATATCGTAGTAGGAACAAAGGCTCCAGAGGTATGTCCAGTCTGTGCTCATCCACAAAGCTATTTTGAAATAAATGTTAAAAATTATTAAAAGAAGGAAGGAAAAAAATTATGGAACAAAGATTCTTTAAATGTGAACATTGTGGTAATATCATTGCAATCGTAAAAAATTCAGGTGTCCCTGTAATGTGTTGTGGTCAAAAAATGACTGAAATAATACCTAATACTGTAGAAGCATCTGGGGAAAAGCATATGCCAGTGTGGAAGATTGAAGGTAATATAGTTCATGTAAATGTTGGAAGTATTTCTCATCCGATGTTAGATGAACATTATATTGAATGGGTATCTATTCAAACTAAATCTGGAAATCAAAGAAAACAATTATTTCCAGGTCAAAACCCAGAAGTTTGCTTCTCAATTTGTGCAGGCGATGAAGTAGAAGCTGTTTATGCATACTGCAATTTACATGGTTTATGGAAAGCTTAAAATTGATTTAAAATATTAAAATAAAATATTTAATTTTCTAATGAAATTATTATATTTTATGACTATTTATTATATTAAATGTCGAACGTCAAATTATTTAAGGAAGATTATTCACTTTATTTGAACCTATAAATATTCTATAAAAAATACCAAATCAAATTATTTACGTTGATTTGGTATTTTATTTGAAGCTATTAATTTATGAATTCATCGATGGCAGAAAGGATAATATCTTGATCAATTATATCAGCTTTTTTGGCAGAAAGGATTAATAAAGCTTTGGGATTTTTGTTATTATGCACAGCGAAAATGACGGTGCAACGAATATGATTCTTTGAAATCACCAATATTATCCTTTAGTTTTGTTGTATCCGGAATCTTTTATTTATTAGTGAAATATGCATTATAATGTATAAAATAATAACTACATAGATTTGAAAAAAAATAGTCAATGTGATAAAATAAAGTATATTTATTTACTAATATGGAGAAAAATTCCATGTGTTTTAGGTGGTGAGCTTATGTGTGAACAATTAGATGATTTCAAAAAGGTAATTAGAGAGTGTGATTATAGTAATACCTATAAAATGGCATGGGCTAAAGGAATTGTCGAATTATCAAATAATTATTATGAATCAATCGAGAAGAATATAGATATATGTTTATTTGATATAGCTCAAAAAATGTTTAAATATTATTGGGATCAAACTATATTTTTCAATTTATTCCAATCTGCACCTAATCAGCCACCAGTAATATTACAAGAAGTTAAAAAGCTTATTGAATTGTATCAAATATCTAATAATGATTATAAACCTATAGTTTTTGAGCGTGCTTTTAGATATATTGAAGCTAATTTATTGAAAGAATATAATAAGTCTATAAATAATTGTGTTCGTAATATTAAAGTTAATGTTATGCCCTTTTTCTTAAATTTAGAGGGGAAATCTTTTGATTTTTATCAAATTGATAAAATTAATAATAAAATTACAATTAAATCAGATTTTATTAAGGCCTTGTATAAACATCAACAAGATTTATTTGATTTAATTAATTATCGTTGGAGTTTAATGTTAGAAAATTATAATTCATGTCCTAGAATAGCTAAAAAGGTAAGAATTATTGATGAACAAGAGGTTAAAAGAAAAGATTTAAGGATATTTGATGAATTTTTAGAATTAGAAAATGATAATCATATATGCTTTATATGTGGTAAAAAAATAGAAGATCCTGATTTGTCGCGAGATCATGTCATTCCATGGAGTTATATTTATTCTGATGATTTATGGAATTTAGTTTATGTTCATAAGGGATGTAATTCAGGCAAATCAAATATTACTCCATCTCAAGAAAGAATAGACAAATTAAAAGAAAGAAATTTATTATTACAAACTAAAATGCATGAAAAATTTAAAAGCAATTTTAAAATATTGCAGGAGTTCGATTACGCAATTAAAAATGATTTTGTTGATAAATTTTATTTAGGATGTAAAGGATGCTAAAGATATGAGTAATTATTATAAAGATAATAAAGATGAATTCATTAATAACACTATTAATTGTGATATGTCTTATCAATATAATTTATTTGAAAAATATTTAGGTAAAGATGCAAAAGCTATATTAGATATAGGTTTTGGTAGTGGAAGAGATTCTTTATACTTTTCAAAGAAATATGAAGTTTATTCCATTGATCCTATCGAAGAATTTTGTGAATATGGTAAAAGTATAGGACTAAAAAATGTATATTGTATGAAAGTTCAAGATATGGAATATATATATATGTTCGATGGTATTTGGGCTTGTGCATCACTGCTTCATATTCCTTCGAATGAATTAGTTGATGTATTTAATAAATGCTATATAGCATTAAAGAATAAAGGGGTTATGTATTGTTCTTTTAAATATGGAGAATATGAAGGGGAACGAAAGGGTAGATTCTTTTTAGATTTAACAGAAGAAAGGTTTAACCAATATATCTCTAAAACTAAATTTGAAATATTAGAGATGTATGTAACAGATGATGTTAGACTAGATAGAAATGAAAAGTGGCTTAATGTTATTTTAAGAAAGTAATGATTAGTTATATTGATAAATACCTCGAATATGTTTTTGTCTAATATAATATCGATGATCTTTCACCGTGGAGTAAAAATTTGCCTGAGACTAAAACAAAACATTAATAAAAATTAGTAAATCCATTTTATTATAATCTAATAATAGAATAGAAAAATTGAAGTTAGTAGAAATTGTCAAACCAATTCTATTAGCTTTTTTTTGTCAACATGGAAATCTTTTATGGATACAAAACTAATAAAAATAATTACATATAAAGTGACGTTCTACACATATCAACTAAGTTACACATAGGTATAATAGCAAATAATTAAGAACATAAAAAAAATATCAAAATATATATTGACATATTTGAATAATAATTATAAAATAGAATTGTAAATTATGAACAAGAAAAAAATATCAGATAAATACTTGATTTTATTTTTAGGAGGGTGTATACTATATGTGTAAATATGAAGTGAAATGTAAATGTGGTCATGTTGGAAGAAAAAATTACATTATTATTTCTTTTCCAGTCATAGCCGAAAATGGAAAAGATGCTGCTAACAAAGCTAGATATTTTCCAAGAGTAAAGCATGATCATAAGGACGCTATCATTAGCGTTAGAAAAATTACAGATGAAGAGTATGATGAGTTAGTTTCTATTAATAATAAGGATTTATATCTTAAATGTACTAATAGGCAGGAACAAAATTTAATTGATCTTACTGGTAGAGTCTTTAAAGAGGAATTATTAAATGAAAAAGATGAGACTAAAGAAAAACACAAACAACTTTTCTTTGGAAAAATAGAGGTTAGAAACCCTAAAAGATTCTTCAAAAATACAATAGATTCAGAATACTGCAAGGAGGCATACGTATGGTAAATAAAGTGTTAATCTCAAACTTAAATGAAATGAATATCATCGGTGGTCAAATTATGTCAAGAGTAGAAGCTAAGGATATATCGGAAAAATATGATACTATGAAGGTATTGGTTCCTAAAGCTATCTCTAATGGAATGGTCAATTTAGATGAATTAGGAACATTAGATGTTAAGCTTGATGTTGATTCAAAGAGAATCACAAAAGAAGGAGATATTGTTATGAAACTTTCTACTCCTTATGATGCTTGTCTTATCACTAAAGAGTCTGAAGGATTATTAGTCCCTTCTTTCTGTGCAATTATCAATAATGTTCCAGAAAACATCGAAAAAGAATATTTAGTAGCTTTTTTAAATTCAAGATCATGTTTTATGCAAATAAAGAATTTGGTTACAGGTTCTTCAATTGCAATTCTATCTTCAGGACAAATTAAGAAGTTGTCTATCCCTGTTCCTCAGTTATCGGTACAAAAAGAAATTGCCAAGGCATATGTTGAAGGTATTGAAAAGATTAAGTTACTAGAAAGAATTACTAAGCTTGAAAAAGAATATATAGATTCAAGATTCTTAGAAATGGAGGAATAAGCGATGGCAGATATTAAAGAACAAGTAATTTGGAGTTTTGCTGATAGACTTAGAACAGTAGTTCCATTCTATGGTTTTTCATCAAGTGCTATCGAATTGCTCTTTATGAAGTATATGTCTGAATATACTGAAGTTAATTTACCTGAAGAATTCAAAACTATAATGAATTATAAAAATATGTTCATAAACAGAAAGTTTGATGCTAGTCTTGTGAATGAAGTTTTCATAATGGTAGAACGTATATATAATATTGAACCAAATCTATTGAATATTGCGTTAGAAGATTTGATTAAGATTTTTGCTGATAAAGAAGAATATATTTTTGCGGTTCTTAACGAATTTGAAATGCCAAAATCAAAAGAAGAAATGATTAATTTAATTGAATCAATTCTTTCTTATGGTGAAAATAAAGATGTTTCAAGAACCGAAGCTTCATCAACAAACACGAGCTTAGTTACATTGGTGGATAAAATTCTTGATGTAAAGGAAGATGAAATATATATGGATTCTTTTGCAGGATTCTCTAAATCCTCATTAAGAATTAATGCGAAAAACTATATTGGATACGAAATAAATCCAGCAGTTGCTGCAATAGCAATTATGATTATGATTCTTTCAGGTAAGAAAAATTTTTCAATTAGGAATCAGAGTTATTATTTATCTGAAAGTCATTTAGTGGCTGATAAAGTTTTTTCGGATGGGCCAATTGGAACAGTTTTATCTGCTGATGAATGTCATTTGTTAGGCTCTCAAAGTAAAAAATCAGAGTATTACAACCTTAAGAAAGCTGTTGATAGCTTAAGACCCAATGGAAAAGCTGTAGTAACCTGTTCAGGTGGAGTTCTTTTTAAAGCAGATTTTAGGAGATTAAGGGAGCAATTAACATTTAGAAATTTATTTGCAGTAATTGCTTTACCAGCATTATGGAGAGCTACATCAGTGCCTACTAACCTTCTTGTTTTTGAAAATGAAAGAAAAGGCAATGATGTAATTATGATTGATGCTTCAACAAGTGACTATATCAATAAAATTGACAAGAGAACAGTAGCTTTAACAGAAGAAACTATTGAAAAAATCATTAACTCCTTAAATGGTGATATCATTGATGGTTTTTCAAATGCAGTTTCATCAGAAATGATTTTATGTGGTAATCAAGATCAATCATGGGTTCCAGCCCATTATATTAAAAAGAGTATGAGTGTTGATTTTAGACCATCTATTGAAGTGAAAGATGAACTTAATCAAACATATGAAGAGTTATATAAATTATTAAGGAAGTAAAAGGAGTAGTTCGTAAAATGAATGTTACACAAATTCAAAAACAAACAAATAAAAATATCCAAGAAAAAGCTAATTTAATATGGCAAATTGCAACACATTTGGTTGGTTTATATAAACCACACGAATATGGAAAGGTAATCCTTCCTTTTACCGTTTTAAAGAGATTTGATGATGCCTTAAAAAATACTAAGGAAGCCGTTTTAGATGCCTATAATAACTTTCCTGCAACTATGCCTGAAAGTGTTAAAGAAGGTGTTCTAATGCAAAAATCAGGATATAAGTTTTACAATACCTCAAAATATGATTTTGAAAAATTGATTGCTGATCCTGATAATATTGAAGTCAACTTTGATGCATATTTAAAAGGTTACTCAGCTAATGTTTTAGATATATTATCTAACTTCAAGTTTGCTGATGAAGTAAAAACATTGGCAAATGGAAATGTATTATTTACAGTTGTTCAAGAATTTAATTCATCAAAAGCAAATATGGATCCAGATAAGATATCTTCACAAGATATGGGATATATATTTGAAGAATTAATTAGAAAATTTTCTGAAAGTTATGATGAACAAGCTGGAGCTCACTTTACAAGCAGAGATATTATTTATCTAATGACTGAACTTTTAGTTCTACCTGAAAGAGAAGAAATTGAGAAAGATGGATGTACAAAGATGGCTTATGATATGGCAATGGGTACATCACAAATGCTTGGTTGTTTGACTGAAAAATTGAAAGAAATTAATCCTACTTCGGATTTGACTTGTTTTGGACAAGAATTTAATCCTGAAACATATGCTATTGCAAAATCAGATATGTTAATTAAAGGCGGAAACGCTTCAGGAATGAAGTATGGAGATACATTAAGTGATGACCAATTTACAGGATATGAATTTGATTACATAATTTCTAATCCACCATTTGGAATTGACTGGAAGAGAGAAGAATCAGACGTTAAAAAAGAACATCAACTTGGTGATGATGGAAGATTTGGACCCGGACTTCCAAAGATTTCTGATGGTCAAATGTTATTTATGCTTAATGGTATAAAGAAGTTAAAAGATAACGGAAGAATGGCAATTATTCAAAATGGTTCTTCACTATTTGTTGGAGATTCTGGTAGCGTGGCTATTAGAAAATATATTATTGAGAATGACTTATTAGAAGCGATTATCCAATTACCGACAGACCTTTTCTACAATACAGGTATTGCTACATATATTTGGGTAATTACAAAAGGAAAAACTAAAGAAAGACTAAATAAAGTTCAATTAATAAATGCTAGTGATTGTTATATTAAAAGAAGAAAAAATATTGGTTCAAAACGTGTTGATTTAGATGATACATGTATCGATTTAATTCTTAAAGCTTATAGGGAATTTGATACAAAAGAGTATGAAAATAGAAATCTTAAGGTTGAATCAAAAGTTTTTGATAAAGAATTCTTTGGATATACGACCGTTACTGTAGAAACCGCAGAAAAAGATGATAACGGAAATTATATTTTTAAAAAGGGAAAGAAAGTTGCAAAAAAAGGCGCAACTGATACTGAAATTGTACCTTTAACAGAAGATATTGATAAATTTTTTGAAAAGAATGTTCTTCCTTATAATCCAGATGCATTTATGGATAGAAGTAAAGATAAGATAGGATATGAAATACCATTTACAAGATTGTTCTATAAATTTGTTGAGCCAAAGAGCTCTGATGAAATATTTAAAGAAATAAAAGAATTAGAAGCTGAAGAAACTGCTTTAATGAAGGAGTTGTTTGGTGATGAGTGATTACAGAGATAGTTTGATTAGTATTCCAAATTCCTGGAAGTGTTGTAGATTCAAAGATGTCTATGAATCAAAAAAAGAAATTGTTGGAGATAGAGTAAATAAATTTGAAAGATTGGCATTAACTCTAAAAGGAGTTATAAAACGTTCTAAAGAAGATGACAAAGGACTTCAACCTACGGATTTTGAAACATATCAAATTCTTAGAAAGAACGATATGGTTTTTAAAATGATTGATTTACAAAATGTAAGCACAAGCAGAGTGGGAAGAACACCATGGGATGGATTGGTTTCGCCAGCTTATTTGCGATTTACTCCTAAGTATGACGATCCTGGGTTTATGTTTTATTATTTTATGAGTTTATATTATAGGAATGTTTTTAATAATATTGCAGGTGATGGAGTGCGTAGTGCATTGAATTCTACTGATATAGGTAATATTGTTTGTCCTTTTCCCAATATCGAGGAACAGCAAAACATTGTAGAAGCATTAGATAAAAAGATTTCTCAAATTGATAAATTGATTGCAAATCAAGAGAAACAAATCGAAAAATTGAAAGAGAATAAGATTAATACTATTTCTGATATAGTGACCAGAGGATTAAGTAAGAGCTCAAAGTTTAAAGAAACTGGAATATACTGGATAGGAAAAATACCATATAATTGGGGAACTATTCGTATTAAATATACTTCATGGTTAAAAGGAAGAATTGGTTGGGATGGTTTAAAATCCACAGAATTTATTGAAGAAGGACCTTATTTAATTACAGGAACTGATTTTGTTAATGGAGAAATTAATTGGGATACATGTGTTCATATATCTGAACAAAGATTTTCTGAAGATGAATTACTACATATTAAGGAAGATGATTTACTGATTACTAAAGATGGAACTATAGGTAAATTAGCAATTGTAAAAAATTGTCCTGAAAAAGTGTCATTAAATAGTGGTGTAATGATAATTAGAAATGTTGGTAAATATGAATATTTAAATAAATATCTATATTATGTTTTGCAATCAAATCAATTTACTTTATGGTATGAATTGAGTCAAAGTGGAAACAGTACAATTAAGCACTTGTATCAAGGTCAATTTTATGAATTTGAATATACTTATCCACCTTTGAATGAGCAACAGGAAATAGCGAATTATTTGGATAATAAATGTACAGAAATAGATAAATTAATTGTAATTAAAGAAAAAAAAATAGAGTTATTAAAACACTATAAAAAATCAATTATTTATGAATATGTTACAGGTAAAAAGGTGACGGACATAAATGGCAAATGATTTGAAGAATATTATGTCTGGTCTTCTTGCTGCCTCTGAATCTATTACTAGTTACGAAAAGCAAAAGAAGAGATTAGAGCAAATGGAATTAACTAATTCAATAATAACTCAGCTAAAAGAATTGGTTGATCAATCTCAAAAACAAAACAAGATGTTACAACATCAAATTGAATTACTTTCTGAAGAAAATGAAAGACAAAAGCAAGAAATGATCCTTGCTAGAAAAAATGAAGAAAATGCTAACAAACAAGCAAATAAAGCCTATAAAACATCATGGGTAGCAATAGTAGTATCTATAATTGCAACATTAGCTACTATTATTTTTGGAGTTATTAGTATTTTCTTATAAGGAGTTGAAGTAAATGGTAAATATACCAATTAAAATTTTATCTGATGAAAAGGGCTATTTTGATAGAGAATGTCCTAACTGTATGTATACTTTTAAAATATTTATGAAAGATTGGGAAGAAAAGGTTTCTGATGAAGAAGTACATTGCCCAATGTGTGGTCATATTGATACATCAGATAAATGGTGGACAAAAGAACAACTTGAAGCAATTCAAAATATTGCTTCAAGTTGGGCTTTAGATTATATCTCTAAGCAATTTGATAAAACATTTAAGAAACTTGAGCAAAGTACAAGAAATAATAAGTTTTTTAAGTTAACTTATAAATCAAATAGAAAAATATCATTTATTAATAATCCGATAGGACAAAGAGAAGAATGGGAAACCGAAATAGAGTGCAAGGAATGCGGTACTAAATATAGTGTTATTGGTAGTGCATATTTTTGCCCTTGTTGCGGTTATAATTCAGCAGTAGATGCTTTTAATTCTTCCATTGACTCTATTAATAAAATGATTATTTCATTACCAAATATGAAACAGTCATTAATTGAAATGTATGATACTGATACTGCAGAAACAATATGTAGGGGTTTATTAGAAAATACTTTAGGTAATATTGTGTCTGCTTTCCAAAAATTTGCTAGCTGCCAATATGATAAAATTACTGGGAAATTTTCTAGAGTAAATGACTTTCAAATTGTGGAAAAAGGTAATGATTTATTTGAAAAAGATTGTGGAAAGGGATATCATGAGTGGCTATCTTTAAAAGAATTTAATGATATGAATTTACTATTTCAACGTAGACATTTGATAGAACACAATGGCGGATTAGTAGATGAGAAATATTTAGATAAAACAAATGATAATTCTTATGTATTAGGACAAAGAATAGTAGTTAAAGAAATCGATGCTTTATATTTACTAAGTATAGTTAAAAAATTATGCGAAGGTTTACTTACTTTATAGGAGGTATAGTCATGGATACAAGTGAAAAGAGATTTGAATCAGATATTGAAAAACATCTAATTACACATGGATATCGACAATTCTCATATCAAGATGAAAATGGTCATTGGGTATACAGATATAAATATGATATTGATAGAGCTATTTATCTTGATGTTTTAGTCGAATTTATCGAAAAAACACAATCAAAAGAATGGGCAAAATATAAGAAGTATTATGGGGATGATGCTCCTAATAAGCTATATAGAAGATTCGAAGATTGTGTTAATAATGAAGGATTAATTCATGTATTAAGACATGGTATTAAGGATTTAGGTATTTCATTAAAGTTATGCTTTTTTAAGCCCGAATCAGAATTAAATGATAAAACATTAGAACTATATGAAGGTAATATCTTAGGAGTTACTAGACAGTTTTCTTATTCAAAATTGAATAATAATACTATTGATATGGTATTATCATTAAATGGTATTCCATTAGTTGCTTTTGAATTAAAGGATCAATTAAAAAGACAAGACTATACTAATGCTATTAATCAGTTTAAATTTGATAGAGATCCTAAAGAATTTTGTTTTAAATTAAACCATAGATTTTTGGTATATTTTGCTGTTGATTTATATGAAGCTTGGATGACAACACAATTACAAGGTGCAAACACCTATTTCTTGCCATTTAATCAAGGTTCAAATGGAGCAGGAAAAAATGGTGGAAAAGGAAATCCAGCAAATGATAATGGATATGCTACTGCATATTTATGGGAGAAAGTATTTGCAAAAGATTCATTTTTAAATCTAATTCAAAGATTTATCTCTTATGTTGTTGATAAGAGTGAAAAAGTAGTAAATGGATCATCAAAAGAAGTAAAGACTCCTAAGCTTATTTTCCCAAGATATCATCAATATGATGTTGTAAATAAAGTAATGGAAAGTGTTAAAGAAAAAGGCGCAGGAACTGATTATTTAATTCAACATTCTGCTGGTTCAGGAAAATCAAATTCTATTGCTTGGATTGCCTATAGATTGGCATCAATTCATGATAAAGATAATAATCCGATTTATAATTCAGTAATAGTTGTTACTAATAGAGTAGTGCTTGATTCTCAATTACAAGATACAATAAACAGTTTTGACCACATTCCTGGATTAGTAGAAGCTATTGATGATAAAAAACGTTCTAGAGGATTAACTGATGCTATTAACGATAAAAAGAGAATTATCATTTGTACAATTCAAAAATTCTTATTTGCCTATAAAGATTTTGATGATTTGACAGGGAGAAATTTTGCAATTATTGTCGATGAAGCTCATCAAGGACAAAGTGGAGAATCTGCAAAAACTTTAAAACGGTCATTAATTGATGCTAATGAAGCAGTAAAAGATTATGCTGACGAAGAAGGAATAGAAGTTAGTGATATCGATTTACAAGATGAAATCGTATCCAAAATTATTGCTCAAGGAAAACATAAAAATCAATCATTCTTTGCTTTTACTGCTACTCCAAAGAATAAAACAATTGAAACATTTGGAACATATAATCCTGTAACAGGAAAGAAAGAACCTTTCCATATTTATTCAATGAGACAAGCTATTGATGAAGGTTTTATTTTGGATGTTTTAGCAAATTATACAACAATTAAAGAAGCATTCAAGATTGTTAAAGTATCTGAAGATAATCCTGAGTTAGTAGAAGGACCAGCTGCGAAGGCATTATTTAGATATTATAAAACACACGG
Organism: uncultured Anaeroplasmatales bacterium; assembly: GCA_964634685.1. Taxonomy (GTDB): domain Bacteria; phylum Bacillota_I; class Bacilli_A; order Acholeplasmatales; family JAEDCM01; genus CAZWLD01. Next base: position 12,497 of record CAZWLD010000045.1, read on the forward strand.
ATATACGATTGCTCAAAAGACTGATATGATTATGTCTAACTTCTTGCAAAACGGTAGATTTAAAATTAACGGTCATGGTAAAGCAATGGTTGTTGCGGATTCAAGACATAATGCTGTTAGATATTATTTTGCAATTAAGGAATATATAAAACAACATCCTCAAGAATGTAAAGGAACTAATGTTTTAGTAGCATTCTCTGGTATGGTTAAATTTGATGGAGATCCAACCGAATATGTCGAAACAAATATGAATGTTGATATAGAAGGTAAACCGATTAATTCTGATAAAAAATTAAGGAAATCTTTCCATAGTGATGATTTTAATATTCTAGTTGTTGCAAATAAATATCAAACAGGATTTGATGAACCTTTTCTTCATTCAATGTATGTTGATAAAAAATTAAAGGATGTAAATGCCGTTCAAACTTTATCAAGATTAAACAGAACTTGTAGAGGAAAAGAAGATACATTTGTTTTAGATTTTGAAAATACTGCCGATGACATCAAAAAAGCATTCCAACCATTCTATGAAGCAACAGTATTAGATGGTGAAACTAATTTTAATGTAGTTTACGATATTAGAAACAACTTAATGCAGTTTAATATTTTCAACTCTGACGATGTTACTAGATTCATTAATATTATGAATTCTCAAATTGGCAAAAAGCAAGACGAAAATGGCTTGGGTAAAATAACAAGCTCGTTAAAATATGTTGTTGAAAGATATAATGATTTGGACGCAAAACAAAGATTTGCATTTAGAGATTTACTTAAAAAATTTAATCATATGTATTCATATGTAACATCGTTAATTAGATTAAATGATAAGGATTTATATGAGGAATTTTTATTTACTTCCCATTTGATTAAATTAATCCCAGCGGATCCAAAAATTGAGATAGATATTGATGAAAAGATTAAGCTTGAATATGCGTCGTTAGAAGAGCAATTCAAAGGTGCCATAATCTTAGAGAAAAAAGAAGTTGCTGAGGTAAAACCTTCAAATAACACAAGTGCAAGAGAAAGAACGAAAAAGAAAGATACTCTTCAAAGCATTATTGATAAGGTCAATGATCGATTTAGTGGTAACTTCACTGATGGTGATAGAGTAATTATAGAAGGAATCTATCAAATGTTTATGACCGATACTGATGTTAAAAAGTTCAAAAAATATGCTAAAGATAACAATCCTGAAATCTTTGTGAAGAGCTTATTTCCAGACAAATTCCAAGCAATTGTTACTAAGTGCTATTTAGAAAATAATGATTCCTTCCAAAAGTTGTTTAATGACCCAGAATTTTATAATAGGGTTATGGAAGAAATGGCGAAAGAATTATATAAAGCTTTAAGAAAAGACGAGAAATAGGAGGTGTACTAGATGGAAAACGTTGAAGTTTATGGATTGCATGTAACAAATCAAAATACATGTTTAGATGAAAATAATCCCCACATTTGTATTGGGTGGTCAAAAATGGGTGATTTATCTAATGCTAAAACAAAAGAAGAAATTGAAACATTATACGATGATACATGGCCTGATGCTAAGAAAAATAGCAAAGCTAGCAATGTTGGACAATTAAATCGTTTTGTTAATGATACAAAAATTGGGGACTTGATTGTTTTTAGGAAAGACAATGGAATTCATATTGGTAGAGTTACATCGGAATATTTTTGGAATCAAGAAGATTTTGGAGATGATCTTGATTATAAGAATGTTAGACAAGTTGAATGGATAAAGCACGTTTCTACTGATATTTTCTCGCAAGAATTTTTAAATTCTTTAGGTTCAGCAATGTCTTATTTTTCATTAACAAAATATTATAATGTTATTCAATCAATTATTGATGATTCATATTTATTAGATTTAGGTTTCTATAATAATTTAAAAGCCGCAGAGGACATTGTTCCTTTGGAGTATGATGGATCATACTCATTAGTTCGAAAAATAGTCGAGGCTTATAAAGGTATCAATGAGAATTTGCTCGATGCTAAAGATTTAGAAGTAATCTATTTTGCTACTATTGGTACTTGGAAATCTTCATTTGCCAATAAAAAAGAAAGAATTATTAATTCTCATTTACCTAATGATAAAAAGAATGAATTAGTTACTCTTGTAGATGATTTGGAAAAAGCAACAAATTCTGGGTTTTATAAACATAAAGAAAATGAAAAGAATGTTATGGGAATGTTTGGAACTGGAATAGGTAGCTTAAGAGTTACAAATGATAATGTAAAAACTCTAATAGAACTATTTATTAAGGTGTGTGGGATGCAAAATGCTTCACAATGTGCCACTGCACTAAAACACTTTATTAAAAGTGATATTAAGGGAGCTAAAGCAGGTGTTGTATCAACAATTTTACATTGTCTTCAACCAACAATTTTTCCAATTTTCAATGGTTCCACATTTAATTCTCGATTATTTGAAAGATTAGGAATCCTTGTTGAAAATGCAAACGAAATGACTTCATATGTTGATAATATGTTGCATATCCAAGAATTTAGAGACAGACATTTTACGGTACTCTAAAATAATCGGAGTAGGTAGCGAAATCAAGCTTTAAAAAAATCGGAG
>CAZWLD010000046.1:0-13294 GCA_964634685.1 uncultured Anaeroplasmatales bacterium
ATTCAAATAAATTAATTACTGTCAACTTTTTGTCCTTGACTTTTGAACCAGTTTACTTGCTAAGTCGTCTTTTATTAATTATTCCTCTTGTTTATTTTCCAATAACCAGTTTTATTTGAACCTTCCCTTGAAACAATACCATTTTCCTCTAAAGCTTTTAAATCTCTAATTATTGTATATCTAGAAACTCCAAGCTGTTCTGCAATTTCATCTTGAATCACACTAGCATCATTTTCAATAATATACATAATTGATTCTTGCCTTTCGGTAATCTTCTTATTTTTTTGTTTTTCTAAAATCTTTTCTTCCCTTTGATTCTTATATGGAATCGATACTTTAATGAAATTAGTTGAGAAAATAAATACCGACTTCTCGTATTTACTTAATATTCTGATAATTCCCGTTCCCATGTGTTCAACAAAACCCAAGTCGCGAAATATCTTCATTAGTTGAGGATTTTTGGGGGACATATAACCGCTTAAAAACTCCTCCTTTTCCAATCCTTCAGGAAGTCCTCCGACGGAAATAATCTCAATATGGTCATCGAAAATCCTAAATGTTGGTGAATTTTCATAGCTATAGTCACTATGTACTAATGCATTAATTACAGCCTCTCTCATCGCAATCGAATCAAATAGCTTTTCTTCAATTCTTTTTGGTGATTTAATTCTTGTAAAGATTTTATTTTGCTTTTCAATATATTCAGTAATGTCATGAGTTGTTTTGATTAAGGATTGATTGGAAAATGATTTCAATTCCTCTAGTTCGACAACATTAGAGCCTTTAAATTTACCAACATTAATCACGAGAGAATTTTGATCAGAAAGTAAATATGCAAGGTAATTAAATTCACCACTTTCGAGCAAGAAATTCAACTGCTTATAGGTATTATCACCAAATTGGTATCCAATCTCGTCATAATAAATTCTTAATTGAGTAAATGTTAATTCTTGTTTTGGCGAAATAATATTGATAAGTGATGTTCTTGTTCTTTTAGAATAAAAATCAAATATTTGCTTTTCTGTTAATTGAACACAAGAGGCTCCAACTCTTATATATGACCCCTGTGGACACATACCATATTTTTTTATATAGTAAGGCTTCTCATTCCCAGAGGCGACAATTATATGCAATATATTTTTACCATCTTTAATTTCTGGAATTATTTCAAAGAAACCAACAGGTGATGGAGCAATCCTATCCTTTATTCGATCCTTTACCGCTAATTGAAGGTCATCAATGTCATCAACACCACAAAATGTACCATCATCTAAAACTCCAATATAAATATGTCCTCCTTTGGAATTTAAGAATGCAACTACTTCTTTTTCTAATTTGTCATTTAGTTCTCTCTTGAACTCAGTATTATTACTTTCGATCACAAATAACCAGCTCCTTGCTAATTATATTGTAGCATAATGCAACATTATTTGCAACAATATTCGCAACATTATTTTATAAAGAAATACATAAAAGACTTCTTTTTGACATCATAAAAAAATTAATGACGACTTAGAAAATAAATCTGGGTCGTCTTTTATATAGATATTTAAGAAAGTATTTTTTCAAAACCGATTCTTTTTTTATCAATTACTGTATCTCTTAAAAGGGTAATAATTCCACAATTTTGATAACCAAATTTTTCAAACAAATGAATCATGATATCATTATCTAAGCCCGTGTCTGCCTTAATATCAAAGATATTATTCCCTTTAGCCACATCCTCCGCAAAGCGAAAAAACAAAGAGCCAATTCCCATATTATAAGAATCCTTGTCGGTGGCGATGCGATGAATAACCGCGTAAGGCGCAAGACTAAGCCACTTACCGTCAATTACATCATAGTTATGATCGACATCAAAGGAAACAACACATATTCCTCTTATCATCCCATCATCATAAACATAAAGCTGATTTTTATTGATATCGTTAATAAAGGTTTCCTTGTTCGGATAGCCATCACTATCCTGCCACTGCGTTGAGCCTTTACTTTTAAATAAGGCTCTTGCGTCCTCAACAATTTCTAAAACTCGATCTAAATCCTTCATTTGAGCTAATCTAATCATAAAATTTTTCTCCTAAAATTAAAATAATGAAAAACATAAATAACAACGTAAAGAGTAGTAAAGGTCGCAAGGATATTTTCGTCGAGCTTTATAATTATCATTGACCAAATGAATAATATTATTATTAGTAATGCCAAGAGATTAGTCAATAATTTTCTCATTTTTTCTCACCTTCAATAAATACAAATAAAAATCTGTTAAAAAGCCACAGGTCAAAAGCATAATCATCGTGGCGATTCCAACCTCACCCAAATTATGATTAAAAATAAGACTAATTGTGGCAGATATGATGATAATAATCAATTCGACAATCGTTCGAATTAATCCAAATGATAGTTTAGGAAGCTTATCATTAATAAACAAAATAATTCCCTCTAAAGCGGTTGTGGAAACATTACTCTTGATTTCTAAGGCCACGCCAAGAGAAATTAAATTGATAGCCAGAATAAATATCAAAATTTGATAAATGATATTATTAGTCGTAAATAGAAAGACATAGCTTTGAAAAATATACAAAAACATTGATAATAACAATGCTGCAATTACCAAAAAAATGACCTTTCGATTGGGGCTTAGGATAAAATAAAGCAAAATCATAGCACAATTAACGATAATCATCGATAAAGATGAATCCATATGACTGACACTAGCTAAATTGAAAACTAAGGTATCGATTGGCGATGAGCCTAAGGTACTTTTAATGTTCAAGGCTATTCCCATCGCCACCAATATTATTCCTAAGCTAAAAAGAAGATACTTCTTCATAAAATCATCCCTTTAGAGATTCTTAATAATCTCGTCCGCAATCTCCTTGGTTGTTGAAGAACCACCAAGATCTCTTGTTAATACTTTTCCCGCTTCAAGGGTTTTATATACAGCATTACGAATACGATTGGCTTCATCATAGAATTTTAAATGATCAAGCATCATACATCCTGATAATAAAAGGGCAATTGGATTGGCAATACCAAGGCCTGCAATGTCTGGAGCACTACCATGAACAGCTTCAAAAACGCCAACCTCTTTACTTAAATTAGCGCCTGGAACTAAGCCTAAGCCACCCGTCAAGCCCGCCGCTAAATCGGATAAAATATCACCATATAAATTAGGAGTGACAATACAATCAAATTTTTCTGGTGTCATCACCATTTGCATGCACATATTATCAATAATTTTATCATCAACTGTAATCTCTGGATATTTTAAAGAAATCTCTCTAAATAAATCTAAGAAAAGTCCATCGGATTGCTTTAGGATATTCGCCTTATGTACGCAGGTTACGCGCTTACGATGATGAATACGAGCATATTCGAAACAAGCCTCAATGATTCTTCTTGAAGCCTTTTCTGTAATGAGCTTTGTCGCCTCAAAGCCACCCTCAATCGCTTTTTCGCGTCCAATATATAAATCCTCAGTATTTTCCCTAAAGATAACTAAATCAACATTATCAAAGCGTGATAAGGTGTTAGGAAGACTTCTTGATGGACGTAAATTAATATACAAATCAAGCGCTAATCTTAATCCAACATTAACCGAGCGAAAGCCCTTGCCAATCGGTGTCGTAACCGGAGCCTTAAGGGCAACCTTATATTTTTTTACCGCCTCGATAGCTTCATCGGGAATTAAAACTCCAAGCTCATCATAGGCTCTACTACCTAAAAGATACGGGTGATAGTTTATTTCTACTCCCGTTGCGGCAATTATTCTTGTGACCTCTTTGGTGATTTCTGGTCCAATTCCATCACCTTCAAATAATACAACATCAACCATTATTTTTCATCTCCATACTTTTTTAATTCACCAACATATTTGTTTGCTGGTCGAACAATCTTATTACTGTAAAGCTTATTTTCAATATCGTGAGCTAACCAACCAATCATTCTGGCGGTCGCAAAAATAGGCGTGAATAAATCCGTAGGGATTCCTAAAAATTGATAGGCAAGGCCGCTGTAGAAATCCAAATTGGCACAACAGTTAAAGTCTGGCCCCTTGCGTTTTTTCAATTCCTCAATCGATATTCTTTCAACACTTTCGTAAAAGCTAAAGATTTTTTCTTGATTCTTTAGACGTGACAATTGATCACATTGCTTTTTTAACAAAACGGCTCTAGGGTCACTTTTGGTGTAAACCGCATGACCAATACCATAAATTAACCCACTTTTGTTATAAAAATCCTTATCTAAGATCCGATTTAATATTTTCCTTATTTCATCTAAACTAGCATCTAAGCCGATTTCCTCAATAATGGCATTCATCATATTCATAACCTCTTTATTAGCTCCACCGTGACGTGGACCCTTTAGAGCTCCAAGGGAACCGGCAATTGAGGAATAAATATCGGTTCCGGTCGAGCTAATCACCACATCCACGAAGGTTGAGTTGGGAGCTCCACCATGATCAGCGTGAATAATTAAGGCTAAGTCTAACATATCAACCTCTTCTTTGGAATAATTATTCTCACCCTTTAGCATGTATAAAATGTTCTCCGCAATGCTAAAATCTTTGTTCGGCTGATGAAGAATTAAGCTATCATTATGGAGAAAATGACGATTAGCTTGGTAAACATAATTGATAATTGTTGGCATCTTTGCCAATAACGATAATCCCTTTTCCATAACAACTAAAGGCTCAATGTTATCCGGATCTTTATCATAGCTATAAAGAGATAAAATCGCTCTTTGAAGATGATTCATCAAATTATGAGAAGGATTTTTTAGTAAAACATCCTCCATAAAAAATTTTGGCAATTGATAATTATCCTTAATGTAATTGATAAATTTGTCCTCTTCCTCTTTATTAGGCAAATGACCAAAGAGCAATAAGAAACAAACCTTTTCATAGCCATAATTATCATGATCGTGGCTGACGATATCATATAAATCATAGCCCCGATAAATCAAATGACCCTCATCATCAATCTTTTTATCATTGTCCATATAATAGCCATAAACATCACCGATTTTGGTTAATCCAACCAAAACCCCGCGTCCATCCTGATTTCTGAGGCCAATTTTAACATTATATTTATCAAATAGCTCTTTGTCGATATAATTATCCTTTAAGCTATCTTCAAATTCCTTCTTTAAAAAATCCAAGATAATCACATCCTTTTGTTTTTAATGTGGTTTAAAATTCCTCCATCTTCAATAATCGCCTTTTCCATTTCATTGACATCACTAGTGATGGTAAAATGATAATTCTTTGTTTTATTAAAGACCGAACAAGAATCATAATTTGATTTTTCTAAATCAATAATTAATTCATCGCCTAAATCAATTTTATCATAATCAGCTTCATCTAGAAAGGTAAAGGGAATAATTCCAAAATTGATCAAATTCTTTTTGTGAATACGAGCAAATGATTTGACAATTACCGCCTTGATTCCTAAATACATTGGCGCTAAAGCCGCATGCTCGCGGGATGAGCCTTGACCATAATTAGCGCCACCAACAATAAATCCACCGTTATATTCTAAGCAACGCTTTTTAAAATCCGGATCAATTTGGTAGAAAACAAAATCACTGATTTTATTGATATTCGAACGATATGGTAAAACCTTGGCGCCCGCTGGCATAATATGATCGGTTGTAATATTATCAGCAACCTTAATGCAAACCTTCTTGTCGATAACCTTCGGCAATGGTTCATTGACGGGAATTGGCGTAATATTAGGTCCTCTTTTAATATCTAAGCTGTATGTTGGTAAAATCGCCAAATCGTCGATAATATAAGGTACATCTAAATTCACATCGGAAAAATCGTGAGGTAAGGAAATACATCCCGTAATCGCACTGCTTGCGGCGACCTCTGGGCTGACTAAATAAACATTTGCGCTCATCGTACCACTTCGACCATAGAAGTTTCGGTTGAAGGTTCGAAGAGATACCGCATCCGTTTCTGGGGATTGACCCATACCAATACAAGGTCCGCAGGTTGATTCGAGAATTCTTGCTCCCGCATCAATCAAGGTTTTTAGGATACCATCGCGGGCAATCATTGCATAAACCTGATGAGATCCTGGAGAAATACCTAGTGAGACATCAGGATGAACCTTATGTCCCTTTAAAATGCTCGCCACAATCGCTAAATCACGATAGCTTGAATTTGTACAGCTACCAATCAAAACCTGATTAACCTTTTTACCTTGTAAATCCGCAATTTTCTTGATATTGTCCGGTGAATGCGGACAAGCCGCTAACGGCTCTAAAGTATCTAAATCAATTGTATATTCTTCATCGTATAAGGCATCACTATCGGGATAAAGATAGGTAAAATCCTTTAAACGCTCTTCTTTCTCAAAAAAGGCTTTCGTAACCTCGTCACTTGGGAAAATTGATGAGGTCGCACCAAGCTCAGCTCCCATGTTACAAATAGTTGCGCGCTCAGGGACGCTTAAGGATGAAACACCACTTCCGGTGTATTCAATAACTTTATTAACGCCACCCTTGACTGTTAAAATTTCTAAAACCCTTAAGATAATATCCTTGGCACTGACACCTTTTTTTAACTTATTTAAAAGCTCAATTTTAACAATTTTAGGCATCACAAGACTAAAGGGCTCACCAGCCATCGCTAAAGCCACATCCATCCCGCCAGCGCCAATTGCGAGCATTCCAGCACCACCGCAGGTTGGCGTATGCGAATCTGAGCCTAAAAGAGTTTTTGCAGGACGAGAATATCTTTCTAAGTTAACCTGATGACAAATTCCGTTTCCAGCTTTGGAGAAAATAATTCCATATTTATCCGCAACACTTCGTAAATAGGCATGATCATCAGCGTTTTCAAATCCCGTTTGAAGAGTATTATGATCAACATAGCTTACCGAAAAATCCGTTTTAATTTTATCTACACCCAAGGCCTCAAGCTCAAGATAAGCCATTGTGCCCGTCGCATCCTGGGTCAAGGTTTGGTCGATATGAATGCTAATTTTTTCTCCTCGAACCATTTTTCCTGATACAAGGTGATCCTTAATTATTTTTTCTGTTAATGAATAACCCATTATTAATCCCTCCTAATCAATTTTAATGGTTCCTTTGTCTAAATAGATATGATGAGAATAAACTTCCTTTAATAAGTCAATCATACTATCAATATCATAAGCTCCCCCGGTTTCACTAGCTGAATGCATCGCTAAAATCGGAAGACCGATATCAACACTCATAAGACTAACCTGCGACAAGGAAATATTGCCGAGAGTACTTCCTCCCCGCATGTCGCTACGGTTCGTAAATTTTTGATAAGGAATATTTTTATCCTTTAAATAATTAATAAGTATGCTTTCACTTAAGCCATCAGTTGTATAAGAGCCATTGGAATTATATTTGATGACAACACCTTTATTCATATAGGTTCTGTTAGTTTGGTCATAAAGGCTCTCGTAATTAGGATGACTAGCGTGAGCATTGTCAGCGGAAACTAAATAGGATTGGGAAATAGCCTTTAAATAATCCTCTTCGGTAAAGCCTAAGGAATAATTGATTCGCTTTAAAACGTCCTGTAAAAAGGTTCCCCCGGCCCCCTGCTTCGTTCTACTTCCAACCTCTTCTGAATCAAAGCTACAAACAACATTGATTGATTTAACCGGATTAACCGCCAAAAAGGCCTCAAGAGATGTAAAGCAACACTCAAGATTATCAAGCTGCGGAGCGGAAATAAATTCATTGTTATTCCCCCATAAATATCCGCGCTCACAATTGTATAAATATAAATCAAAGCCAAGCAAAGCTTCTTCATTGCATCCAAGCTTATCTAACAATTCTTTTTTGATATTTGCTGTTCCGCACATCGGAAGCATATCGACCTGATTATTATAGGTGGCATTATTATTGGCATTGCGATTTAAATGAATCGCAAGTGAAGGAATCGTCACCATTGGCTTTTCTAAATCAACTAAAACCTCTTTAATTCCTTGGTCCTTGATTAGACATCTTCCGGCAATTCCTAAAGGACGGTCAAACCATGTCGCATCAAGCATTCCGCCATACCCTTCGGTGTTTAATTTATTTGATGATTTGTTTTCAATTTCAAAATTGGGCTTTAGCTTAAAGGTTGGAGAATCCGTATGGGAAGCCACAATATTAAAGCTATAGTTTGATAAATCAGCTCCAATATTAAAGGCAATTAAACTCGAATTGTTTCTTCTGACAAAATATTTTCCTTCATTTAATTTCCATGATTCATTTTCAAATAATTCTTGATATCCTTCATTTAATAAAGCCTTAACCATTGTATTAACCGCATGAAAGGCCGTTTTACTTTCTTTAATTTGATCTAAAATTTTATTTTCAAGCATAAAAACACTTCCTTTTTATTTTATATAAATTATATATATGTAAATAATAAAAGTCAAGAAAAAAAGGCTTTCACAATCTAGCCTTTTTTCAGGTAATGAGGTTAAAATGTTTTAACATTTTCAATTAAATTAATATTACATACCTTTTTTATGAACTCGATTTGACTCAAAAAGTACGCTACTAGGCCAATTCCTAGTCCGATTAAAATTGTTGGTATATCAATAGGCATCGTATAATAGCTCTTAAAAAAGATTAAAAGGTATGAGACATTCTTAATTAAAATAATTGAAGCCAAAAAGGACAAAATACCAACAATCAGGAAGATGAATAAATTCTCCTTTACCTGCAAAGCTAAAAGCTCTTTTTTGGATAATCCTAAAATTCTAATCTTGGCATAGGCGTCCTTCATTTCTTCGTAAAATAATAAAGAATTATTAATTATAACGATAAATAATAAAAGAATAATGAAAATACAAAGAGCGGAAATAAAATAAGTCATTTCCAAACCCGACTTTAAAAATCCATCAATATATTCATCAACCTGATATAAAACAAACATTTTGCTTGTATAGTCATTTAATGATGAATAAAAGTCATCACTTGGATTTTTAATTAAGACCGTATTGATATTCCTGATAACACTTTTACTTAAAATACATTGATTACTGATGCCAAAATCCGCAAAGCCCGCGATTGTAACAGGAATTTCTTCTTCACCCAAATTAACCGTAATTTGATCACCCGTTTTTAGATTAAACATTGTTTGAAGGGAGCTATTAAGGATAATAGTCTTTTCCTCTGTATCAAGATTAGCTAATTTCTCTTTGGAAATATCAAAGCTAAAGAATTCATCAAAATATTGGCTGTCAAGGGCAAAACCAACATCAATTGTATAATCATATTCCTTGATTTTGATTAAGCGGTAATAGCCGCCTTCCTTCAGATATTCAGTATTATTGGAAAGATAATTTTTAAAATCATCGTCATAATTATAAATATTAACAATAAAGGAATCAAAATAATAGGCCTTACTGCTTTCCTTTGCACTTTTTAAAATAAATTCCCGAACTGAACAAACACCCGCAATACAAATCAAGCAAGACGCAAAAATCATAATTGAATTAAAATAGGTTTTATTTTTAGATATATTTTTTAAATTAAAAAGGGCGAAAAGAGAATTTCCTTTATAGTATTTATTAATTAAGATGAAGAGACATTTTATTCCTAAAAATATAAAGATAAAAATTAAGATTGATATAAATAATCCTTGGTATTGATAGCTAAAGATTTGACATATTACTATCAATAAACCAATAGTAATAAAATTAACAAAATAGTTTTGTTCGTTTTGATTTTCTTTATTTTGTAAGCTTAGCTTTTTAAACCAAAAATAATTAAAGCATATTAATAAAGAAATGATTCCGAAAATAAAGAAAAATCCACAAATGATAGCTAAAAAATCAAAGCTAGAGCTAGCATTTTGATAAATGATTTTTCCTAAGGCTAAGCTTATTATCCCATAAATTCCTAAAGCTATGATAAAAGCAATCAAGGAATAAAAGCCAATTTCATAAGCCACTATTTTGAAAAAATATTTATTCTCTCCCCCAATTGAATTAATGGTAAGATATTCTTCTACCTTTGCGGTAAAAATCCTTTTAAAAAGCGAATTTAAGACAATAAGAATAATCGCAAGAACAAATAGGAAAATAACCTTAAGACTTGAAATATAGGTGCTTGAGGTCCGAGAAATTAGATCCTGATTAACACAGTAATCTATTACTAGCTTGCCATTGTCAATTTGTCTAATGACATCATCGATTAAAACTCCCTCCTTTACCTTAAAGAAGGAAATATTGACTAGATCTTGATATAGATGGCTTGAAATATCAAAATCAAGCAAATCCTTTAAAAAACTTCTTTCGAGGAAAATGGAGTCCTTATTAAAGATTCCACAATCGCTTTCCCCTTTGACCTTGAAGGTTTTAATACTTCCATTAAAGCACAAGGTCAAGGAATCCTTTATTCGATATTTATCCTTAAACTCTTTTGAAATAATTACCTCATCACTATTTAGGGTCGAGAAATTGCTGTTGGTTAGAATATTAAAATCACTCGTCTTTCCAGTATATAAATTAATATTTCCGTTCTTCTCTCCTTGATAGTAAAGAGGTGTATATAAAAATGAAGAGACATTTATAAACAACTTATCGTAATCCTCAATTTTATTAATAATATCATTTTTAATCGAATAAAAGCGTTGATTAGAATATTCATTTACGGTCACATAAAAATCAAAACCATTGTATTTATCTCGAGATTTATCGGATTGAGCATTTAAAACAATTTTCTCAACTCCAAAAAGTAAAAAAGAAAAAGAGAAAACAATCACAAGCATGATGATAATACTAAATAATCGTAATTTGCTTGATAAAGCATTTTTTAATGCAAATTTTAAATCAAATAAAAAATCACGCATAAGCATTCTCCTCCTCTTTTTATAGTATATCACAAAACAATAAAAAAAGCTTATGTAATTGTTTTTGAATAGGCTATGAAGACTCAAACAATCTAGGAATGCTAATTTTCCAAGATTTATTTTAATTCCATTGTGAACAATAAAAAAAGAACTTGATTATAGCAAAAAGTAAAAAATAAAAAATCCCTGATTATGCATCAGAGAAATAATTTCAAAATGTGTGTAAAGAACAAGTTTGATACAAAACAGCTAAAATGCCATAGGTGTAATAACAAGTTTGATACACTAGTGGAAGAGAAAATCAAATTAGTGTTAATAGATAACCTGAAATTGGTCCAATAAATATAGCAATATAGATTAGAGTTATCCAAGGTTGGTACTCAACATAGAATTGTTTAAAAGTAAGACTCCATGGATCTTAATGACCACCCACCCAAACACATCAAAGACGATGCATATTCCTACCCATATAGTGCCAGTAACCAATGCTTCACCTATTGTTGGATTAACTAATCCATTCATGTATATAAATCCAAACACTGTGAAAATTATAATATTGTATAGTGGATGTCAAGGTTTAGTCTTCTTGTATCCTTCTCCCATTGAGTAGTTATCCATTGGTTTCATGTGAAGAACATAGATGTTAAAGATTGTATGAAGAACACCAATTAAAGTAACAATGATATAAGCAACCCAAAACCACAGCATTGAGAATCCAAAGTTTTGCATTACTTAAGGACCTCCCAGTGACCAGATTTTGTACCGATTCTTTTAATGTATCCCTTTTCTGTCAAAAGCTTTATTCCTCTTTGAATCGTTCTTGCAGATATATCAAGTGCCGAAGCTATGTCATCCACTTTTATGTTGCTGTTAACTTTGATTCTTTCTAAAATTCGAATTTGAGTATCAGTTAAGTCTGTATTAGTGACAGTATTAGTGACAGTATTGGTGACATGATTCCTAATAAATATGAATTTAAAACCGTTGTTTAATTTTTCATATCTCCATTTGACGTTATTTAACTCGCAAAGTTCGTTCATTCTAGCAAAACCCGTTCCAGATTTTTCTACGTCTTTACTTCTAAATAATACATCAAGAATCAATGGATTTCTTCTGATGGATTGAATTCTATTGTCTATAAAATCATTAGGATTATATTGTTCAGGGAATGATCCTTGATTGTATATTTCTATTTCATCAGGAAATATATTAATCTCATGAATTGAATTTTCATTATATTTAGCATGAGCAAAGCTATTTACAACTATTTCTCTAATCGCTTTTTCTGGAATTTCAGGAATCTCTTCTCTTTTTCTCGAACCTGCTTCTATTTTCCAATTAATTTGCTTTTTAACATAGGCTATAGCTTCATTTACTAAATTATAAATATTGCCTCTTATGTCTATCATATCAATAATATTTATTTTAGCTTTTGTTGCATATACAGCCATTTTTAATTCTGCTTCCACCTTTTTACCAAAAAGGAAATATCCTGCATTATTTAAATGTCCTGAATTGAGAAGACCAAGCATAGTCAATAGATCGCTTTTATTGTATTTTTTCATTTCTAATCTATTAGCTTTGGTTGAAGAATCATAGAAAGCTATTAAAGAATCATCGTCAATATCTTCTTCTGTATAATTTGTGAGTTGCTTTTCCCAATTATCTTCATAATGTTTATTTTGAAACATAGTTAATAATTCTAGTTGAGACATTGGCCTATTTTCATCAGCTACTCTTTTATAGTAAACGCCTCTTGATGAATATGGTTGGTTATTACCTTGAAATGATAATCTTATAATTTCTATGCCGTCTATAACAATAGTGTCGACAAAGGGACTTATTTTTGGCTCAATTGATTCATAGACAGCCCTTGAGATATCTCTTAGAGAAGAATTCGTGATTTCATTTTTAATAACTGTGCCATCATTTTTTACGCCAAAAAAGATTGTTCCTTCACCAAATTTGTTTAGCATACCACTAACAGATTTCATGGCATCGTTTGCTTCTCCGGAACTCTTTTTAAATTCTATAGTTTCATTTTCTCTTTTTAACATAACAGCACCTCTTTCTACTTTAAATATTATATCACAAACATTATTGTTTGTCACCAATTTTGTCGCCAATTTTGTCACCAATTAATACAATTGATGAAACCAAAGCCGCACACTCATTTATTCATTTGTGAGTAAGGCTTTTTTTCTAAAAAAGAGTAAAAATAGATTGTTTATTTACAGATGTCATTAAACTTTTATAAAATTATATATTTTATCAAAAAATTTCATTTTATACTATGATTATGTTGCGATTTGTGGTATAATATACTTGGAAAGTAAGTATGGTGGAGATTATACTTTTGTCTTATATTGCCACAACGAATGATAATGTAATTAAGATATAAAGAAAGGATGATATCTAATGGCTGTTGTTAGCTACTCCGTAGAGGTTGTTAATACG
>CAZWLD010000047.1:0-13159 GCA_964634685.1 uncultured Anaeroplasmatales bacterium
AGCCTCCTCATATTACACGCGTGTAATATATTATACCATAAAAAAAGGGGGATTTTAACCCCTTGTCAATTAGTTTTTGAATTTTTTTCATGCGTTTATCCTATATTCTAGGCCGTGATAATTGACAAAAGCTGGATGTAGATATATAATACTAATAATGCTTGAAAATGAATGTGGCTAATCGGTAGATTCACGGTTAGTCTTTCTTATTATGAGGTGATTTTTATGATGAATTTCCTTATGCGTAAATGCATAAAGAATAGTGAAGATGTCAATAATCCAAGCGTAAGAGCCGCTTATGGAAAATTTGCTGGGATTATTGGAATTATTTCTAATTTAGTTTTATTTGTTTTAAAATTTGTGTTAGGTATTATTTCTGGATGTATTTCTATTACCGCTGATGCCATAAACAACCTATCAGATATGGGAAGCTCTCTTATTACGGTATTAGGCTTCAAATTATCATCTAAGGAGGCCGATGAGAAGCATCCCTTTGGTCATGAGCGCATTGAGTATATTGCGGGATTGATTGTTTCGATTGTAATTATTGTCATTGGTATTGAGCTAGGCCGAAGCTCAATTGATAAGATTATTCATCCCGGCGAAATTGAATTTAGCTATTTGATTGTTGGACTTCTTGCGGCTGCCATTCTTATTAAATTTTGGCAAGGATTTTTTTATCGAAGAGTAGGTAAAAAAATAAATTCAGTTACGCTAATGGCAACGATGCAGGATTCAATTAATGACTGTATTACGACCTTCGTTGTATTAGTCGGATTGGTGATTTCTCATTTAATCAACTTTAATCTTGATGGCTATTTCGGTGTTTTTGTTTCCATCTTTATTATTTATTCGGGTATTAAGCTTGTAAAGGAAACAACTGATCCCTTAATTGGTATGGCACCTGATCCAGAATTAACTGAGCAAATCGTGTCGAAGGTTTTATCTTATGATGAGATTTATGGAATTCATGATATGGTTTGTCATATGTATGGTCAATCTAATTTGTTCATTACGATGCATTGTGAGGTTGATAGTAAAATCCCGGTTATGGAAAGTCATGAGCTAATTGATATGGTGGAAAGAGATATTAAAGAAGCCTTTCATTGCGAGATTACCATTCATCTTGACCCCATTGAGATTGGTAATAGCTTAGTAGATGAGGTTAAGGAAAAGGTTAAGGATATTATATACACAATCGATCCAGCACTATTATTTCATGATTTCCGAATGGTTGTTGGAGTAAATCAAACCAATATTATTTTTGATATAGTTGTTCCCTTTAATTGTAAGCTCAAAACAACAGAAATTGAAAAGATTGTTTGTGAAAAGGTTAAAGAAATCGACCCGAAGTATAATTGTGTCATTACCTTTGATAAAAATTATGTTGGATAAATTCTCGAATTTTTTCGAGGATTTTTTTAAATTATATGATATCATATAAATATATGAGGTGAACTTTTATGAATATATACCTATCGACAACCTTTGATGATATGAATATAGAAAGAAAAATTATTAAAGAGGTTGCTAATGAATTAAATATATCGATCACGGATTTAAGAGATTATAAGGCTAGTGAAATGGAAGATTTAGCTTTAGATTATGTTAATAGAGCGGATGGTATTATCTGTTGCCTTGGAACCCATTACGGGGACTTTATTACTGATCAAAAAAAGCTTGTCGACCTTCGAGGAATTATTTTAGATAATGTTACTATGTCTATCACTGAGCTTGAGCTTATTTATGCCTCGGCATTAAATAAGGATTTTTCAAAATGCCTATTTTATTTCCGAAATCCAATTAAAAATCTTCCTTTAGAAATGATAAAGAGTTTTGAGGATTTTAATCCAGATTTAATCGCAAAA
This sequence comes from uncultured Anaeroplasmatales bacterium, assembly GCA_964634685.1. Taxonomy (GTDB): domain Bacteria; phylum Bacillota_I; class Bacilli_A; order Acholeplasmatales; family JAEDCM01; genus CAZWLD01. The sequence continues at coordinate 1,869 of CAZWLD010000047.1, forward strand.
ATGAATAGCCTAAAGAATCGAATTTCGAAAATGAATGTCAATTTAGTTGAATATGATATAAGCTATGAAAATGATTTTGTAGGCTATGATTTCTTTAGAGAACAAGTTAAAAAGGATTTAGAGCGAATTAATTTTACGACTAAGGATGCCGATTTGTTTTTGAGAAACAAAGCTTTAAATTTTAAGGCTAAGGAAGAGATAAAAAAGGATTTAGTTGATAATATTAATTTATCTAAGCTCATCTTTATTAAAGGAAATGTTGGCGTTGGTAAGAGTGCTTTATTAGGCTATTTGTCTAACTATTTTTCTAAATATGATTTGACATTAAATATTTCGGGAATGAATACGAAATATGCTAGTGATATTTTATATGAAATCAATGATTATTTGCTTGACTTGGGCTTTACTCCAAAGGAAGAATATAATCATTTGATACATTTAGAGGCTATTAGAAGACAAAATACTGATATGCTCTTTAATCTTGCTAATGATGAAAGGGATTTATATGTTTTTATCGATGGCCTTGAATTGATGAATATTGATGAAATGCGCGATTTGATGGGCTTTTTACCATATGATTTCCCTGATAACGTTCATTTTGTTGTCGCGATTTCTGGTGATTTTAAGATTCCTTATGTTTCCTTAGAATATAAAATCTTTACTGTTCCAACAATGGAAGATCAGGAATTTGTAGATACGGTTATTGGTCTTTTATCACGCCATCATCATAATCTTGATGTGAAAAAAGAAATGCTAATGGAGCTAGGTAAAAAGCGATGGGCGCATAATCCTTTGTATGTTGATTTGGTTTTTCATCATTTATTTTTGGATTTTACCAAGCCATTTGAGGATTGTCAAAGCTTCCCTGATGATATTGAGAAAATGGGCTTATTATTACTTGAAAAGGTTGGAAATCCTTATGCCTTAAAGCTTATCGCCAATGCTAGAAATGGTATTTCAATTGATGAAATATGTTTGATTTATGATAAGTTGAATTTATCATATAATCGTTTGGATTTTTATCGTTTAGTTAATAATTTAGCGGATTTTATCTATTTTGACAGTAATAATCGCTTACACTTTTCAAGCTATTTATTTATTAAATTACTTCGTGAAAAAGAAGTATGCACGGATTTATTAATGTTAGGAAGAAATAAAATCTATTATGGAATGATTTTAGATACAAAGGTTGACCTTGATTATGATTATTATGAAATGATCTGTGATATCTTTGATGCTTCCTTGATGAACAATAAGTATTTAATGAATTATCAATTACCATTAGAGCTTTTACTTGATTGCTTCGATTGTGATATTTTAAGAAGTGAAGCTTCTAAAATATTACCAGTTGTTTTAAATAATCCATATGATGATGAAAGATATTCTATGTTAGTTGGTAATCTTTATTATCTTTTAGGTCAATATGATAAAGCTAGTGATTATTTACCTAGTGGTGATATGCTTGGAAATTGTTTTGTGAATCTTCATCAAATAGATAAAGCTAGTCAGGCTTATTTAGATCCCCATATGAAGGGCTTCTGTTTGTATTTAATTGGACAAAAGGAAGAGGCCTTAAAGGTGCTAGATGATTCGTTAATGTGTAAGGTTGATCGAGCCATCATAAATCGTAAGGCCAATGAGATTAAGGATGTTTTAGATGAAGTGTTGGCTTTAGATAAAGAATCACCTTTACTTTATTATCTTGACATTATAGAAAAGCTATATCATGAGCTTGCGCGTGTTTATGCTAGTGAAAAAAATGAATTGGCTTTAGATGCTTATCAAGAGGCTTTAAAGCTTGCGGTGAAGATTGGAAATTATTATAATGATCCTAATTTATTACGTAATATTAGCGTAATTCGCAATGATTTATATAAATACTATTTGGGTAATAATTTATCCTTAGCTATTGATCAAAAGAATCTTTGTTTAGATATGAATATCCGTTTATTTAGGGATTTTTCACTTCAAAATGATTTGCGAAATATCGTCGTTGATTTTACGGAATTAATAACTTTATTTAACAAGCATAATAAAGAACTTAGCTTCCAGTATTTTAATAAAGGCATTGGCTATGCGAATGCTTTATATGAAAAAAAGATTTCTCTTGATGAATTTAATATTTTGTCTAATTTCTATCTTTCCTCTCTTCCAATTTTAGCTTCAAATAATAAATTAGAAGAGGTGAAGAGTAATTATGAAAGGTTATTAGCTTTAAATCTCTTTATTTATAATAATACGCAAAATCCTAATGCTCTTGGATTACTTACATCAGCAGGAGATAACCTTGCAGGATTCTATATTAAGAGTGATATTAATAAGGCAAGATCAATTTTAAATGATGTTAGTAAATATGTCGATAAATTGAGTGGAGGCTTAGTGATGGAAAAGGCCAATCACTTTATCATTTATGCTGATTTAGAAATGGCCTCTAAGCATACCGATAAGGCTTTAGATAATTTATTGAAGGCTTTACCAATTTTGGAAAATACGAAAGCCTTAATGCCATTAATCAATGTTTATAATCGATTGATTTCTATTTACTTAAGTAAAGAGAATTTAGACAAGGCTCTTGATTATTCTTTAAAAGCTTTGGTGCTTGAGAAGAGCATTAACCATCCGGATTTAAGCAAAAGATATCTTTCAATTTCCTCAATATATAATCGAATGGGGAAAAAGGAAGAAGCAAATAAGTATATGGCCCTAGCAAAGGCTTTGAAAGATTAAAGGCGCTAATGGCGTCTTTTTTTTATGGAAACGATTTTTTAGTTGAAATAAAAAAAAGAATATATTATAATTTAGTTAGTTTTAAAACTAAATTGAGGTGATGGTATGAATGATGATCGAATAGGTCTCTTATTTAAGGAAATGTCTAAGCTGTTTCATGAAGCGACATCAGCTGAGGCCGGAAGAAAAAAATTAAATCAGACCTATTTTAATGTTTTATTGTATTTGAAAAAACATGAAGATGAGGAAACATCTCAATCTGAGCTTTGTAGGTTTGCTTGTGTGAAGGCACCGACAATGTCTTTAACATTACAGGGCATGGAAAATTCAGGGTTGATTGTTCGAGAAAAATCTAGTAAGGATTCAAGGCAAAGCTTTGTTAAAAAAACGAAGCTTGGTGATGAAATGCTAGAAGAAATGCGCTTGATTTTTCAAGAATATGATCATATTATGCTTGATTCCTGCACAAAGGAAGAATTAGAGGTTTTTTATCGCTGTGTTTATAAAATGCAGGATGCACTTAAGGAGAGGTTAAAATGATTAAGCTTTTAAAATACATGAAAAAGTATTGGTTTATCGCTTTATTGGCCCCAACCTTTATGATTGGTGAGGTCGCGATGGATTTATTTTTGAGTCAGTATATGGAATATATGATTGACTTTGGTATTCAAACAGGAAATATGAACAATGTTATAAAATATGGCTTTATTATGCTCGGCATTGTTTTAATAGGAGTTACATGTGGAGTTTTATCAGGTGTTTTTACTAATATTGCTAGCTTTCGTTTTTCGAATGATTTGCGAAAGGCAACCTATCAAAAGATAATGCAATTATCCTATGATCAAATAGATACCTTTAATACAGGCTCTTTAGTTACGAGAGTTACAAATGATATTACGCAAATTCAAAATATGGTTTCAATGGCTCTAAGAATGTTTATTAGAGCCGCATCCTTCTTTGTTTTAGGTATTGTGTTTACATTGTCAATTAGTATTCGCTTTGGTTTTGTTTTGGCTATCATATTACCGATTGAGGTTATTGTAATCATTATTTTTGCCCGATTTGCTTTTCCTATTTTTTCCATTATTCAAAAAAAGCTCGACCGTGTTAATACCGTTGTTCATGAAAATGTAACGGGAGCTCGGGTTGTCAAGGCCTTCGGAAAAGAGGATTATGAATATGATCGTTTTGTTGAGGCAAATAATGAATACACCGAGCTTAATTTAAAGGTAAGTCGTCTTATGGCGTTATTGATGCCAATTATGACAATTATCATTTTTGGTGCCCAAATTGCCATTTATGAAATTGGTGGTGAATCAATTTTAAATGTCGTAAGAGGAGTAGTTGATCCTGATCATATGCTAATGGTTGGGGAAATATCCCAGGCTATTACTTATATTTCGATGATTTGTATGTCGGTTATGATGCTTGCGATGACATTTACGAATATGGCAAGGGCCTTTGCATCAGCGAAAAGAGTAAATGAAATTCTTGATTGTAATTTAGAGATTATCGATGGTTCATTTGATCCAAAAGACAAAAAGGAAAAGGGAACAATTATGTTCAAAAATGTTGGTTTTAAATATCCGCTTAGCCAGGGTGAGGTTTTAAGTAATATGAATTTTACGATTCATCAGGGTGAAACTATTGCGATTGTCGGGTCAACCGGATCTGGAAAAAGTAGCTTGGTTAATTTGATTCCAAGATTTTATGATACAACATCCGGGGAAATTTACGTTGATGGTGTAAATGTTAAGGAATATAGTGCTAAGGATTTACGAAATATTGTTTCGATTTGTTTACAGAAATCTGAACTTTTTGCCGGAACGATTAGAGATAATATCGCGTGGGGAACTGATGGCTTGTCAGATAGTGAGGTTTTAGAGGCCGCAAGTATTGCGCAGGCTATGGATTTTATCAATTCAAAGGAAAAAGGCTTTATGGAATATGTTGAGGAAAAAGGTACGTCGTTATCAGGAGGACAAAAGCAGCGTTTAGCTATCGCCAGGGCTATCGCTAGAAAGCCTGAAATTTTGATTTTCGATGATTCTACGAGTGCCCTTGATTTAGTGACAGAGGCCAATTTATACCAGGCAATGCATGAGAAAATGAATGATGTGACTAAAATAATTGTCGCGCAAAGAATTGCATCGGCGAAAAACGCGGACCGCATTATTGTTCTTGATAATGGACGGATTGTTGATTTTGGAACGCACGATGAATTGATGGAGAAATCTTTAGTTTATCAAGACATTTATAACTCTCAATTAAAGAAGGATGGTGAGATTTATGAGTAAACCAAGACATAACTTTGGTCCTAAGGAAAAGCCGCAAAATGTCAAAAAAAGCTTGAAGAGAATACTTAGCTATATTGCGGATTCAAAGGCTTTATTTATTTCCATTATATTTGTCGTAATTCTTTATACAATAGCTAATTTATATAATAACCTTTTGATCAAGGATGTCATTGGAGCTTTAGGCTCATATAATGTGGACTTAGGTGAATTTGTGGTTCTGCCAGATGAAAAAGCTTTCTATACGGCCCTTTTCACTTTAGGTGCTGTCTCTTTGATTTATGTGGTTCTTCAATATTTTTCATCATTATTAGGCGCTTATCTTTCAACGAAAACGGTAAGAAAATTACGTAATGATTTGTTTGGGAAAATTGTGAAATTGCCAATAGCGTATGTGGATACGCATGCGCATGGAGATATTATGAGTCGAATGACTAACGACGTTGATAATATTTCGAATGCGATTACGCAATCGATTACCTCATTGATTTCCGGGGCATTAACGATAATTGGTTGTTTGGCCATTATGATTTGGTATTCTCCTTTATTGACGATTGTTGCTTTTGTGGTTTTAGGATTAACATTATTATTATCTAAATTTATGTCTAAGTATATGCGTCCATTGTTTTCCAAGCAACAAGCTATCTTAGGCTCACTAAATACTAAAACCGAGGAATGTGTTTCCGGATGTAAAACGGTTATGGCTAATAATCATCAGGAAATAGCAATTTCGGAATTTAATAAACAAAGTGATGAATTTACAAAAGTCGGAATTAAGGCGCAGATATTAGGAGGGTCAATGGGACCAATGATGAATTTTATTGGTAATGTTGGTTATTTCTTGGTATGTGTATGTGGTTCCTTGTTTATCTTAAATGGAATTGGAAACACGCTATTAGGTGAGCCCTTGACAGTTGCGATTGTCATTATGTTTCTAACAACTACCAAACAATTTTCACGACCAATCAATGAGATTGCTCAGCTTTATTCATCGTTACTCTCAGCCTTAGCTGGTGCCGAAAGAGTTTTTGCAATACTAGATGAAGAAATCGAGGATTTTAGCGGAAAAATTGAATTAGGAGATATCAACGGTAGAATTTATTTTAATCATATGTGCTTTGGCTACAAAAAAGATACACCTGTCTTAAAGGATTTCGATGTTGAGGTCTATAGTGGTCATAAAATTGCATTAGTTGGCGCAACCGGAAGCGGAAAGACAACGATTGTAAATTTATTACTTCGATTCTATGATTTAGACTCAGGAAGAATTTTGATTGATAATAAGGATATAAAGGATGTTTCTAAGAAGGAATTAAGAAAAAATATTTCTATTGTTCTTCAGGATCCGGTTCTATTTGGTGATACTGTTTTGAATAATATTCGCTATGGTAATATGGAAGCTAGTGAAGAGGATATCGATCGAGCCTTGGAAATGGCTAATTGTAAGTCATTTGTCGATAATCTTCCGGAGGGAAAGAATACAATCTTAACGGAAGGTGCAAGTAATATTTCCCAAGGTCAAAGGCAACTACTTACTATTGCGAGAGCCCTTCTAGCCGATCCAAAGATTTTGATTTTAGATGAAGCTACCTCAAGTGTTGACACAAGAACGGAAATGCATATTCAGGATGCGATGGTAAAGCTAATGAAGGATCGAACATCAATTATTATCGCCCATCGTTTATCGACTATTCAGGATGCCGATTTGATTGTTGTATTAGATCAAGGAAGAGTTGTCGAGATGGGAAATCATCGCGAATTGATTTCCCTAAATGGAGCCTATAATAGGTTATATCAAACACAGTTTAAAGGAATGGAAATATAATAAATGGTACATAGGGCTTGGGCCTTATGTACTTTTTTAGTTTATATGAATGCTGGCTCTTGTAAAAATTGCCAAAATGTGGTATTTTTTAATTAAGAGGTGATACTTATATGCATGGATTAAGTAAATATTATCATTATCAAGAGATACCATTAGGAAATATTGGAAATGGCTTATTTAACCTAAAATCTAATGAGTTTTTTATTAATATTCCTCTTATTAATACAATAGGAGAGGATTCCTTTTCTCTTGATTTGTTTTATGTGTCAAATAGACTTTCAACTAGTGATTCTTTCCTTAATGGATTGTTTTGTCCTTTAGAAAGAACCCTTGTTTTAGAGATTACGTCTAATTCTCCTTATTATCGAAAAGGAGTATTACAGGTAAGGACATTCGATGGAGTAAATATGTCAATGAATGGTAATGCATACAGTGAAGAAAATTCGTTTATTCATTACTTTAATGATGCCAAAAAGAATTTAGAATATACTGCTTTTGTTTCCCCAAAAATTGATGATAAAAGATTTTACCCAATTGATGGACAGTATATTAGTATGTATGATAAGACAAGTGGCAATATCTATTACTATAAAGAAGATTCAACGTGGCCTTATTTTATTGTTTTAAATAACAAACAGGTTATTCGCTTTGTTCGTAATGAAAATGGTATTGTAATTAAAAAATGTAAATATCATACTGAGACTAAGAATATTGATAATCAAAATGAAGAGGTAATTATCCTAGATGAAATGAATAGCTATGAGATAACTCTTTCAAAAAATAATAGTGATTATTTCAATATAATAACCTACAAAAAGAATAACAATTTATTGTCATATGTAACATTATCATCAGATGATGACAATGACATAAAATTAGATTATTACTTAGGTGATTGTGTAAAGGAAATCACCATCAATCAAAAATATTATCAAGACCGAGTTGAATATACCTTTACGGATGTATTAAAAAATATCGTTTATAAGCTTAAGAGGACATTTGCTGGACAATTAACAGAATATACCAAGACGATAAATAGTAAATTGTGCGATAAAATGACATTTGAATATAGTGATGCCTATATTTGGACAATTGATTATAAAGGTCGAAGAGAGTTATATAGCTATTATGCAAATGATTTATTAAAAAATTATGTAAATAAATCAGGATATGCCTTATATTACGAATATGGGGATGATAATGTCAAGACAAATGATCTAAAAAACATTGTAGCTAAGAGAATAAGCCGACCTTTTTATATTAGAAACGATAGTAATTCTGTCCTCAAGGGAGGATTCTTTGCCAGTGGAAGTATGGCAGCGTTTGAATATGAGAATTGTAGTGTTTATGCAGGCGGATATTTTCCATATCAAATTGTTGGAAGTTTTGGCGTTACTATCAATAACAATGGATATATCAAATATAATCAAGGATTATTATTTTTAAAGGATAAGAAATATACAATTTCCTTTTGGGCTAAAGGTCAAGGAAATATGAATGTATACTTTGGGTCAAATTATGAAGAGATTACATTGACAGATAATCCAACTTTTTATACTTATTATTATGAGTCAAAGGAAAACTCTAGTAATTTTAGAATGCACAATCATTCAAGTAATGATGCCTATGTAACAGGAATAACGGTTTATGAATTTGGTCCCGAGACTCTATATAATTATTCTAAAGATGGAAGAATAGTTGAAGTAGTTGATAATAAAAAACACGATTATTCCTATATGGATGTAAATGGTGGCTCGGTGGTATGTAATGATACGGATGGTTTTTCGAAGAAAAAATATACTACCGATGGATTATTAGATGAGGTTGAATATCCAAACAATCATAAGGTCAAATATTTTTATGACGATGATAAACGAGTAAATAAAACCTGGAATTATATCGATAAAGGAAATGGAACCTACATTACAAATGTAAGGGAATATCAAGATGATTTGGTATCTAGTGATAGCTTTCATCGCTATCTTGAACATAATTCAAATCAAACGGTAGTTGATTATTCGATAGTTAATGAATACAATAATAATTATACTATAAAGAGTGTCACTAATAGCTATTGTATAAATAATGTTCATTATCCCGGCTTTAAAGAGGAATATGAATATAATGCGAAAAGGCAACCAACGAAATATAAGGTTTTGTCGAGTCAAAATGAAATTGGATATCTAAATGATGAAGTAAATAGCCTAAAACAATTAGATATGGATTATCAAATGACATATAATGATTGCGAACAATTAACAAAGGTATCATTATTGTCAAATAACCAAAGCTATGATTTGTGTGAATATGAATACTATTATGAGAATAGTTTTTATACAAATAAGCTCAAGAAAAAAATATTAGGCAATCAGTATTATAAATACACCTATGATACAATGGATCAAATTAAAAAAATTGAGTATTATAATGGTTCTCAAACAAAAACATTAGCTAATTTGACTTACACAAATGATTTTCTAAGTAGAGCTTATAATGATGATAGTGAGATAAATTATGAGTATGATAATTTATCTAGATTAAACAAATCAATTCATAATGGATATGAGTATAGCTTTATTTATAATGAAGATGAATTACTACAAAAGATGATTACTCCTCATTATCAAATTGAATATTTGGATAAGGAGGATTACAAATATAACTTAGCCTATATGTGCTCTTTGATATCGAGAATGCATGATTGTTATACAAATCATTATATTGGAAATTTATATAACTACCAATATATAAAGGATAATGATGGGAAAATAGTTGATGGTAGGCAAGAGACAAGAATGATTAGAAAAACCGCCAACAACGTAACCTACGTGATGGAAGATGAACTTGAATGTGTTGTCAAAAAAACATCAGGAGGCGGATTATTCTATACTGTTGATAGTGAGATAGAGGGCACAGGAGGAATAATTTTCTTATTTAATCCTGACTATAATATTAACCAAACAAGAACAATCGTCGAAATGAAAAGAGCTCCTGGCGATTTTGATGTGACGGTCTATTGTACTAATGATAAGAAATTATGGATTATATATAAGGTTAATGGCTCGATAAATGATATTGTTTATAATGATGTGCAATTTAATAATGGTTGGAATCGATGTAAGTTTTATTTTGGCTTGACATATATAAGCTGTCAAATAAATGACACTTGGAAATATATCGATATAATAGATAATAATCCTCTTACCTTCTCGAATCTTCGCTTTTATTTAGCGACAGATATGAATCAAACATCATATAGTGGAAGGGGAGATATGTATTCCCTAGTAAGTATAGCTTTAAATAGTAGTTCAAAATTAAATAACATTTACTATGAATATGAAAAGCTATTTGAACACTATGGAAACAATAAATTGCATTATCAAGATTTGAATATGAAATCATATCAAAAGACAGGAATCCAAATTGATAATGATATTGTAATCGAAAATGGCTTTGATGAGCTAAATATCAATCGATATAAGGTTTATAAAAGCAATAATAATATTTTTTATGCTAAGGAGCTTTTATATGAAATGCGAGATAATAATCTTGCCTTAAATATAAAAGGAGAAGTTATTGGAAAAGGAAGCTCAAGCGAACAAACAATCAATTATCATTATGATATTGATGGAAGACTCAAATATCATAGCCTTTTGGGAAGCTATGGCTATGATGGCTTAGGTAGGTTAACATCATATCAATATAATGGAGTTACAAAAACTTATGAATATGATGGCTATGGAAATATCACCAAAATGGGTGATATAACCCTAAGCTATTCTAGCAATCGAAAAGATCGAATCACCACAATAACAAAGGATGGTGTTACATCAAATGTAACATATGATTCATTAGGTAATATGACAAGCTATCTAGACCGAAATTTTACTTTTGAAGGAAGAAGATTAGTTAGAGTTCAAAAGGATGGCTATTATTATGAGTATAAATATGATGCCTTGGGAAATCGATGTCAAAAGATAAAGAAGAGAAATGATGGCTATGTTTTAAAAACAATCAATTATCATTATTGTGATGGTTTATTAATGGATGAAGAAAGAGAATCATTTACGATATCATACATCTATGATGAGAATAAAATATTGATAGGATTTTATTTAGTTGAAGGAGATATTGTCGATAAATATTTCTACAAACGAGATGAATTTCAAAATATCATCGGTATTGTCGATAAATATGGTCATGATTATGGTAATTATATCTATGACCCTTGGGGAAATCTAGTTGGGCAAAATATATTCTCAAGCAATCCTATAAGATATAAAGGTTATTATTATGATGAGGAGACAGGGCTTTATTATTTAAAATCTAGGTATTATGACCCTAGTATTGGTAGATTTATTTCATCAGATTCAGTTGATTATTTAGACCTTGAAAGCATAAATGGATTGAATTTATATGCTTATTGTGGTAATGATCCAATTATG
>CAZWLD010000048.1:0-12935 GCA_964634685.1 uncultured Anaeroplasmatales bacterium
TAAATAATTTATTTTTTTTCAAAAATCTCTTGATTTATTTATAGTTGGCTCCAATTAATGAAATAATTCATACATGTCAATTCCCATTAACGATTCAAAAAAATTATTTTACTCCGCGTTTATTGCATTACAAAATTGAATTCCAACGGTACAAGAAACAGATAAATGAAATGGAAAACTATAAACCAAATTCTTTTAGTTATTCCAATACAGGAACAACGATATTTATGTTCATTACATAGGTTTAATTGAGTTGTTGTGCCATTTGGTAAAGCAAAGCTTCGATAAGCTCCATAATTAACTAATCCTTGATTAGCCATAATTTACCACTTCTTTTTAATAAATTATAACATTAATATAGCATCTTTACAATATATTATGAGCAAATTTATGCAATTTATCATATATAGTATTGAATTGATAGATAACCAACATTTGAAAATATATAGGCATTTAATAATGTAGAAAGAAAATGAATTTTTTTTCGTCCCTCTCATTGCGCGTACGTACGGTTCTCATATACGGCACTACATTTATATTAAACACAAACTGCCTAAGGTATTAAACCGAAGAGTTGACCATGCCCAGACCAAAAAAAAGCTATAAAGCCTTTAAAAAGCTTTATAACCTATTTTTTACGATTAACTAATTTACTAATCTCCATAATTACAACAATGACTAGGGCAAGACCCATACAAATAAAGAATTGACCAGCATTTAAGGCCTGAAGCTTAAACACATCATTGATACCTGGACAATAAATGACAATGAGCTGCAATGCAAAGCCAATGATAAAGGCCATATTCATAAAACGATTATGATAGCTCTTTGGACTAAATACGGAATGATCAGATTTAACATTATAGGCATGGAATAATTGAGTTGAGCTTAATGTTAAGAAAGCCATTGTTTGACCAACCATTAAGCCATAGAAATGATTTCCGATCAAGAAGGCTGTTAAGGTAACAAAACCAATGATGATTCCTTCAACGGCAATTTTTAATCCAAGCTTGTTGGCAAAGAAGCTTTCTTCCTTTCTTCTTGGCTTTTGATCCATAACCTCCTCATCAACCTCTTCCATTCCAATTCCAAAAGCTGGAAGAGAATCAGTTATCAAATTAATCCACAACAAATGAATTGGTAAAAGCGGAACGCCTAAGCTCAAGGTCGAAATCGCGGCAATAAAGGAAGCCACAAAAATCGTGATAACCTCGCCGATGTTGCTAGATAACAAATACTTAACACATTTTTGAATGTTATTATAAATTCCCCGTCCTTGTTTAACCGCCTCAATAATCGTTGAGAAATTATCATCAACTAAAATCATATCCGCAGCTTGTTTCGAAACATCCGTTCCCGTAATTCCCATTGCACAGCCAATATCAGCCTTTTTCAAAGCAGGCGCATCATTAACTCCATCACCGGTCATTGATACAATTGCCCCTTGCTTTTGCCAAGCCTCGACGATTCGAACCTTATCCTTTGGCGCAACGCGAGCGTAAACCGAATATTCCGCAATATGTTCATCTAAATATTCATCACTCAACTTATCTAATTCGGTTGAAGTGATAGCTTTATCACCATCTCTTAAAATACCTAATTCCTTGGCAATCGCCTTGGCTGTGACAACATGATCGCCCGTAATCATAATCGTACGGATTCCAGCTTTCGTCGCAATTCTGATCGAATCCTTAACCTCAACGCGAGCTGGGTCAATCATACCAACCAAACCAACAAATGTCAAATCCTTCTCTAACTCTGATGGATTGGGAAGTGAATCAAATTCCTTAACACCTAAAGCTAAAACGCGGAGGGCTTGTTCTCCCATATCCTGGTTAACAGCTAAAGCTTGATCTAATTTTTCTTTGTTTATTGATAAACGAATAACATTATCCGGTGCTCCCTTTGTGATAGCGATATATTTACCATTTTCATTAATAACCGTTGTCATTAATTTTCTTTCACTATCAAATGGTAAATCTAAAAGACGTTTATATTGCTTTGGATCATCACCATAGGCCAAGTCAATATCAATTAAAGCTAATTCTGTCGGATCACCAATACGTTCAATTTTTCCATTATTTGAGCTAACCGAAGCATCACAACAAATCGCAAAATAACGAATCATTTTTTTCTCAGCATCAGATAAATTGGAAACATCATGAAGCTCATCTAAATAAACCTTTGTAACTGTCATTCGATTTTGGGTTAAGGTTCCTGTCTTATCCGAGCATACAACATTACAAGAACCCAAAGTCTCAACAGCTGGCAAGGTCTTGACAATCGCATTTCGTTTGCTCATTTTCGAAACACCAATCGCAAGGACAATGGTTACTACTGTCGCTAACCCCTCAGGAATAGCGGCAACAGCTAAGGCAATAGCTGTTTTAAAGGAATTAATCCATTCAACACCTAAATCAAGACCATTACGGTAAGCCGCAAGCAACTCTAAGGCAAAAACAATCGCACAAATACCTAAAGCTAAAACGCCAATCATTTTTCCAACCTGAGCTAATTTATTTTGCAAAGGCGTTGTTGTATTATCGGAAGATGAAAGCATACCAGCAATTTTTCCAATTTCAGTTTTCATTCCAACATTAGTTACAATCGCATAAGCTTTACCATTCGTCACAAAGGTTGAAGAAAATAAGCAATTCTTCTTATCTCCTAAAGGAATATTTTCATCCTCAATATAATCACTATTTTTTAATACTGGAACGGACTCACCAGTTAGACTTGCCTCTTCGACCTTTAGATTAGAGCATTCAATAATTCGCGCATCAGCAGAAATAAAATCTCCAGCCTCAACATACATAATATCGCCAACAACAATGTCCTTCGAATCAATTTGGACAATGCTATTGTTTCTAAAAACCTTCGCGGTTGGAGCGCTCATACTTTTTAAGGCTTCTAAGCTCTTTTCAGCCTTGTTTTCTTGGAATACTCCTAAAATAGCATTAACAATTACGACAAATAAAATAATTAAGCTATCCACAAATTCATGGGGGTCAACTATTACCGAAACAAGGGCCGCGATCAATAAAATAATAATTAAAACATCCTTAAATTGTAAAAGAAAGCGGACAAATAGACTGGTTTTCTTTTTTTCCTCCAAAGCATTAACCCCATATTTTTCTCGATTTTCCCTTACCATAAGGTCATCTAATCCAATCTTTAAATTGGATGAAAATTCCTTTTCTAATTCTTCTAATCTCTTTTCCATACCTACATTTCTCCTTTCTTAAATACAAAAAAAGACCACAAAATTCTAAAAAGAATTTATGGTCTTGCAAATCTAAATAAATTAGACTTCTATGCCGGATAAAAGTAATCGGGATGACGACATAGAATTTTAATTGCTACTCCCCATATAAAGGTTGATTTTATAAAAAAACAATCGGTTAGATTGTTATTGCTTAATAAATGGTGACCTGTACGAGATTCGAACTCGTGAATGTCGCCTTGAGAGGGCGATGTGTTAAGCCGCTTCACCAACAGGCCGCTATTTATTTATATCATTTTTCCTTGATAATTGCAAGAGCTTTTTGAAATCTTTTTTGCAAATTGTCCTTACCAATTATATTTCCAACATAATATAGATTTTGTGAAACGCTCTTTCCAGTTACAAAAACCCTTATATATCCCATAAAAGCCCCAAAATTTCCTTTATAGGCTTCAGGATGAGCTTTATATTCTTTATTGACCGTACAATAGCCAAAGGAATTAGCCTTTTCCTTCAAATAAGCAAGCCATGCTTCCTCATTTTCCATATCTAAGCTATCTAAATAGCAATTCAAAATATCCTCATCATAAGAGACATTTTGGCTTTTTATCAATTCAAAATAAATATCATCATCAAAATAATCAATTGCGCTTAAAATATCGGAATATTTTTCATAATCCTTCCTTGGGTTCTCCTTTTCTCTTTCAAGCCCCATAATCTTGACATAATAATTGTAATCCTTCTCGATAAATTTGCACAAAGGATCACTATATTTTTGGGCCCATTCATAGCTTCTTAAAGCAATTTCTTCCTTGCTCATCGCCCCAAGTAATTCTTTTGAAATGTTATTGATTTTTAAAACATCAAACAAAGCTCCATCTAAGCTCATTTTATCAAAGGACATCATAAAGTCCTTGTATGATGAGTGATTCATTCTCCATTCCTCATAATTAGAATTAGCTAAAGTAAATAAATATTCAATGATGGCTTCCTTCGGGTATCCGGCCTCAATGAAATAGGATACAGCCGCTTCCTCATCATAACGCTTCGATAGCTTTCTTCTTTTTCCGTTATCAATTTTCATAATAACTGGTAAATGCGCATATTGAGGAGGAAGATAATCAAGGCTTTCAAATAATTCAAGATGGATAGGAAGGCTTGGTAACCATTCCTCTCCTCGAATAACCGTTGTCGTATGCATAAAGTGATCATCAACCAAATGGGCAAAGTGATAGGTTGGAAGTCCATCTGATTTTCTGATAACAATATCTAAATCATTTTGTGATAGCTCTAAATCTCCTCGAATCAAATCATGAACATTAACCTTTTTCGAAAAATCGCCTAGTGAGCGAAAACGAATGATATAAGGCTCATTATTTTCGATTCTTTTAATCGCCTCTAGAGGCGATAAATCGCGACATTTAGCGTATTTACCATAATATCCAGTTCTTTCCTTTTGACTCTCCTGAATAGCTCTTATTTCATTTAGCTCTTCGGCTTGACAAAAGCAAGGGTAAGCTCTTCCTCTTTTGATGAGCTCATTAATAACAATATCATAGATTTCTTTTCTTTGACTTTGAACATAAGGCCCATATATACCCTTTTCATATTGCCCCATATAGCCTTCATCCGGAACGATATCAAAGGCTGCTAATTCCTTAAGAAGGGCATATTTAGAATTATCGACCTCTCTCTTTCCATCCGTATCCTCTAACCTGAAATAAAAAACACCATTTGTTTGTTTTGCCATTTGATACGAAATCAAGGCAGCAAATAAGCTTCCAGTGTGGAGAAATCCGGTTGGACTTGGCGCAAAGCGGGTCACTAAACCATTTGTATTTCTCTCTGGATACAATTCATCCAAATAGCTTATTGGCTTACAATCGCCAAAAATAGCATATGCTAGCTTTTCATAATCATTCATTATAATCTTCTCCTATTATTCCTGCTAAGCGCATTAAATGCTTAGCATTAGTTGTTTTTGCAATTCCTGGTTTGATTTTATAATCAAAGGAAATAACATCACCATCATATTTTTCCTCAAAGTGATAATTTTCCAAAACACTTTCGCATAATTCATTATCGTGCGTAGCAATTATACCATAAACATAAGGCCTTAACAATCGTTTAATTGCACCCTTAGCTCCACAAATACGATCAATGGTATTTGTTCCTTTAAATATTTCATCAACTAAAACCAAAACATTTTCTTGATTATCTAAATAACCAAGCATTTCTTTAATTCGCAAAATCTCGGCATAGAAGGTTGAAATACCTTGACTAACATCATCGGTTGCGCGCATTGAGGTAAATATCTTTAAATAAAAGCCCTCAAAGCTTGAACCAGTGACAAAGCTACCAGTTGAAAACAAAATCATATTTAGCCCTATTGTTCGCATAAATGTCGTTTTACCGCTCATATTTGAACCGGTAATGATATCTAGCCCCCTCAAGATAAAATCATTACCAACAGCAATTTTTTCGTCTAATAATGGATGAACTAAATTTGTAAATGAAATCCTTTCACTAACCTTAGGCATACAAGAATTCTCTTTAATTCTTTCAATAACAGCTAAGCTATTTAATTCCTCCATAAAGCCAATAGTTTTAATGAATGCCAAAACATCATTGCCATATTTCTTTTGCCAATTTCGATACAGCATTACACACCAAAAATCATATTGAAATAAACCATTACCTAAAACGGCGACAATCGCATTTCTTCTCGCATTAACCAAGGATGCGCGGAAATGAAAGGATTTAAGACTTTCCTGATATCCTGATAAGCAAGATAAATTATTTACATTAAGCTCTTCCTTAACATCATATTTCAAGCAATCTAAGAATCCTAAATAGCTATCTAAGGTCAAGCTTGAATCAAAAATATTTTCTAAAGCCTCATTCATACCTCTTCTAAAAACAAAGGCGCTGGCAAGATTAAAAATCACGACAAAAATCGGAATCCGGAAATCAACAATCCCAATACCTAATAATATCAACGAAGCAACCAAGGCAATCGGACCTAAAATGGCACAGATCAAGGCGACAATATTAATATTAGAAATAGCTTTGATGTTTTCTCCCATTGTTTTGATGGATGAAATCGTTGTGTTCTTTTTTAATGCTTTCGCATAGCCTCTTCCACTCGACTCAATATCTAATGCTAAATCAAGATTATTAGCTAATTCACTAATAGCCCTTTGCCTTTTATCCAAATCATCAAATTGATGATTTTTAATCGCATCAGCGACATATTTTCTTCCATATGGCGTTTTAGCAGTATTAATATATTGATAAAGAGATGCTTGACCAAACAAATCTAAGTCCGACTGATAATAAGCCTTTTTATCTAAAAATTCCGTTCCTTTATCCGGAAATTCTCGCCAAGCGTCAGTATTTCTCTTTTGATAAGCATCTAAAGCCCCCAATTTTAGTTCAACCTTATTTAACTTATTCAATAATCGATCATGGAATATCGCAAGCACGATAAAGACAATTATTGAAGCGATAGCTAAAATATAAAAGAAGCCATTCACAAGGGACCCAAGTAATAGTCCAGCAATAAATAATAAAAATGATAATAATCTTCCTAAAGAAAAAATTCTACTTTTATTTTTATAGTCATTTTGAAGCTTCATCAATTCTTCATTTTTTTGATTAATAATATCGATTTTCATAAAAAACCTCACCTTCAGAATATAGTATATCCGAAAAAAAACGTATCTTTATGGGATACGCTATTTTCTTTTATTAACATCAACCTGTGGGAATGGAATCGTAATACCAGCTTTATCAAAGGCGGTCTTAACTGATTCAAGAAGGATAAAATTTAAATTCCAATAATCATCCTTCTTAACCCAAATTCGCGCAACAATATCAATTGAGCTTGAATTATGGCGAATGATATTAATAAATGGCTCCGGGCTCTCCAAAGCTAGACCAGCTTTTTTGATACAGCCAAGAATAACCTTTTCGGCTTTCGAAAAATCATCCGAATAGGAAATCGAAAATTCCATATCAAGTCTTCTAATATCCTTCATACTGTAATTTATGATTGATGAATTGGATAGATTACCATTAGGAATCGAAATAACCTTATTATCTGGTGTTACAACCTTCGTATAAATTAAATCGATATTTTCAACTGTCCCCTTCAAATCACCAACCTCGATGAAATCACCAATGCGAAATGGTCGCGTAAGTAATATCAAAACACCACCCGCGAAATTCGATAATGAGCCTTGAACCGCTAAACCAATTCCTAACCCGGCTGAAGCAAAAACCGCCGCTAAGCCAGTTGTTTCTAAGCCTAAATAGCCCATTAATATTAACAAAATAATTATTTTACTACCTTTTCTAAATATTGATAATAAAACTGTTTCAATGGTCTTATCCACGCTTTTCTTAGCTATTCTCTTCGAAATTTTTCTCGAAATAAAATTAATTATTTTAAAGGAAACAAAGATAATTATAATTGCGATAATAACCTTAACCCCTGTTGTCAAGCACCATTTGACAAAGCTATTCCAAAGGCCTTCCCAATCAATTTTGCTAAAATCAAAGCTAGGATTTTCTTGTACCTCTTCTAAAAACATTATATCATCTCCTTAATTTGAAAAAGAACTATCAACATTTCTTTTATTAGTCATTGTTAATAGGGTATCCATTATTCCCTTGGTTTTATACCAGCTTCGAAAGCTCTGAATACAGTAGGCCGCAGCCTCTTTTCGGGTTTTCGGACGGTAAGAAGGCGCAATGTCATTAGGCTTAATCTTGCTCATATCAAGTAAAAATCCTACAACAAAGCGATTCCTTTTATGTCCTTCCTCAAGTAAATCAAGAGCCTCATCATATTTTCCCATCCGGAAGCTTACTAAAGCTTTATTAAAAACCATCATTGTTGAATCATCATAATAATATGTTTCAATTAAATCATTAGCTAGTTTATCCTGATTATTTAAACAATATAAGCTTGTAAGACGATAACGAATATTTAATGGATCATGGGGTCCGATATTAAGAGCCTCCTCAAAGATTTCAATAGCCTCTTCAAATCTTCCGTGCTCGCAATAAGCTTCTCCTAAAATTTTTAAAGCCTCAACATATTGCGAAATAATCATAACTTCAACATATTTCGTAACGTCATCTAAGCTTTTAGTTGAGATTCTTCGAGCGATTTCAACTGCTTTTCGCAAAAGCTCAATTTCCTTATAGTAATCCTTAGTGATGCTGGCTAATTCAACATAAGCCATAAAATAATCCGGGCATATTTTTAAAGCCTTATCGATGATATCCTTTTTCATCTTTATTGAATTATCCTCATCAATGTAATACATAACCATAAAGGCTTTTTCATAATCCGTCATTTCATATTCTTCAAATAATTCTTCTTCCATAATCAACTCTCCTCAAATTCCTTTTCCTTCATAAAGCCTAAGGCGCCACCACTATATTCAATTTTTTTACTAGCATATTTTATAGCCATATTAATTGCATAATATGGATCAGAGGTCTTAAAATAATAATGATTAAAGGCTGTAAATAAAGAATCTCCAGCCCCACGTGTGTTAACAATTTTTTGACAAGGATAGGCCTCATGATGAGTAATAGTTCCATCCTTTTTAACATACATAAGAGTTCCTTGGGCGCCGCGAGAAATAACAATAATTTCTTTATCATATTCCTTGATTAAATCCTGCATAAAGGAATAATATCGATCCTTGATTCCTTCATCGGAAATAAATAAAATATCGGAATATTCCAAAAAATCACGGTTAAATTCATCATGAATATCCGTTAAAACATGGCAATCACAAGCAATTTTAACTCCTTGAGTTTTATATTTTTTTAAATATGGTCTTGAAAAATTAATATTCGTTAGGCATGCTAAATCAAAATTTTCTTCTTCAATTTTAGACAAAGGCTTTTCTTGACAATCCTTTAAATCACAATAAATTTTTCTTTTACCTTGATTATCATATAAGACCAATGATTCTGGAGTTTCCTTTAAATTCTTTTCAAAATGATAATTTAATTTACAATCATCTAAAAAATCGACAATTGCTTTATTTAAGGAATCATCGGCTCCTAAGCTATAAAGAGAAACATCATCACCTAAGGCTTGAAAGGCTAACGACAAATTAAGTCCAACCCCTGATGGTGCCGTTTTTGTTTTAAAAAAAGCAAATTCAATTGGTTGATAATAAATTGGAAATTCGCCAATATTTAAATTCGTTTCCATATTTACTAATCCAACTACTAGTACCTTCATAAATAACCCCCTAAAGCATCCTAATTGAATATTCGTAATAGTCCTCGATAAAGGAAACTCGTTCCTTTATTTCCTTCTTTTTCATTTTGACGCGACAAGGGACGGTAACTAAAATATTATCAATATCATTTTTTCGTTTGATAATAGCAATGACTCGGCAGCGCATTTTTTTCGGTGCTTCATCAATTCCTAAGACATAGCAACGCATGTATTTTTTTCGTTCCTTATAATAATCACAAACATACCCCATATTTTCCTCATAGTAAATCGATTGATAATCTGGATCATATGTTCCCTTTGGACGATCAATTTCTACCATCAAGGTTCGACAATAAGGAATGTTATTAATATAACCCATTACTAGCATAATTAACATTAGGCCTAAGGAAATACCAGCGAGAACATCGCTAGGATAATGAACACCTAAATAAATCCTTGATAAAGGAAGACATCCAGGAATGATAAATCCTAAAGCTAAATAAAAGGGATACATTTTTTTATGTCTACCATAATTGCAAATTAAGAAAATAACTAAAACAACATAAAACAAATAGGCCGTTTGCGAATGACCTGAGGGGAATGAGTAGCTTGTTGGATAGGAATAATCAAAGGGCGGATTAGCGATAAAATACATCAAACCCGGTCTAGGCCTAGCAACTACTGTTTTAATAACATAATTGATTACAGCACTCACCAAAACTACTAATGATACTCTCAAGCCAATTCTTCTTCGGTTAGGCAAAATGAGTAAAAAGGCACACAATCCAACAATGGTAACTGCTTCACCCATATAGGAAACAATGACGAAAAGATGATCAAAAAAATCATTTCTAAAGCTGTGAACAAAAGAAAAAATCATTTCATCATATTCTTTGATATATGGCATTTCAAAAATAATACCTAACAGCATCGCAAGAAAAATCAAAAAGAAGCCAAAGCTTACAAAGATGTATTTTTTCATATTGAATTCCTGTCCTTTCGCTAAATTTTTACCTATTACCTTTCTATTATACCATATAGTTTGAAAAACGGAACAAAAAAAGACTACCAATAAATGATAGTCCTTCATAAAATCATTAACGATTATTTTGGTTATTTTGACCCATTTGAGAATTACCTAATTGATTTTGAGCCATTGACACTAAACGACGAGTGATTTCGCCACCAACACTTCCGTTTTGACGACTAGTCGCATCAGGTCCAAG
The DNA here is from genome assembly GCA_964634685.1 of uncultured Anaeroplasmatales bacterium. GTDB lineage: Bacteria > Bacillota_I > Bacilli_A > Acholeplasmatales > JAEDCM01 > CAZWLD01. The sequence continues at coordinate 10,700 of CAZWLD010000048.1, forward strand.
ATTTACGCCTAATTCATTGGCAATTTCATATTTCATTTGGTTAACGGCTTGTTTAGAGCCAGGAACCACTAATTTGTTACTATTGTTGTAGTTTGACATAAATGTTGTTCACCTCCTGTCGATATTATGATGTGCATAATCCGACAAGATATACAAAACATTTACATCCATTTTTTTACTTTATTTGATCAATAATCTCTGATACCTCTAAACCAAGGAAGGTAATGTCTAAATCTGAATCACTTGTTATATCGATGTATTTAGTATTATTTACAGCCTCATCAACAAATTTTTCATAATCAAAATTTTGTTCGTAAAGCTCACATTTATCTAAGCGGGGAGCGGTTGCTGGATTTTTAGGAACATAAACCGTGCAACAATCCTGAAATGGCTTAATTGAAATATCATAGGTGTCGATTTTTTTCGAAATGGCAATGATATCTAACTTATCATATGTACAAACTGGTCTAATAACCGGAATATTGGTTACACTATTAATAACCGACATGCTTCCTAAGGTTTGGCTTGCAACCTGTCCAACCGATTCACCATTTACTAAAACCAAGCAATCATTCTTATACGCTAATTTTGTCGCAATGCGATACATCATTCTTCGCATAATGGTAATATTATAGGATTCAGGAATATGCTCTAACAATTGCTGGTGAATATCCTTAAAGGGAACCATATGAACTCTAATCCGATTATGAGGGGCATAAATAGCCATTTTTTTGACTAAATCAATGACCTTTTGCGCTGATTCAATTGATGTCAAGGGTGTTGATTCAAAATGGATACATTCGATTTCTATCCCTTGCTTCATCGCTAAATATCCCGCAACCGGAGAATCAATTCCTCCCGATAGCATCAATAGTCCTTTTCCGGCAACACCAACCGGGAAGCCTCCCATTCCTTTTATTTCGCCAGTATATAAATAGCAACCATCAAAACGAAGCTCAGCTGTTAATAAAACCTCGGGATGATGAACATCAACGCTAAACATTCCATCCATGGTTTTTAATACATACCCAGCAACCTCCTTGGATAATTCTTGGCTTGTTAGAGGATAGGTTTTATCAGCTCTTCTACTTTCAACCTTAAAGGTTTTATGTGAGTGAACCTCATCAGTTAAAAGCTTAACTGCTGTTTCCTTAATTGAATCTAAGGTTTTATCACATTTAACAACTAAGCTATAGGAATAAAGACCCGAAACATATCCTAATCTTTTGATTACCTCTTTATAGTCTTCACCATTTAATAAAATATATAAGCGATCAAAGGTTTTTTCTATTGTTGCTTTTGTGCCTTTAAGCTTCGTTTTAACTAAACCTAAAACCATATTTACAAAAACCTTTTGATTTCTTCCTTTTAATGTTAAATCACCATAACGAACTAAAATTCGATCGTAAATCATCAAAAACACCTTTCTTTCTCTTCAATCAATTTTATCATAATTTATTAAAATATTAAAGAAAATATTTATTTTTATTGTAAGCGTATAAAATAATATACTTCGAATAATCCTCTATGTCTTCGTGTAAATAAGATTATAGAATATATTTACTAAATATTATAGATTTGAAAAAATAGTAAAAGATTATAATTTATTCTATATGGGCTAATAAAAGAAAAAATGGGTCACAATCTGCCACAGTAAATTGTATGTACCCACTTAATATATCTAGGATACCTAGATTAAATATAATATGTAGGAGCTGCACCATAAAGTGCTTCTCTAATTAGTGCCAAAGTAATATTAATTCTTTATATTTTTTTCAATTGTAAGGCCAAATAAAGAACCTGTATCTGCTATTTGTTTTTTAAATGCCTTTGATATTTGTTTCCAGTAACTTATTCTTTGATCTTTAAAAAGTAATTCAAAAAAAGATTTATTCCTATCAATTTTTAAAATGGCATTTTCATTTTTTCTAAAAGAATCAAGAGTCTTTTTTCCTCTACCATTTTCTACAATAGATAGTTCAAATTCACCAAATTGCTGATAAGAATACCAATCAACACTTCCATATTTATTAGTGAAACTACACCATATTTCTTTTCCATTAGACTTATAATCAAAGTTGAAACCGTAGTCAGTCATTAAAAATCCAAGCTCATTTTTAATTATTTCTTCAATTTTCATAATTTCCTCCATCTGCTACGCCCACAAACACCTTATTAAAGTTTGAGTTTCCCCAAAATTAAATAAGGGTATAAAAAATAAAAATCTGAGGTAAAA
>CAZWLD010000049.1:0-12336 GCA_964634685.1 uncultured Anaeroplasmatales bacterium
AAATACGATTATTGAGAAAGATTATTTTACTGATTTACAAAAAATCAAAGAAACTTTTAGGAACAACCAAAATAAAGCTATTGCGGTAGTTAATAGTGCAATGATTATGACTTACTATGAAATAGGTACGATTATTAACCAAAGAAAAGCCTGGGGAAGTAAATATATCAAAAATTTAGCTAATGATTTGAAAGAATATGGTAAAGGCTATTCAAAGAGAAATCTAGAATACATGGCGAGATTTGCTTATGAATTTACTTCATATGAAATTGCGCACCAGCTTGGTGCACAAATTCCATGGAGAACAATAATTGAAATTATGCAAAAATCCACCTCTCATGAAGAAATGCTGTGGTATATAAACCAAACACATAAAAATGGTTGGAGCAGAAGTATGTTAATAAACCAGATAGCTATGAAGGCTTATGAGCGTAGCTTAATAAGTCCTACAACAACTGAAGCTTTAGCTACTTCCTCTGATTTGACTAATGAATTGTTTAAGGATACTTATGTATTTGATTTTTTAGATAAGGAAAAGATTAAAACCGAAAAGGATTTAAAAAATCAAATGGTCGATAATATCATTAGATTTCTTCAAGAATTAGGTCCTGGATTTAGTTTGGTAGGAAGAGAATATCGATTAGTCACTCCAACCAATGAAGAGTTTTTTATAGACCTTTTATTGTATCATACAAAAATTCATGCATACGTTGTCATTGAAGTTAAGATAGGTAAGTTTCAGCCTGCTAATCTAGGACAATTGATTTTTTATGTCAATGCAATCGATGAACTAGAAAAAACAAGTGTTGATAATGACACTGTGGGATTGCTATTATGTAAGGAAGCTGATAGCTTTGTAGCTAAAACCTCTTTAAAAAATAATCATAGTCCTCTTGGTATTTCTAAATACAAGATTTTAGAGGAATTACCTGAATATCTAGAAAGAAAGCTTAATGAAGGTAAAAAAGATAACTAATTTTTTTGATGAAAGAAAGGATAAAAAATATGGTTTAGGCAAAAGAAAATACGATTATTGAGAAAGATTATTTTACTGAGTTGCAAAAAATCAAAGAAACTATTAGGAACAACCAAAATAAAGCTATTGCGGTAGTTAATAGTGCAATGATTATGACCTATTATGAGATAGGTACGATTATTAACCAAAGAAAAACATAGGGAAATAAATACATTGAAAGATTGTCTTCAGATTTAGGGGAGTATGGAAAGGGATTTTCCACTGATAATCTTATTTATATGGCAAAATTTGCGAGAACTTTCACTTATCAAGAAATTACCGACCAACCTGGTCGACTAATACCATGGCGAACTATAATTGAAATAATTAAAAAGTCTAATTCCCATGAAGAAATGCTGTGGTATATTAATCAAACACATAAAAATGGTTGGAGTAGAAGCAAGGTAATAAACCAAATAGCTATGAAGGCTTATGAAAGAAGCTTAATAAGTCCTACAACAACTGAAGTTTTATCTACATCCTCAGATCTAACTAATGAGGTATTTAAAGATACTTATTGTATGGGATTTCTTACAATGCTTACAATATATTCGCTGAATCTTTATGGTTACGGTCTTATCATTAATGATAAGCTTAATTTCGTATGAACAATATTTAATGCAGTTACCTTTAATTCCACAGCAACACTTTAGTTTGAACGATTTTAAATCAGCCATTTCTTTATAGTATTTATTGATATATATGAATAAAAATAAATCATCTAAGGAATTGTAATTATTAAGGATTAATGTTATCATATTATTGCCTTTTGGTAGATAGATAAAGTAACTTTTCCAAGGTTGAGATTATCTATCTTTTTTTATTTCTTTACTTTTTTATTACAATTCGATTATATCACTAAAGGGAGTAACCTTAAACAATTTGGTGTAAATCACTTCAAATTATCTTAGGTTACTCCCTAAATTATTTTGATTGAATTCTTCTAGTTTAAAATTAAATAAAATGTCAATTAACAATAATTATGAGAGGTTCAAAAATGATAATTTTCATTTATTTTTATACCATCCTTAATTAGGGCGCAACCTGTGCCCCAAATTCCCTGGGGTTTACAATAATAACATTTATTTTGACAGACTTTTGATTTTATGAGGAAATACTTTAGTTATGGTATGCCAAGGAAAAACAAAAAAATAATTGGAGTGCATCAATGATACTAAGCCAGAAAGCTAAAGAATTTAGCAAAAATGAATTATTCTCGCAACCTGCGAGAGAAATAGAATAAAAAAATAGATGAAATTATCCAACAACCTGTTGGACAAATCCCATAGGGATCATTGATCAATATAATTTCAAAGTCTAATTCCCATGAAGAGAAACTTATTGTTATATTAATTAAACAAATAGGAATGGTTTTAATAAGGTTTTTTTATTAGATTTTCATTTTTATCAAGTGATATTTTTTCATTTGAAATGCAAAAAAATGGCATCTTGATGTTTATTTTATTTTCCTTTGTGCTATAATAGATATAGAAATAGATAAGAAAGGAAGATATCTTATGTTAATAAGCTTTAAAACAAAAAATTATAAGTCTTTTAAAAATGGGTTTGATTTTTCTATGAAGGCAACGAGAGTTAAGGACCTGTCTCATAGCTTATTGATGGCTAATAGCAATTCAAAGAAAATATTATCTTCTGGCGTCGTGTATGGTCCAAATGCTTCAGGAAAAACGACAGTAATAGAAGCTTTTTTAAGGTTCAAAGATATTATTTTAAATGGAAATATTTCTAATCCTAAAAATATCAGAGGAAATATGACTTCGGGAGATTTAAGTTTAATTCCTTTCATATATAACGAGGTAGAAGAACCTATTGAATTTGATATTGAATTTGAATATGATAATTCTTTATATCGTTATTTTCTAAAGTTCACCTTAGGTAAATTTGTTTCGGAATCTAAAAGAGAAATATTAGAAGAATTTTTGGAAATTGACAGTAAAAAAATTTTTTATAGAACAAATCAAGGGGTTAATGTTTACTATAAAAACATTAAACCTGATATGATTAATGAAGGCTTTAATAACAATTTGCTAGATTCATATCAAAAACTATTTGATTCAAACATTGAAGAAAAATCACTGTTTTTATCCACAGAATTTAGATCGTTAGTTTCGAAAGAAATCTACAATAAAGTATATATGTGGTTTAGCGAAAAGCTTTTGGTGTTTAATAATTTTGAAGATTTTCGATTTGGTATGGCTTCAAGGGAAAAGGAGCTTGTTGAAGTTCCAAAGGAAATCTATAATTCTGTATCAAAAATTGGGGTCTTAGCTACAAAAATGTTTTATACAAGAAAAGGTGATAGTGATTTTCCAACATTATTATCAGCCTTAGAAATTGAAGGAAAAAAAATCTTGATTCCATCAAGAACAATCGAGTCAACAGGAACACTACATTTTATTGATTTAATCCCCGTTTTGGTTCATTCTTTAACAAATGGTGTAACATTGATAATTGATGAATTAGATGCCTCATTACATCCAATGGTTGTTATGAGCGTTGTCGGTTTATATCATAATCCGGATATAAATAAATTTAACGCTCAATTAATATTCAATACTCATAATCCTATTTATTTAAATAATAATGTTTTTAGAAGAGATGAGATGTGCTTTGTTGAAAAAGATAGAGAAACTAATATAAGCGAATTCTATAAATTATCAGATTTTTTGACGAATTCCAATAATCCAACAAGAAACACAACGGATTATATCAATAATTATTTTATGAACAAATATGGTGCTATTGAATATGTTGATTTATCTGAGGTGTTTGAAAAAATAATGAATAAGGAGAGTAAATAATGGAAAAAAGATATCAAAACTCAACCTATTCATTAACTGTAGAAGGTCAGTGCGAGAAACTTTATTTTGAGCATCTAAAATTACTAATTAATGCTTGTCCAAATAAAAAGAAGAATTGCGTGTATAAGCCAGAAATTAGAGTAAAAGTTAATCCCTCTAGTCATGCGAAAGGCTTTGCATTTTTGAAAATCCCCTTTTTTCATATACAAGATATAGAAGATCATAATGAGGAGTTTCAAAGAAAAAAATTTGAAGAATTACTTAAGGATATCAAGGATGCGAATCAATTAGTTGATTATCAATTAGGTTATTCAAATTTAACATTTGATCTGTGGATTTGTTTGCACAAGAAAAATATAACAGTATCTAGAGGGCATAGAAAAGAATATGTTCATGATGTAAATAGCGCTTTTAACAAGAAATACAGTAATATTGATGAATATAAAAGGGAAAAAGAATTTAAAGCAATTCTTTCAACTATTACTTTAGATGATGTTAAAGCAGCAATAGAACGAGCTAAAATAATCAGACTTAACAATCAAATTGGATTGTCAAATATCTCCAATCAAAGGAAGACCACTTACTGTGGCTTTGAATATTACTGCGAAAATCCAGATTTAAATATTCAAGAGATTGTTGAAAAGATAATTAATGATTGTATAAAATAAGGGGATAACCCTTTTTTTGTATTAGATTTTATCCTTTTATGGCTTTAAAATTCAATTGAGGACATTAGCAACAATCATTTATCATTATCTTTACTTCAAAAAATAAAGTTGTGGTATATAAACCAAACTCATAAAAATGGTTGAAGTAGTAGTATGTTAATAAACCAATAACAAAGAAGGCTTATGAGTGCAGAACATATAGCAGATTTGTTCAAAAATTTACATCATACGAAATTGGGCAACAGGGTGCTGCCCAATTATATGGATTTTATTAGATTTGCATAATTATAAATCTTCATTTTTTATATATACATAGTTCATTAGATATGATTCTTTTTTTTCTTTTACATTAATTACCATAATTGGTAACTATTATATGAGCTTTTTGGGGATGCGGACATTTTTTAGACTAATATTTATAATAAAAATTCTTAATATTTGAGGAAATGTGATTGTATCCTAATCATATAGTAATAATCATTCAAAGTAATTAAAAATATCTCGCAATTCACAAGTAATTTCTGTTAAGGAAATTTTGCAGCAACCTGCTGCGCAAATTTCTTGATTTTTTTATTTAAATAATATGAATCCTCATCTTACATATTTTCACTATAAAGATATAATGTCATATAGAAATAAGTAACATTTTAAGTAAGATTTAAGTAAGATAATAGATTAATGAAATTGGATTTCTGCCTGTTACCCTATTTCCATCTGGAACTTTAATAATGGTAATTATTCCTAATTTTTAATCTTATAAAAAATACCAGTGTATATTAATCGAACATAAGATAAGTGGTCAAAAAAGTGGTCAAAAAAGTGGTCAAAAAAGTGGTCAAAAATTTTTTCAATTCCTAATAAATATATAAATATGGCACACAAAATATCTAGAATAAATAATAGAAAGATGAGCTTAAATCCTCTCCATATCCCAAAAATCGAAAACGAATATTTTATTTTCTCATTAACATCTTGGGAAAATAAAAAAAGTTGTTGAATATTTATCCTTTAAATGATACAATATATAAGACGAATATTAATTAAGGGAGTTTTATCTATGGCTAAGAAATATAATAAACAAAAAGTAAAATTAACAAGAAATGCAATCATTATTTTAGCAGTTGCACTTGTTGTCGTTGTTTCTGTTATCGTATTTACTAATCTTCCAACTGAAAAGAAGAAGATAAATGATACATATTCAAGCTTATCGACAACTCATGTTTTTGATAAAATTAGTTATTCTGAATTCAAAAAGAAAATGAATAACAAGGAAGAATTCATTTTATTCTATGGAAAGAAAGATTGCGAAGCTTGCCAAGCGAGAATCAACGATTTAAATTCAACTGCACAAACCTTAAATGTTAAAGTAATTTATTATTTAGACGCAAATAGCTTATCTGATACTCAAAAGAGTGAATTATACAATACTTATGATGTTAAGAAAAACTTCACTCCACAATTATTATCCTTCAAGGAGGGCGCTAAGGTTTTAGGAACATATGAAGATATGTTTGGAAAAGCTTATAATGAGGAATTAGATACAGCCACAAACTTCAAAATCTCAGTTGCTCATGTTTTAAATTCAATTAACTAAGAAGATTTTTTAAAAAATTTTGGTCTCGAAAGAGACCATTTTTTTTAGAAAAATTTATGATTTAAAATGAAAGGATAATTTAATTATTTACCTCATAGGTAAATTTTTGGTTGACTAGTAAAGCATATAAGCATAGAATATAAATGTACCTTAGAGGTAAATTGGAGATGATACATCTGGAAATTATTTATAGAAATAAAAACATCGAAAAAATTTGCACAAATAAATCGATTGCCCAAAATAAATACGGTACAAAAATGGCAATAAAAATCAATGCCCGCATAGATCAGATTAAAGCTATTTCATCAGTAGAGATGTTGATAAGATTTAGAATTGGTAGATGTCATGCTTTAATTGGTGATAGGAATGACAGTATGCAATGGATTTAGAAGCCCCATATAGATTCACAGTAGATAAGGATGGTAATATTCAAATTGCCAGTATTATTGAGATTATCGATTATCATTAATTGGCATCTTATAAATAATAAGGAGGTAATTATTTATGAAGTCAAGTAAAACATATGTCGCGATTCCACCAGGATATTCTATCAAAGAACAATTAGGGGAAAGAGGTTTAACCCAAAAGGAATTCGCAATGCGCATGGAATTATCAGAAAAGCATATTAGTAAGCTTATTAATGGAGAAGTCCTCTTAACAACTGATGTTGCGGTACGATTAGAAATGGTTTTAGGAATTGAAGCCCAATTTTGGCTTAATTTAGAAGCTATTTATCGAGAAAAATTACTCAAAATTGAAGAAGAAAACAATATGGAAAATGATATAAAAATAGCTTCAAAATTTCCTTATAAGGAAATGTCAAACCTAAATTGGATTCCCAAAACTAATAAAGTAACTGAAAAAGTAATTAATTTAAGAAAATTTTTTGAAGTAAATCGTTTAGGATTGTTATTAGAAAATAACAATCTAAATGTTCTTTGGAGAAGAATTAGTGAAAGTGAAAAATCCAATTATGCTTTATTGGCTTGGGCTCAAAAGGCTAAGCTTGAAGCTAGAAGTCATCAAACAAGCCCCATCAATATCAATTACTTAAGCAATAATATCCCCTTATTTAGAAAAATGACAAACCAAAGAATTGAAGATTTTTATACTACTTTAGTCGATGAATTAAAAAAATCAGGAATATCTCTTGTATTATTGCCCCACCTAGAAGGTTCATATCTTCATGGAGCGACTTTTTATGATAAAAATAAAATAGTAGTAGCTTTATCCGCTCGGGGAAAGGATTCTGATCGTTTTTGGTTTAGCTTTTTCCATGAAATTGGCCATATCGTTTTAGGGCATATAAACGAGGATTATAATGAACAAATGGAAATAGATGCGGATAAATTCGCTCAGGATGCCTTAATTCCATCGGATAAATATAAAGACTTTGTTTCTTTGAAAAATTTTACTGAACAACGAATAATTGATTTTGCTAATGAAATTGGTGTTGATCAGGGCATCATTATAGGAAGGCTTCAAAAGGATGGTTTATTATCATTCTCAAGCTTGAACCATTTAAAAACAAAATATATAATTTAGGCGATTTTCATGAACGAATTAGATTTTAAAGCTCTCCCAAGCTCAATAAGAAAATATGTTAATAATTTAAGTTACACCGTTGATGATATTGGAAAAAGTGATTCTGTTGTCTATATTTTTGATGATTATATTTTAAAAATTTCAAACCTAAGCTTTGATATTGAAAATGAGATCAAAATAGCAAAAGCTCTTCAAGGTAAGCTTCCAATTCCTGAGCTTTTAGCTTCTGAAATCCAAGAAAACAAAATCTATCTTTTAAAAAGAAAACTTAAAGGGAAAATGCTTTGTGATAAAGAATATATGCAAAATCCTGATTTGCTTTTTAAGCTTGCAATGGATGCGGTAAAAGCCTTGTGGAGTGTTGATATTAGCAATTTAAACTTACAAGATACCGCACAAACAATGTATGATTTTGGCAAAAATAAAAACCCTGGTTGTTTCGATGAAATGGATTCCTTTACTAAAAACGAATTCCAAAGCTTTGAGGAAATTTTGGCATATTTACGCCAAAATAAACCGAATGATGATTTGGTATTGTCACATGGTGATTTATGCTTACCTAATATCATTTGTGATGGTGAAAAATTCGTTGGTTTTATCGATTTAGGCTTAATGGGAATTGCTAATAGGTATCATGATATTGCCATTCTTTATCGAAGTATAAAGTATAATTTTAGAGGCGATTATGGCAAAGCTTATCCGGGCTTTAAAGAAGAAAAGCTTTTTACAATGCTAAACATTAAAAAAGAGGAAGAAAAAATGAAGTATTTTTTGTTGCTAGATGAATTGCTATAATCTAGCACTTTTTTTAATTAGGAAAAAGAACAATTCACCTAATCACAGCAGTGAATTCAAATATCTAAACTAAAAGCTATTTTCATTTCAAGAATCTATATAAAGAATTACTCATTTTCCTTTTTTTTGGGTAAATAATATTATCTGATTATTTGTAAAATTCATGTAAATTATTTTTAAATATCTTTAAAAATATCAGTATTTGTGATAGACTGTAAGTAGAGATAATAAAAAAGGAGGAAAAATTAAAATGAAAAAGGTATTATTATCTTTATTAACCGTTTTAATTGTTGGATGCTGTTTAGTTGCATGTGGAACAAAAGAAACTACAACTGAATCTACTACAGAAAACACAACAAGTAGTGACACAACAACTAATCAAGACACTACTAGTGATACAACAACAAAGCAAGACACTACTAGTGACAATACAACAAACAGCGATACGACAACAAATGTTGATACTACCACTGAAGGTACAACAACAGAGGACACAACAACTGAAGCTCCTGTTACGTATACAAAAACAATTAAAATTCACTATTTAGGTGTTTTACAAACAAGAGTATACAACTGGACTATTCCTGGAGATTCTGACAATAAAACATTTGACAAAATGGGTGAGATGAAATTAGATCCAGAAACAGGATATACTTACTTTATCCGAGACCTTAAGGAAAATACTTACAAAGAATTTGGATTTATTTTAATAAATGCAATTGAAGGAACAACTTGGGTAAAGGATGTTGATCAAGACTATAAGGTTGATCTAACAAATCCAACTGCTGGTGTTACTGAGGTTTGGTATAATATGGGAGATGGAACTGCATATGCATCTTTAGAAGCTGCAAAGGCCGCAGAATCATACTCTGCAGCATATGCTAGATGTCTTTCTGATTATAAAGCACAATGCATTGATGGAATTAATGCTGAAGTAGCTAAGCATTTTACTGAAGCTCCAGCTACGACAGATCTTGAAGCTAAAGAAACAGTTTCTGAAGCTAAAACTGCATATGAAGCTTTATTAGCTACTGTTAAAGCTACAGCTTACAAACCACAATATGTTTATGAATTATCAAGCGGAAGTATTTCTGTTGGTGGTGTAGTTACTGGAACATATGATTCGCAAAAGAATGTTTGTATCGAATATGAAGGATATTCAATCGATATTTATTTTGCTAAAGCTGAAGACTTAGCTGCTAGTGGAATGCCTGTTACTCCTGGTACATTCGTATATGTTACTGGAGCTTTATCAATCTACAATGGTTTACATGAAGTATCAAATATTACTGCTGTTGAAACTAAAGAAGTAGAATACACATTCGTACAAGAAGCAGTGACTGATTTATCACAAGTAACTTCAGAGCAAATGTCTAACCTATATACATTTACTGATATGTTAATTCAAAATGTTGATGGAAATAATACTTTCTTCGCTGATGCTAATGGCAACACAATCCCAGGATTTAAATTCCCAGCCTTAGGTGAAGATTTTGCTGTTGGCGATTATGTAACTTTTGATGCTTATGTTGCTATATATAAAACTACTGTTCAATTACGTATTGCAGATGGCTCAGCTTTAGCTTTATCAGATTTAGGTAAAGTTAATAGAGATAAAGAGGCTTTAGTAATTGATAACGAAGAAGCTTTATACTACGTTGGTCAACAACTTACTTTACCAGCAACTGGAGCTAATGGTTCAGAAATTACTTGGGTTTCAAATAAGCCTGAAACATTAGATAATACTGGTAAAGTAGTAGTATTAACAAGCGAAGATGTTTTTGTTACATTAACCGCAACAATTGCTATTGGTGAGGTTAAGCTTACAAAAGAATTCGAAGTAGTTGTAAGACATGCAATGACTGATCAAGAAAAGGTTGATAGCATTGATTTAGCGGCATTATTAACAGAAAAAGGATATAACGTAGCTGGTATCTATAATAATGTTGTTTTACCAACAGAAGCAAGCTATGCAATCGCTGTTGAATGGACTTTATCAAACAACACTTCTGTACTTGCATTAGATGGTACTGTTGTTCGTCCTACAGCTGAACAAGGAAATGCAACTGTTACTTTAACAGCTAAATTGACTTTAAATGAAGCTGAAGCAACTAAGACTGTTGATGTTGTTGTCTTAGCTTGGGAAGCAGGATTAGATGATGCCATTGCTGCTGCTCTTGATGAAATCAATACAGCATACGCAACTCAAATTACAGCTGCTAAGAAATACTTAGTATTAGATACTACTTCAGTTGAAAAAGCAACATTAATTGCTGATGTTACTGCAGCCAAAGAAGCTTTAATCGCAACATTCGCTGATGCTCCTTACAAACCAGAAGCTGCATATGCAATGAAAGATGGAACAAAAGGTGTTTCATTCGTTGGTTTCTATACAGGAAAAATTGATGCTAAGACTTATACTATTGAATATGATGGCTTTGGTGTTGTTGCTTATAACCAAGGTGTATTAGATACTTATACAGTTGGTACAGCCGTAAAGGTAACTGGAGATTTAGCAATCTACAAGGGATTATATGAAATTTCTAACTGTACTGTTGAAGCTATCACATTAGAAGGTTCTGTTGAAGGTGTTGAGCTTACTTCAGTTGCAAATATTAAAGATTATCTATCAAGAGTAGTAATCTTAAAAGGTGTAACATTAACAAGCTTCAATAAATCTGGTAACTCAGTATTAACTGACGCTGATGGAAAAACTGTTAACTGGTATAAAGCAAATATCGATTTACCTTCATATGTTCAAGTTGGTGATACAGTAACATTACGTGTAATAGTTGGTATTTTCGATAATGTTCAAGTTCGTACAGATTTAATTGACCCAACATCATTCATTTTCACAGATGCTGATAAGGTAGCAAAAGATAAAGCTTCATTAACAATTGACAATGAGAGTGCTTTAACTGAGGTTGATCAACAAATCACATTACCTTCTGTAGGTACATATTTTGAATCAGCTATTACTTGGGCTTCTAACAATGAAGCAGTATTAGATAACACAGGTAAGGTTGTAGCATTACCTGCAACTGAAACTGTTGTAACTTTAACTGCAACAATCACATTGAATGAAGTAACTGATACAAAAGCATTCGAAGTAACAGTTAAGCCTTCAATGACTGATAAAGATAAAGTAGAAGATGTTGATATCGTTGCATTATTTGGAACAGGATTTGATTTCACAAAGATTACTGCTAACATTACATTACCTACAACAGATCCAAATTATGGAACTACAATTACTTGGGCTTCTGACAATACTGCTGTTATCGCAAATGATGGTACAGTAACTCGTCCTGCCGCAGGAAGTGAAGCTGTAGTTGTTAAATTAACTTATACAATTACTTTAAATGAAGCAACAACTTCTGCTGTATTAACATTTACTGTATTACCAGAAGAACCTGCATATGAAACAATTCTTAATCAATCATTCTTGATTGCTAGTTCATCTTCATCAATTGCAATTGATGGTTGGAAGTTCTCAAATCCTGGTAATTTATATACAGTTGGATCAAACAAACTATTAGCATTAAAAACTAACGGACATTACTTTATTTCACCTGCTTTATCTAATATTACAAGTGAAAATTTAGAAGTTATTGTTGATGCTTATTTAAATAATGCAACAGCTAGTAGTATTATTGTTCAAGGCTTAGATGCTGGCGGAAATGCAGTTGGAACTGCTCAAACAATTTCAGTTAATACAACTAATGGTGCCTCTAATCATACAACATTTACAGTAAAGATTGATTCTACTAATGTTGTTAATGTTAAATTTACGTTTGAAAAACCTAGTGGTGCTGGAAATGTTGGAGTTTATGGCGTAGAAATCAAAGGACTACAATCAGCATAGAATAATTTTACACAAAAGTCTTAGGCTTATAC
>CAZWLD010000050.1:0-1294 GCA_964634685.1 uncultured Anaeroplasmatales bacterium
TTATACCTAAGGCTTTTTTCCACATTTTAGGAATTATATTTTTTGAATAAAAATCCTTGCCAAATATTACAACTTGATTACAAGTAATAAATCCTTTAAACTACTTGTGAGAGGAGAGATAATTTGAAAAGAATTTTTATTCTTTTTTTTATTATCGTTTTAGGAAGCTGCGGAAACAAGGATGTGATAACAACTACCCCCAATCAAACAACTAATCAAACCACGAACCAAACCACAAACAAGACAGAAACCAATGCTATTCTTTATGTTGGTGATGAATATGATTTTGCCCACAAAAATTATCAATTGAGCAATGATAATATTGTTGTCAAAAACAAAAAAATCATCGCTAAAAAGCCAGGTCAAACCAAACTCGAATGCACAATTGACAATGAAAAATATATCGTTACGATAAATATTTATGAAGATGATTTACAAGAATTTGAGGAATTCATCTATGAATATCAAATGAAGGAGGATTATTCCTTTATGGTTTATGGAGGCAATTCTGGATATTCCTATAAACGTAACCATGATGATTTCTATTTTATGACAGAAGACCAAGAAATTATTGAAGCTTTGATTAAAACAAAAACCAAAGCCCGCCCTGGCACGAAAAGAAAAATCGAATGGATTGTGATTCATGATACGGGTAATATTAGTAAAACCGCTGATGCCAAAAACCACAGCAACTATATCACGAATTTAGCTATTCAAAATGTTACCTCACTATCTTGGCATTATACGGTTGATCAAAGCTCCATTTATCAACATATTCCAGACGATGAGATTGCTTGGCATGCTGGCGATGGAACGAAAGACATTGGAGCTAATGGTTATTATCTTGGCGGCGGAAATAAAAACGGAATTGGCATTGAAATGTGTGTAAATCAAGGAAATGATATCATTTTAACGATGAAAAAAACTGCAAGTCTTGCTGTTGATTTATGTTTAGAGTATGATTTGTCTCTAGATCGAATTAAAACTCACTCGGACTTTGCGAAAAAGCTGTGTCCATATACGGTTTTATACAATAATCTTTGGGATGATTTTATGATGATGGTTCAAAGTGAATATCTAAGAAAAACAAAATTCATAGATTTTACTATTAAAGAGATTAGCGGTGGATATGAAATCAAAAATTTAAATTCAAAGCGAACTAAAACAATTAAAATAGAGGCATAGCTTCTATTTTTTTTGAAAACTTATAAAAAGTTATAAAAGAAACAAAAAGTTATAAAAACTTATAAAAAGTTATAAAAGAAACAAAAAGTTATAAAAACTTATAAAAAGT
>CAZWLD010000050.1:1394-12239 GCA_964634685.1 uncultured Anaeroplasmatales bacterium
ATAAAAAGTTATAAAAGAAACAAAAAGTTATAAAAACTTATAAAAAGTTATAAAAATCATTTGACATTGTTAAGTCATAAATATAGAATATAAGTGGAGGGTGATTTTATGAACAATCCTTTTACCTTATCATTTGGAAAAAAACCGCTTAATTATATTTATCGAATCAAGGATACAGATTTAGTAATTGAAAGCTTTACGCAAGAACCTTCAACGAATCAGTTATATGTTATTACTGGAATTAGAGGAAGTGGTAAAACTGTTTTAATCACGGCTTTAACAAAAGCCTTTTATGAAATGGAAGACTGGATAATTGTTGATTTAAATCCTGATAAAGATTTAATTGAAGGCCTAGCTTCAGAACTTTATGAGAATTCAAAGATAAAAAAACTTTTTGTAAAAAAAGAGTTTAGCTTTTCATTTAAGGGGGTATCATTTTCTATAGAAGGAGATGTTCCGGCATTAACCTCCGAAACACTAGTTAAGAAAATGCTTGAAAAAATAAAAGAAAAGAAGAAAAAAGTATTAATTACAATCGATGAGGTCACAAGCAATGAATATATGAGAGTTTTTGCGAAAACCTTTCAATCACTCGTCAGATTTGACTTTCCTGTTTATCTATTAATGACAGGGCTTTATGAAAATATTTCAAAATTGCAAGATGATAAATCGCTAACATTTTTATATCGTGCTCCTAAAATTAATCTCTCGCCTTTAAATTTATCTTCGATTGCAATGTCTTACAAAAAAATATTTGCAGTTAATGAAGAAGAAGCCATGGAGCTAGCGAAAATGACAAATGGTTATGCCTATGCTTACCAGGTCCTAGGCTATCTTTTATTTAAAGATGGAAAAAAAGAGGCAGATGAGGATATTTTATCTCAATATGATCAATATCTTCAGGAGTATGTATATAAAAAAATTTGGAGTGAACTATCTGACGTTGAACAAAAAATTATGATGTCTATTAAGACAAATAATCCTGTTAGCATAAAATCATTAATCAAAACACTTGAAATAAATAATTCTTATTTTAGTATTTACCGCGATAGGTTAATAAAAAAAGGAATTATTTATGCACCTGCTTACGGTAAGATTCAATTTGTTCTTCCAAGATTTTATGAATTCATAAAATCAATGATGTATTATTAACTTATTCGACCAAAACAGCATTGCAATGCTAAATTGGTCGATTTTTATTGCTTAATTATGCTTCCAATAAAAACTGTAAGAAAAATAAAAATAATAAATCTTCAATTGCACTTGTAAAATAATAGATTGTGGGGAATAATAATAGTGTAATTATTCAAAAAAATTGAATTTTGGAGGTCTTAAAATGCCGATTATTAATTTAAAACTAGATAACATTCTCTCATTTTCAAATTTTGATATTAATTTTTCATATCCTATAAAATTGAGAAACACACTTATTCCAAATGAAAATTTAGCTAATGTACCAACATTTAGATACAAAAAATTAAATATTTTTGTCGGAGCTAATGCTAGTGGTAAAACTTCACTTGTAAAATGTATTTGGCGAATTCTCGACTTTTTAGCTAGTAAAGAAAAAAATATAATTATGTCAATAGTTAATTTTAATTATGCAAATTCTTACATTGAAATAGATATTACGGATAATGATGTTTTACATAAATTTAAAATTAAAACAATAAATGACAAAAATGATTTCAAAATTTTGGTTTCACATGCGTATGTTAATTTACCAAAGTTTTCTTCTTACGAAAATAAAATAAGGGATTTATCAGCTATTGAGGATAATTACATGGATTATATTGAATGCTTAAATAATGTAGATTTTGATAGCGGATGGCATGTAGCTTTACCAGCTACAGAAAATAACTTCGAAGCAATTGATTTTTATAATGGAGATTCAGAAGAAGAAAACTTAGATTATTTACATATTTTAAATCAAGTACTAAAAACTCTTGATCAGTCAATTACTTCAGTATATAAGAGTAACGACGCTGACAATGCATATGTTATCGATCATGAAAATATTGGAAAAATAATAGTACAAGAAGGAAATAATCTTTCAAGTATACCATTTTTATCAAGTGGAACAAAATATGGTTTTAATATTGCTAATGTTATTTTTTCAATTAAACAT
Organism: uncultured Anaeroplasmatales bacterium; assembly: GCA_964634685.1. Taxonomy (GTDB): domain Bacteria; phylum Bacillota_I; class Bacilli_A; order Acholeplasmatales; family JAEDCM01; genus CAZWLD01. The sequence goes on from CAZWLD010000050.1 coordinate 3,523, forward strand.
CATAGGAATGAAATTTATTTAATTGATGAGCAATTTTCGTATGTAAATTCTGATGTAGAGGCAGCAATTTTATCAACTATGGTTGCTATGCTTGGACCTAATGAGCAAATATTTTTTACAACCCATAACTCAAATATTTTATCATTAGGTTTTCCTTTTCATTCATTTTACTTTATGAAAAAAGAAAGGGAAAACAATAAAAGTGTCATCTCAATTTCTTGTGCCTCTTTAGCTGAAAATAGAAATAATGTGTCACCAAAATCATTGTTGGATAACGATGTATTTGCTAGTGCACCAAATGTGAATAGAATCTTTGAAATAGGTGAGAATGATGAGTAAAAAATATCAAGGATATATAATATTTTTGTAGGATAAAAGCGAATAACTAAATTTAAAATCGAAATAAAAAATATCTTTTTTTAAATTAAGCATTGAAATAAATCGAAAAAAGTGATAAAATAGTTTATACTTAAGGAGAGATAAATATGCCAAATATAAGGATTGATGCCATTGTTATTAAGGATTTTAAAAATGTTAAATATGGAGAAATTGATTTTTCTCAAAAGAAGCCTAAGTCAAATGCTAATATTCTTGCTCTATATGGCCAAAATGGAAGTGGAAAAACTGCTTTAATAGATTTTATTGAAATTGTGAAGTGTGCAATTTCTGGACGAAGGGTTCCTAAAAATGCATATGAATTAATTTCTTTTGGTTCAAGCAATGCTAGCTTTATGATCAAGTTTTCTTTGACTGATTTAAATAAAATAACTTATATGCATTATTCCTTTTCTTTAAAAAAAGAGGTAGGATTAGTGGAAGATAAGAACCCTTACTATTCAGTAATTTATGATGAATCTCTTTTAATCTCTATCTATGAAAATGATAAATGTATTAGCCGTTTGAGTCCTGTGATTGACACAACAAAAGGGGAACCATTTGGACCTCAAACAAAATACAATGAATTGATAAAGGATAAAGAAAAGATAACTGATGTAATTGTCGCAAAAAAAATGGCTTATAAATCGGGGACTTCCTTCATTTTTTCTAATGATTTTTTGAACATAATTGCTGATGCTTCTAATGACAGTATAGTTAAATCAATTTTATTATTGAAGGACTACGGTAATAGAAATTTATTTGTTCTTTCTGTTAAAGACTCTGCATTAATTAGCTTTGATGCTTTGCCACTCGCCTTTAGAATTGAAAATGAAGGTTTTGCAGCTATTGGCAAAATTGGTATTCCTATAGATGGTAATGGATTAATACCATATGATTTTCTAGATTTGTTAAAGAAAATTATTAAAAATATGAACATTGTTCTTGAACAAATCATTCCAGGATTAAATGTTGATATACGTGAGCTTGGTGAAGATTATCTCAAAGATAATACTAAAGGAATTCGAATTCAGTTCGTTTCAAAGCGTGGTGAAAGTGTAATTGCTCTTAAATATGAATCTGAAGGCATTAAAAAGATTATTTCTATTTTACAGTTGTTAATTGTTATTTTTAATAATCCAACAGTGACAGTTGCAATTGATGAACTTGATTCTGGAATTTTTGAATATTTATTAGGTGAATTGATAAGAATTATTTCGGACCATGGAAAAGGACAATTAATTTTTACTTCTCATAATCTTCGTCCTTTAGAGACTATCGATAAAAGGTTTGTTGCATTTACTACGGTTAATCCAAATAACAGATATATAAGGTTTACAAATATTAAAACTACTAATAATTTGCGAGATTTCTATTATCGTGACATTGTTTTAGGCGAACAAGAAGAACCAGTATATGAGCCTACTAGCAATAGAAAAATAGCTTTTGCTTTCATAGAGGCTGGTGATTTTAGTGGCGAATAAGAAAATAGTATATATTATTGTGGAAGGCCCGTCTGATGAGCTTGTTTTGGGTAGTCTCTTTGAAGAACTTTATGATAATCAAAATGTATTTGTAGAAGTAATGCATTGTGATATATTAACTGATTACTTGAACAATAATAGAGTTATGCATTCGCAAAGAAATGCTAATATCAAAAATGAATTAACTAATGTAATTAAGGCCTATGCAGAGAAAAATCACTTTAAAAAAGAACATTTTTTGAAAGTAATTCACATTTGTGATACAGATGGTTGTTTTGCACCTGATGATTGTATTGTTGAAGATGATACTCTAAGTGAGGTAAACTACAGCACAAATGAAATTAGATGCAGCAACAAAAATTCTCTACTAAAATATAGAGATTTGAAAAGAAAAAATATTAACATACTAGTTAATACAAATCAAATTTGGTCATCTATACCTTATCAATTATGTTTTATGTCTTCATCAATTGATCATGTTTTGTATGACAAATTAAATTCATCTGATGAAGAAAAAAATGAAAATGCCAAAAAATTTATTAGGCTTTATCAAAATAATTGGACTAAGTGCAAAAAGTATCTAACTGATTCCTCATTTGTTGTTCAGGGTGATTATTTATCTACTTGGAATTTTATTAGGCAAGAAAAACATTCATTGGAGAGATATACTAATATAAATCATTCTTTTCCAAAAACTCTTGGTAATTTCACTGAAGAAAAGAAATAACAAAATTATTAGAGATATATTAGTTGTAGGACAAATAATAATTAAACAACAAAAAAAATTTCTTTTAAAATAAAAATTTGACTTCTAAATTTTTTTTAGGAGTTTTTTTCTTCATATTAAATTCACATCTTTATGGTAAAATATATCTATCACTAATGTGAAAACCGTTTTAAAAAAAAATATAAAAAATTTGACTCCAAATATGATATAATTGTATAGGCAAAAAACCTTTTGAAAGGAAATAATAACAAGGTAAAATTATGGATATAAGAAATATAGCAATTATTGCCCATGTTGACCATGGCAAAACAACATTAGTTGATCAATTATTAAGAAAATCAGGAACATTTAGAGATAACGCTGAAATTCAAACAAGAGCGATGGATTCCAATGATATCGAAAGAGAAAGAGGAATCACTATTTTAGCTAAAACAACCGGAATTAATTATAACAATTATCGCATCAATATCTTAGATACTCCAGGTCATGCGGACTTTGGTGGCGAGGTTGAACGTATCATGCATATGGTTGATGGTGTTCTTTTATTAGTAGATGCCTATGAAGGAACAATGCCCCAAACAAGATTTGTTTTAAAGAAAGCCTTAGAAGCCAATGTAACTCCGATTGTTGTGGTAAACAAGATTGACCGCGAAGCCGCAAGACCTCTTGAGGTTGTTGACGAGGTCTATGATTTATTTATCGAGCTTGGAGCGAATGAGGATCAATTAGACTTCCCAATCGTTTATGTATCGGCTTTAAAGGGAACATCAAGCTTAGATCCAGATCCAACGACTCAAAAGGAAACAATGGATCCTTTGTTTGAAACAATTATTAATACAATTCCGGCCCCAAAGGATAACGCACATGACGGTTTACAATTACAATGCGCCCTTTTAGACTATAACGATTATGTTGGTCGTATTGGTATTGGCTGTATCACGAGCGGAACCGTTCACGTCAATGATTCCGTGACAGTATGCCGAGTTGATGGCACAACTAAGCAATTCCGTATCCAAAAGCTTTTTGGATACTTCGGCTTAAAACGAATTGAGATTGAAAGTGCAAGTGCCGGTGAAATTGTCGCTATCGCCGGATTGCCTGACATTTCCGTTGGAGAAACGATTTGTAATAATGATAAATTGATACCATTACCATTGTTACATATCGATGAGCCAACCTTACAAATGACCTTTGCCGTTAATGATTCACCATTTGCCGGTCAAGAGGGAAAATTCGTCACTGCACGTAAAATTGAAGAAAGATTATACAAGGAAACTCAAAAGGATGTGTCCTTGAAGGTTGAAAGAATCGGTCAAACCGAATCCTTCATCGTTTCGGGACGTGGAGAATTACATTTATCAATTTTAATTGAAAATATGCGAAGAGAAGGCTTTGAGCTATTGATTTCTAAGCCCGAAATTATTGTCAAGGAAATCGATGGTGTCAAATGTGAGCCATATGAATTAGTTTTAATTGAAGTGCCAGAGGAATCAGTTGGAAATGTCATTGAAGCCTTAGGTAGTAGAGGTGCCCTCATGGAGGATATGCACACAATGGATAACGGAATCACGAAAATCCGTTATGTTATCCCAAGCCGCGGATTAATCGGCTTTATGACCAACTTTATGACCTTAACAAGAGGCTATGGTATCATTAATCATACCTTCTTGGAATACCGCCCAATGGAACAAATTTCGGTTGGTGAAAGATCCTTAGGTGTTTTAGTTGCCAACGAAAACGGTAAGGTTACCGCCTATGCCCTTGGACAATTAGAGGATCGCGGTATCATGTTCGTTGAGCCCGGAACAGAGGTTTATGAGGGAATGGTCGTTGGTGAATCAAACCGCGAATTAGATTTGGCTGTTAATGTTGTTAAGGGTAAACAATTAACCAATACCAGAAGTGCCTCCAAAGACCAAACCGTTGTTCTAAAGAAGCCAAGAATTATGTCTCTTGAGGCTAGTCTTGATTATTTAAACAGCGATGAATTACTTGAGGTTACTCCAAAATCAATTCGTATTCGTAAACGTATTTTAAATACACTTTATCGTAAGAAGTACGACAAACACAAAGACGAAATCTAGTATTTGCATAAAAAATTACCAAAAGAAAGGACGATGTTACATGATTAATGCTTTAAAACAAAAAATCAAAGCTAATCTTGAAAAATTTTATCAGGATAAGTATGAATTAACTCTAAACATTGTTGTTGAAGAACCTAAAAAGCTCGAATTAGGTGATTTATCAATCCCCGCCTTTGTTATCGCCAAAGCTTTAAAAAAGCCTTTGCCAGAATGTGCAGCTGAAGCTAAGGATTATTTATTAGCCTTAGATTTCATTAAGGATGTATCAATTGTCGGTGGATTCATCAATTTGACAATTGACAAGGAAAACATTTCCTACGATATTGTCAAGGATTGCGTCATGCAAGGAAACAATTATGGCAATTTCGATAAAAACAACAAAAATATCGTTATTGATTATTCATCTCCAAATATCGCAAAGCCCTTCAGCATCGGTCACTTAAGAAGTACGATTATCGGTAATTCCTTAAAGCTAATTTTTCAAAAGGCTGGATATAATGTTGTTGGAATCAACCACCTAGGTGATTGGGGAACCCAATTTGGAAAAGTCATCGTCGCTTATGAAAAATGGGGCGATGAAGAAAAAGTCAAAGCCAATCCTTTAAAGGAATTATCAATGCTTTATGTTCGCTTCCATGAAGAAGCGAAATTAGATCCTACCCTAGATGATGAAGGAAGAAGAATCTTCAAGCTTCTTGAGGATGGCGACGAGCATTATCTTGCTTTGTGGCGTTGGTTTAGAGAGGAATCCCTAAAGGAATCAATGGAAATGTATGATTTATTAGGCGTTAGCTTTGATTCCTATGATGGTGAAGCCTTCTTCAATGACAAAATGGAGCCGGTTGTGGAAGAGCTTGAACAAAAGGGTTTGTTAAAAATTGATGATAATGCGACGATTGTGGATTTAGGCAGTGATATGCCACCAGCCTTGATCAAACGAAGCGATGGCGCTACTTTATACATTACAAGAGATTTAGCGGCTTTATTCTATCGTAAGAAAACCTATGATTTTGACAAGGTTTTATATGTTGTTGGAAATGAACAAAAGCTTCATTTCAAACAATTAAAAATGATTGTGGAAAAGATGGGCTACGATTTTGTCGATGATATCATTCATGTTGGATTTGGTCTTGTCATGCGCGATGGTAAAAAAATGTCCACACGAAAAGGTGGAGTTGTAACTTTATATGAGGTTTTACAGGAAGCTATCAAATTATCCTATGAAGCGATTGAAGTTAAAAATCCAAGTCTTGAAAACAAAGATGAAGTCGCAAAGGCCATCGGAGTTGGCGCCGTTATGTTTAATGATTTAAAGAATCACCGCAACCTCGATATTGAATTTGATTTAAATCAAATGGTCAAATTTGAAGGACAAACCGGACCTTATTTACAATATACCGGCGTGCGAATTGCCTCAATTTTACGCGACAATACCTACGATATTAACAACGTTTGTAAAGAGGTATTCTTACAAGATCATTATTACGAGATTGTTAAGCTATTGAGCCAATTCAAAACAATGATTTTAAAAGCTATTGAGGATTATGCGCCAAGTGTTATCGCTAAATATTTATTAAGCTTAGCGCAAGCGTTTAATAAATTTTACGCAACCGAGAAAATTAACGCGGTTGTACCAGAAATAAAAAATGCTAATATGGCTTTAGCCCATGCTGTAAAAATTGTCTTAGACGAAGGATTAAGATTATTAGGATTAAAGTCACTCGAGAGAATGTAAGGTGAATAGATGGATAATAATCAAAATACTGAAAAAAACGCTGTAAACCCTAAAAAGATTAAAAATAATCTTTTCCTCGTTTGTGCTATTTTAGTCATCGTCTTGATTATCATTTTATCACAAAACGACGCTAATGCGATTTGGCATGCCATTCAAAATGCGGACTACAGGTATATTGGAATTGCTTTCCTTTTTACCCTTGGATATTGGGTCTTTACTTCCTTATCATTGCATATAATGATAAAGAAGAAGGCCGAGAATAGTATTAGCTTTAAGGATTCCTTTACCATTGCAAATAGTGCCTTTTTCTTCAATGGTATTACCCCATTTTCCAGTGGAGGTCAGCCCTTCCAAATTTATTCCTATCATAAATGCAATATAAAATCCGCAACCTCAACGGGCGTTTTGATGATGAATTTCATCATTTATCAAATTGCCCTAAATGTTGTGAGCTTGATTGCCTTAATTCTTTATTTTGGAGAATTATCAAGAAATGTTAGTGGCTTTAATGTCTTAGTCATTATCGGCTTTTCCATTAACTTTATCATTTTGATTGTGTTGATTTTAATGGCAATATCCAAAAGATTCCGTAATATTTGTAATTGGTTTGTTGATAAAATCTGCAAGTTAAAATTTTTAAGAAAGCATAGTGATGCGATTAAGGAAAAGGTTAATACCTTTGTTGTTGATTTCCAAATTAGCTTTAAAAGTTTGTTTAAAAGCTTTGGATTATTAGTATTTACCCTTTTATTTCATATTACGGCTTTAGCTTGTCAATTTGTTATTCCATTCTTCATCCTAAGAGCCTTAAACATTGAATTAGGAATGGGTGATGTAATGATGGTAATGAGCTTAAGTGCATTTGCTTTAGGCTTTATGATTTGGATTCCTACTCCGGGCTCATCAGGAGGAGCCGAGTGGGCTTTTGCGGAGCTCTTTCCAGCCCTAATTCCAACAATCACTGGAGCGATAACGGCATCCGCAACGCTTTTGTGGCGTTTATTAACATATTATTTGTCAATCTTTTTTGGCTTTATTAATTTTATTATTTTTGAGAAAACACATAAGGAAAGAACAGAGGTTCAGTCGGAGGACTAGTTATGAGAGTAGGTATTTTTACCGATGCCTATAAGCCAGCTATCAGTGGTGTTGTCACATCCATTGATATGTTAGTTCAAGGCTTAAGGGAATTGGGAGATGAAGTTTATATCATCACAACATCGTATAAGGGTTGCCATGAAGAGAAAAATCCTTATCTAATTAGATTAGATGGTTGGAATGTTCCATTTGAATCATTCAAGGGGTATCAGTTAGTAAAATACAAAAAGAAATATTTAAAACAGATCAAAGACTTAAATCTTGATGTGATTCATATTCATACCGAATTTAGTATTGGTCGAATGGGATTGAAAATAAGCAAAAAGCTTAATATTCCGATGACCTATACAATGCATACAATGTATGAGGATTATATGCATCATGTCATTCATCATGGAAGAAGACTTTTAAAAAAGCCTTTTCTTGCCTATGTAAAAAAATGGGTTAGTCGCTTTGCGAATAATTCAAAAGAAGCAATTATCCCTAATAAAAAGGTTATCGGTGTATTTGAAAGATTTCAAATTGAGGCCCCTTATGCTTTGATTCCAACCGGAATAGAGTTAGATCTTTTTTACAAAGAAAAACACGATAGAGAAGAAATTTTGAAGCTTAGAAGAAGCTTAGGAATTGACGATAATGACTTAGTTTTCACAAATATCGGTCGAGTTGCGCCTGAAAAATCGTTAGATATGATTATCAAAGAATTTGCCAAGGATTTAAAAAATTATCAGGCTAAGCTTTTAATTGTTGGTGATGGTCCGGCGATGGCTGGCTTAAAGAATCTTGTAAAAGAATTAGAAATGGAAAAGTATGTAATCTTAACCGGAGCCATTCCTTGGGTTGATGTCCCTAAATATTATCAGGCTGGTGATGTCTTTGTCAATGCAAGTGTAACTGAAACCCAAGGTCTAACCTACATTGAAGCCTTAGCTTCATCATTGCCTTTGCTTGCTCGTTATGATACAAATCTTGAGGAGATTATTACTGAAAATTTAAATGGACTCTTTTTCCATGATTTTGATGAATTCAGCAAGCAATCTATTCGGATGATTGAGGATAAACAATTAAGAGAAAAATTAACCCAAAATGCTCGTGATTCGGTTAATAAATTTTCCAAAGAGGAATACGCTAAAAGTGTTCATTCCTTATATGAAAGAATAAAAAACAATTGATATTTGGATATCAATTGTGTATAATAAAGGAGAGGAAGCCGA
>CAZWLD010000051.1:0-11917 GCA_964634685.1 uncultured Anaeroplasmatales bacterium
GATATTTATTTTTAAATTTATCTTTTATTTCCATTTTCTACTTGAAATTCAGGTACATTGATTATTTATGTATCGGCATTTGTCTTTTTCCTAAGCTATTATTATTCTGAAAAAAATCGTTTAGATAAATCAATTTCTTTGCCAGAAAATTATATCTATGTCATTGATAATGATACTACGAGCTCTAATAGGTATGAAACACTCATTAAAAATAGATTTCCTGAGGGAGTTGTATCATCATATGCTATCGAAAAAGAGTATCTAGATGGGCATGTAGTAAAAATTATTGGTATTGATGAGTATGTTATGGATACTGGCATTTTTATCAATGACAATCTTTATCCAATTGATAAGAAAGAGTTAAAAGATAAAGAGGTTATTGTCTCAAGCTTGATGACTTCCTTAGTTGATGAGTCTATAAATTTTAATGAAGAAAATTTCTTAATTGTCGGAAGCTTTGACTGTGATGATTATGTTATTCTGATGGATATTGATTCATTCATATCTTATATAGCTGATATTCGTATTACAATTGATGGAGATTCAAGAAATGCTTATCAATATCATCTTGTAAAATTATCAGAAAACCCAACTATTGATGATATTAGAATAATATGGCGGTTATATGATTATCGTGATGAATCAATTGCCGAACAGAAAGCATATACAAAGGAAATATACATAAAAAAAGAACTTGATAATAAAATGCTAAATGAATCATTAATTAATTTATTATTTTGGCTTTCTATTTTGTGCTGTATTTTCTCAATGATTAGCTGGGGCCATATATATTTTAGAAAGCGTAGAGATTATTTCTTGATTACAAGAAAGAACGGAAAAACCAATATGAAAATCCGAGGCATTGTTTTAGTAAATTCAGTTGCTTTGGGCTTAATTTGTTCAATTTTCGGAATATTATCGGGAACATTGATTTATGCAGTTTTTACGCCTGTATTGAAATGTAATGTCGTATTAATCCCATTTAGTTATTATGTGTTAATTATTATCGCGATTGTTGGGTTATTGGCCTTAGTAGGCCAAATAATGTTTTTATTTGAAGGCAAAAAACTAAATAAGTTAGTAAAGCAAGAAAATTAATTAAAACTAAACTTCTTTCAATGAATTATTCATTGATTGAAGTTTTTTTCTTAATGTATGAAGTTGGTAAATAGATGAATAATAAACATGAGGTGTTTATTATTAGCAATTTAGATAAGTTTGCCCGCGGAATTAAAATGGGCGAGCAGGTGTTTTCCTTATTTTTACAAAAAGCCAAGAACGATAACGTTAAGGATGAAATCAATAAAATTATTATTTCCTTCCAAAGTCATCAAAAAAGCCTTGGCCTTGAGGTTGAAACAAATACATTAGATTCGATGTGTCTATTCTTTGAAAAGATGAAAATAATGCCTATTGAAAATGATTTTCAATTATGCAAGGAAATGACGAAAGCCGAGCTTATGGGAATTCATCGGGCCTTGGCTTTTTTGTATGAAAACAAGACCATTGAAGACAATATCCGACAAATAATTGAAGGAATTATTTCGGATTATGATAATCAAATGAAAAAACTAATTTTATTGATGAAAAGCTTGTAAATTTGTAACGTTTTCACTTTATAAACGCTTGTATTTTAAATTAATAGTATTATAATATAATTCGCTGATAAAATTTTATTTTGGTGGTGTAATTATGTTTGCCATGTTAACAGAGGTCGAAGCGGGGTTCAATGTTATAAATATCTTTTTATACATTGCCATTATTTTAGTTAGTACAAAAAGCTTAGGAATGCTTACAAGAAAGATCGGACTTCCTCAGGTTGTCGGTATGGTTATTGCCGGTTTATTGATAGGCCCAGCCATTTTTGGAAATATCAAGGGCTTTGGGGGAATCATCAATCCAAGTGGAACTGAGATGGCGGTCTTAGATGCCTTTGCGCAAATTGGTGTTGTTTTGATTTTATTCTCAAGCGGACTCGAAACAAAGGCGGAGGATTTGAAAAAAAGTGGACTACCAGCAACCCTAATTGCTTGTGCCGGTGTTGCGGTACCGATTTGCTTAGGAACAGTGTTTGCGATGCTTTTTATGGGAAATGATTATGGAAATCAATACAAAGTATATAATGCTGTCTTTGTTGGATTAATCTTAGCGGCTACTAGTGTTGGTATCACTGTTGAGACCTTAAGAGAGCTCGGAAAATTAAATACAAGAGTTGGCACAACTGTTTTAAATGCAGCGATTATTGATGACGTTATTGGTATTTTGGTTTTAAGTATTTTTACAAGTATCACTGGTGGCGGAAATGTTTGGATAACTATTTTAAAAACGATTGGTTTCTTTGCTTGTGCAATTGGTGTAGGGGCCTTGATTAGAATGTTCTTCCGTTGGCTTGAAAACAAATATCAACATAAAAGAAGAAACGGAATTTTTGCGCTTTGCGTATGTTTATTTTATGCCTATAGTGCCGAAAAATTCTTTGGCATTGCGAGCATAACGGGAGCCTATATGGCTGGTATTGTTCTATGTGGACTTGGTGATACACCATACATTGAGAAAAAGATATTAGTTAGTGGATATATGATCTTTACGCCAATATTCTTTGCCTATATTGGAATAAGTGCCGATTTTAGTCATTTCCAAATCGCCGATTTATTGTTTGGTTTAGTCTTTGTTTTTGCTGGTGTGATTGCTAAAATTGTTGGTTGTGGTCTTACGGCTCGTTTATGTAAATATAAGCCTAAGGAGGCTCTTACAATTGGCTGTGGTATGATCGCGAGAGGAGAGGTTGCTTTAGCTGTTTACACAACGGGAAAAGCCTTTATTTACACGGATGAAGCTGGTAATTTGTTAGGAATTGATCCCTTAGTTGGAACGATTATGTTGATTGTCATTTCTAGTATTTTATGTCCTATTTTACTAAAGTTAGTTTTCAAGGATAAAAATAATGGTGATGATCATAAAGAGATAATTGAGGATCATGAAGAGGTCGTACACGAAGCCGGAGCCGAAATTCAAATGGCTACTCTAAAGGCGTAAAAAAAATATCTCAAACTGAGATATCATCGGGTAAGCTAACCTTTAAATAATTATTAATGGCTATGGGGTCAATCCCATGGCCTTTTTTTTCCGGGACAGGATCATAGCCTATTTCAAAAAGGGGATTGCATTTTAAAAGTCTTTTTATTGTTAGAAAGGATGCATAAAAGATATTGAAGCGTTCAAAGCATATTTTGGCATATTCACTACAGGTTGGAATAAAGCGACATTTTTTACCCGAGCAAGGAGAAATCCTTTTTTGATAAAAGTTGATTAGTCTTAAAACAAGCTTTTTCATGAAACACATCTCTTTCTCTTTAATATAATATAATGTTAACACATATTTTTTAGTTTATCAAGGGAGGATAAATTTATGGGATTTATAGCGGGAAGAACCCATTTTACGAATGAAATTCAGGATTTTGATTTAGGAATGGGAAGGAAGACCTGTTATGCGGATAATTTTACTTTATTTGGGGATGAAATCATCAATGTATTTCGCCGTGGAATTGATTACGAGTTAGCTTTGTATGGAAGAATTGATAACAAAGAAGAAATGATTAGGCTTTTAGAAAGCCTTGACATTGAAACGGATGAGGACAGCTATTTAGTGGATTTATATTTACAGTTTGGTTATTTAGGATTTAAAAAATTAGAAGGATCCTTTGCAATTGCCATTATGAATAAAAATGGCTGTTTGCTGGTTAGAGATCATTTAGGATTATGCTCTTTGTTTTATACAATCAAGGATGATGACATTTATTTTTCATCTGATTTATCAAAGCTAATCAAGGCTTTAGATATTCATGAATGTGATTGTGATGGCGTTTGTGAGTTGATTGGAATGGGGCCATCACATTCAAGAGGAAAAACGGTTTACAAAGATGTTTTTAGACTTGATGGTGGTGAATACTTATATTTCAATGGGAAGATTAAAAAGGGCTATTATTTTGATTTTTTATCCGAAGGATTAAATATTACTTATGAAGAGGCAAAACAAAAAATAAAGGAGCTTTTAGAGGAATCCTTTGAAAAAATGAATGAAGGGAATTCCTGTCTTTTAAGCGGAGGTTTAGATTCATCGATTGTCTTATCAATGCTTGGGGATTTGAGTAAAACATATACAATTAATTATTTAAATAATGAGTTTAAAGAGGATAGCTTTTTAGTTTCTGATGATACAAAATACGTTGGATATATGATTGATAAATATCAGACTGTTCATCAAAATATTGACATTAGTGTTGATGAATTGATTGAAAATCTTGAAAGGGCGGTTGACTTAAGGGGATATCCGGGAATGGCGGATATTGATACTTCGCTTTTAGTTTTATTAGAAAAAATTCCTGATGATATAATTTATACTGGAGAATGTAGTGATGAAATTTTCTCGGGCTATCCTTGGTGCTATCGTGATAGTAGCTCTCTAGCCTTTCCTTGGCTTCGCAATATAGATATTAGGGAAGAGGTTGTTAATGAAAAATACCGAGGGCTAATTAAGGATTACATTATCAAGGAATACCAAAGAGGAGTCAATGCCGCCCAAACCAAGGATGAAAAGAAGATCATAAATTATTTAAATTTAAAATATTTTCTTACTAATCTTTTAGAGCGTCAGGAACGAATGGCTATCGGAGCAAATAAGGATTTACGTTCACCCTTTGGTTCCTATAAGCTCGCAAGCCTATTGTTTAATTTGCCTTTTTCTTATAAATATAATGGCAGTGAAAAATTTATTTTGCGAGATATCTATAAAGATAAGCTTCCAACAGAAATTGTTGAAAGAAAAAAAAGCCCATATCCTAAAATCAAAAATCGGGAGTTTTTTGTAAAAATTAAAGATAAGCTTATTTGTTGTTTAGAAAACAAGGATTCGCTTTTGTATGAGCTTTTTGATATGGATAAGGTTTTATCAATGAGTGATTTTGATGTTCCGTGGTATGGGCAATTGATGACATTGCCATCATTTTATGCCTATTTATACCAAATCGATTATTGGGGTCGAAAATATCAAATAAAATTATAATTATCGTCAATAATAATGATGGTGATTAAATGCTTTATGCTAATTTTATGTTCATCATCATGATGTTTTTACTTTTTAGTCCGATTTATCTTAAATTTGATGATAAGATTAGTATTCGTTTTTTTGGTTTTTATATACCGATAAAAAAAGGCCAGAAAAAGCCTTCACTTAAGGAAATAATAGCCACAACTAAGCAAATATTTTCAAAATGGCCATTGATAAAAAGCCTGGCTAGACATTCGAAAATCGTCGAGCTAAGGGTTAAAGAGACGTTGCCATTTAATCCTTATAGCTTTACCCTATCATGGTCGATGGTTTATATGGTAAAGGCTTATTTGAGGGAACATTTTTATGTTGTCAAAAATGATTCCTTTGAAATCGAAAATGGAATGATTTATAAGATTGATTCTTATTGTATAATTGAGCTGAAATTGGTCGATATTATTATTGTAGGTTTTAAAAATTTTGTCAAAAATGGAGGTTTATATGGATCATCCCATTCATAATTTGTTAAAGATTTCTTTGGAAAATATAAAGGAAATGACCGACGTAAATGCTGTTGTTGGAGACCCGATAAAAAACATTGAGGGAACAATCATCATCCCGATATCTAAGCTCGTGATGGGGTTTGCGGCGGGTGGCTCGGAGTTTTCTCCATCCAAGGAAAAAATGCCCTTTGGTGGGGGAACCGGAGGAAGTCTTTCCATCAATCCGATTGCTTTTTTAGTTGTGAAGGATAATGAAATTAAATTACTTCACTTAGAGCAAGGAACTCATGTCTATGAGACAATGATTGAAAAGGTTCCGGAGCTAGCTAACAAAGCAATTAGCTTAATCGAACACCGTACGGAAGTATAAATTATGAAGAAGCTTTCATATGAAGGCTTTTTCATATTTTTTATTATTGAAATATGAAAAAATATATATTATTATAAGGGTATAAAAGGAGGAAAAAAGTATGAAGAAATTAAATTGTTTTATTAGTTTTTTTTGCTTGATGATTGTACTTACGATTGGTTTGTTTGCTTGTGGCGGCACTAAAACAACAGGTGATAATACGACAAATAGTGATACTACTACAAATAGTGATACCACAACCGAGGTTGTGCCATGTGATCACACGAAATTGCATCATACTTCAATCAATTTAGCGGATTATGGTATGTGTCCAGGCGAGGTATATTTTGATATCTGTGATTGTGGTGAAAAGGTCTTTATTCCTGGACAATTATTTAAATATGGCTGTGATTCAGATTCTGGCTATGATGGTGAGGATTACACCGATGAAAATGGCGTTGAATGGACTAAAGATATTCTTGTTTGTGATGAATGTAAAGCGACTATCACGACGAATTATACCGACATAGTTGAAGGATGCTTGATAAGGAGTGTTGCTTATATTACTATTGTCAAGGATGATAATGTCATTTTTGATAATGCCTATGGAGAATATGTTTATAAAGATCATAATGTTCAAACGGAAGAAATGGATTTATCAGAATATGGTATTTGCGGAAATACATTAATGGTTAATAAATGTCTTGATTGTGGTGAAATTTTATTTTTTAATAATTTAGCTTGCGCAATTGAGATGCCAAATATGGAAGAAACGGAACCTGAAACCTTTGTTGATGAAAATGGATTTACGCATAAGGTTTATAAGGCTCAATGTCCGGATTGTGGATTAATTGAAGAAATCGAATTATGGGATGATCCTTATTCACAATGTGTTGGAAATAGAACACTTTCAGTTTCGTTATCTAAGGGTGATGCGGTTATTTTAAGCATTTCTAATAGTGGCTATTATTTTGAACATGAGTTTGAATATAGTTATGAATTAGAGAGTGATAATTGTGAAGATGGATATCTAAAAAATGCTTTATGTAAGACTTGTGGTTTTATTTATTCTAGTAAAGATGATTGGCATGATTATGAAGAATTAGAGATTGATTTATCAGAATATGAAGTTTGTGGTAATTCTTCAATTTATTATGATTATTGCAAGATTTGTAATAAAGTATTAGATTTTGATGATAATGAATGTGCTTCAAACTGTAGCACGCCTGAAATTATAACAAATTATACTAAGGATGGAATTGAGCATACCGTTTACGATTATCTTTGCTCAGAATGCGGACTTAAGATAACTTATGATAATTGGGAAGAAACATCAGAATGTCTTACAAAAAATAATTCTAATATCATCGTTTCGATTAATGATAATATTATTTTTAATAATACAATTGTTCAAAGAGACTATCATCATAATTATACAGAAGAATATGAATTGCGTGGTGAAGTTTGTACAGATGGATACCAAATTATAAGGACCTGCAGTGCTTGTGGTGATGTTGAATATAGTATTGGAAATGGACATGACTTTAATAAATATCAAATTGATATGAATGAAGAATATGGAGCTTGCGATTGCACGATATACGTTTCAGAGTGCGAAAGGTGCCATTCAAAGTCGATGACCTATCATTGTTATTGTGAAATGGGTGAACCAGTAACGACAACCAATACTGATGATAAGGGAATTGTGCATACAATCAATACATCTAGCTGCCCTAATTGTTCTCTTGTTATTGTCGAAGATAATTGGGTCGTTGAAGGGGAAAACTGTCTTCAAACAGAATATGAGAAAACAAGTATCTATTATGATGGTAAATTAGTTGAACAGGATGAAAGCAGTTATAGTGATTCTGCCCATGATTATAAATTTTCTTATGAAATGGCAGGAACTACCTGTGATGATGGATATTTAATTCACATTACTTGTTCAAAATGTGATTATTCTCATACAAAATACGCTTCTGGACACGACTATCTTCAACAAACCATTCAGCTTGGTGATTTAGAATGTTGCGATGGCTTTATTCGATATAATGAATGTAAAGTTTGTGGAAAAAATACGGCTATATATGACGAGTTATCTTGTAATTTAGTTGAAACCACTGAAGATTACACTGATAATGGTGTCGATCATAGTGTAATTGTAAAGACTTGCTCTGATTGTGGCTTTAAGCATATTACTGAGAGATATATGATTACAAAAGAGCATTGTGAAATAACTAATTATCAAATCGATACCTATCTATTAGGAGATCAAGAACTTGTTTCTTACACCGATCAACGTGATGGATACAATCATGAATATGCAAGAAGCTATCAAATTGAGGAAGGAAAGACCTGTAATGAAGGTTACACAGTAATTGATACATGTGCTAAATGTGGCGATATTAAAACATATCAATCGAAAGAGCATATTAAAGAAACTAACGTAATTGATTTGGGTGAATTAGGCTGTTGTGGTTGTGTTATCACCGAAAAACGATGTACTATCTGTGATAAAGTTACTTATTTAGATTATACCTGTGATTGCCCAACAAACTTGGTTACTACAACCGAACCCGATGAAGCGGGAATTGAGCATACAATTTATACATATACTTGTGGTGATTGTAAATTAGTGATTGTAAGAAATAATTGGAATGTCTATGTCTCTGAATGCCAACATTATGCTTATTCTTCAGTTAAAATCTATTATGATAATGTATTGTATGCAGAACGTACTCAAGAAGATTTTGTAACTCAACACACGAGTGAAAAAACATATGAATTAAAAGGAATTTCCTGTGATCAAGGATATACAGTAATATCTAAATGCAAATATTGTGGTGTAATCACCGAAACTAGTGAAGGAACACAACATAAATTTGAAGCTTTTGAGGAAATTGATTTGTCGAAATATGAAGGCTGTTGTGGTGGTTCTATTAAAGTTGAACTATGCACGATTTGTAGAGACTTTTTAATGAATTTTACATCTTGTAATTGTTTATTTGCAGATGGAGGTTCAACTGAAGTTGATGGTCATACCTTAACTACCTTGGCTTGTAGTAAATGCAATTTCAAAATAGTTTATGAGTTTTGGCAAGAAACAAATGAAGATAATATAGTTACAAATCATTCCATCGTTTATTTCTATAACAAGGATGGAATAGTTTACCAAATTCAAAGTTAGTCTTTGAGCCTGTTGGTTTTTACCAACGGGCTTTTATTTATTATATATAAAAAATTTATAGATATTGAAATAAAATGCTTTTTGTATTAATATGGGGGTATAAAGATATTTTATTTGTGGAAAGGATGGAATAAATGAAAAGATTGAAATTTTTTGTTAATGCTTTTTGTTTGTTGTTGGTTCTTGGGCTTGGCTTGTTTGCTTGCGGTAAAGCTAATACAACAGGAGAGTCGACAAATGGAGATACAACAAACACTACAACGGGTGATATAACAACGAGCATCACTGATTCAACCCAAAATCAAACAACAACTGATCTTGAGACGTGCAATCACACAAATTTGCATCATAATTCAATTAATTTTGCAGATTATGGTATGTGTTCAGGATTGGCATATTATGATGTTTGTGATTGTGGTGAGAAAATGGTTGTTCCTGGTCAGTTATTTTATATTAGCTGTATTTCTGAATCAGGATATGAAGAACAAATATATACTGATGAAAATGGTGTTGAATGGACTAAACATATTCTTGTTTGTGATGAATGTAAAGCTACTATCACGACGAATTATGCCGAGATAGTTGAAGGATGTTCTGTAAAGGATATTGCTTTTATTACTATTATCAAGGATGATACAGTCATTTGGAATAATGTATATGGAGAATATGTTTATGATGAACATTATGAACAATCCGAAGAAATGAATTTAACAGAATATAATCTTTGTGAAAGCTCCTTAACTATACATAAGTGCCGTGATTGTGGAGAAATTTTGGATTTTGGTAGTTTGGATTGTGCCATTGATTTTGGTTCTATTGAGGAAATAAAACCAGAGAGTTTTGTTGATAAAGATGGATTCACTCATCAAGTTTATAAGCTTCAATGTCCGGATTGTGGATTACTCTTCACATATGAAATTTGGAATGATCCTTATTCACCATGTATCGAAAAATGCTATTCATCAATTGTCTTTTCTAAGGGAGATATAGTTATTTTGAGTCTTTCTGATCGTACTTTTAATACTAATCATGAATTTGAAAATAGTTATGAATTATTAGGTGAAGATTGTGAAGCAGGATATATAGAAACATATGAATGTAAGAAATGTGGCTTTATTGCTTCAGAAAAAAATAGTGGACACAATAGTGAATATTCAGAAATTGATTTATCAGAATATGGTGCCTGTGATGGAAGTAAAATTAAAATTGGTAATTGTTCAATTTGTGGAGCTTCTAGTTATTATTATGATTGGTATTGTGTTAATAATTGTGACTTTTCTACAACTAATAGTTCCTATACAAAAGATGATGTTTTGCATGAAGTCCAAGAAAATGTTTGTACAAACTGTGGTTTAAAGATTATTTATGATACTTGGACTATTCCCGTATCAAGCTGTAATTTAAATGAGTATTATAGTTATGCAGTTTCAATGGGTGAAAATATAATTTGTGAAGTGGAATTGAAAAGAAATACCGATAATCATGATTATGAATATATTTATGTGATGGATGGAGCTACTTGTGATGATGGATACACTGTGAATGCAACATGTAGAGTTTGTGGCGACAGTGATTCTTGGGAATCATACGGTCATCGATTTAATGAATATACAATAGATTTATCGGAATATGATTGCTGTAGTGGTATAATAACAGCCGATAAGTGTGATATTTGTGGAAAAATAGATAGTGTATATGATGATTTGTCTTGTTCGATGACTTCAACAGAAACTAATTACACGGATGAAGAAGGCATCACTCATAATGTCGTAACAAATATTTGTTCAACTTGTGAATTAAAGATAATCGAGGACTCATATGTTGTGTCAATAGATGGATGTATAACTACGATTAGTGAGAGAAATAGCTATACGAAGGGCGACCAAGTCATTGTTTCTTGTAACAGAGAATATACTGAAGAAAAACATAGCTATGTATATGAATATGTTGGTACCTGCGAAGAAGGATATACGGTTTATCAAACCTGTGCAAATTGTGATTATGCAAATTCATGGGAAGGTGATGGACACCGAGATGAATCTTTTGAAATTAATTTACAAGAAAATGGCTGTTGTGAAGGATATATTAATGTTTGGCAATGTGATATTTGTAAGAAAATAGATTCTGTCAACCGATATTCATCTTGTTTAATGGATTATTCAAATACTAATTACGATGATGAAAATGGAGCTACTCATAATGTTGTTACTTATATTTGTACAGTTTGTGAATTGAAGATTACTTATGATTCATATGTTGTGTCAATAGATGGATGTATATCGACGATTAACGAAACGATTAGCTATGTGAAGGGCGACAAAGTTATTATTTCTTATAATAGAGAATATACTGAAGAAAATCATAGCTATATATATGAATATGTTGGTACCTGCGAAGAAGGATATACGGTTTATCAAACTTGCGCAAATTGTGATTATGCAAATTCATGGGAAGATAATGGACATCGAGATGAATATTTTGAAATTAATTTACAAGAAAATGGCTGTTGCGAAGGATCTGTTTATGGTTGGAAATGTGATATTTGTGGAAAAATAGATAGTGCGAATGATGATTTGTATTGTTCGATGACTTCAACAGATACTAATTACACGGATGAAAAAGGTATCACTCATTATGTCGTAACAAGCATTTGTTCAGCCTGTGAATTAAAGAAAATCGAGGATACATATGTTGTGTCAATAAATGGATGTATAACTACGATTAGTGAAACGATTAGCTATACGAAAGGCGACCAAGTCATTATTTCTTATAATATAGAATATACTGAAGAAAATCATAGCTATATATATGAATATGTTGGTACCTGCGAA
>CAZWLD010000052.1:0-10216 GCA_964634685.1 uncultured Anaeroplasmatales bacterium
ATTCTTCCTTAAGCTCGTAGGCTAATCGCAAATTATCATCTAATGATAACATATCTTCGATATTTCTTATTTCATAAACATCTTTGGATTCTATTTTTGAAAGAATAATGAAAATAATCGAATGTTAGATTTGAATACTATTTGTTCAATTTAATATGTCAATCGATTGTTTTCATTTTTTTTATGGTATAATGGTTAGTGGTGAGAATATGATAACATCATTAACAAATGACATGGTAAAATCATTATCAAAATTGAATGAAAAAAAATATCGTGATGAAACTGGATTATTTTTAGTTGAGGGTGAGCATTTAGTTTTAGAAGCTAAAAAATATGGAGCTATTGAGACTATTATATCAACTGATTCCGAAGGAATAATCGTATCTCCTGCGGTTATGAAAAAGATTTCTAAAACGGAAAGTGTTGTCAAAATTTTAGGAGTTTGTAAAAAGGTTAATAAAAGTGAATTGTGCGATCGTGTTTTGATGTTAGATAATATTCAAGACCCAGGAAATATGGGAACGTTAATTCGAAGCGCCATCAGCTTTGGCTTTATGACGATTGTTTTAGGAGAAGGCTGTTGTGATATCTATAGCCCGAAGGTTATAAGAAGCACCCAAGGAGCGATTTTTCAAATCAATGTGTTGTATAAAAACATTTTGACATTCATTGATGAGCTTACGGATTATATAATTTATGGAACCTCATTGATTAATGGAATTCCTTTGAAGAAAATAAAAAAAGAAGAGAAAATGGCCATCATTTTAGGAAATGAAGGTCAAGGAGTTAAAAAGGAAATATTAGAAAAAAATCAAAACATTTTTATTGAAATGAATAATATGGAAAGCTTGAATGTTGGGGTTGCGGGAAGTATTATTATGTATGAGTTAAGTAAGGGAGTGTGAACTTATGGCAAATTATAAACCAGCCTTATTTTTAGGTGAAGGTTTGTCTTTATCCGAAGTAAATGGCATTGCCAAAAACAATGATATTAAATCGGTGGTAATTAATAATTTCGAAGGTGAATTATTTAAGGATATTAATCCTGATGATTTTAAACGAACAGTGATGCCTTCCTTAAAAGGAATGGATTTAGATATTACAGCCTATTGGTCAGAGATTGGTTTTTTCGCCTTTGATGATGAAGAGGCATACCAAAAGAATCTTGAGGATTTAAAGAATATCGCTAAGATATGCAATTTATTAAAAATTAAAAATGTGATTATCAATGGAATTAAAGTATTAGGAGATTCAACCTATTATGAGGATATTTTATTAGAAAAATATAAAGGTCTTCAAAAAGCAATCGAAAAAACAGGCATTACTTTATTAATCTATGCCGATAAAAATACATGCTGTTCCGACGCGGGAAAATTACTTACAATTGCTAAAGGAAGCGGAATGAAGGTTTTGTTTGATGCTTCAGCACATTTAGAATGTGGTGAGGTTCCGATGGCCGCTTATCGTCATCTCAAGGATAGTATTTCTATGTTTGTGGCTCGTGATGTTGATATTAATAATAATCCAACCGTTTTAGGAACTGGTGAAGTCAATTTATTAAATATTTTACGAATGGGCGTTAAAGACAAATTTGAAGGTCCGGTTATTCTTAAACCAGAATTGCCTTATTATAAAAAACGAACTAAGTATTATAAAGGAAGTAAAATCCCGGGATATAATCTTGTTTTGCTTGGAAATAAAGAATTCAAAGCTATCAAAAAGATTGACAAGCTATTAAACAAAGGAAAAAAGGATATCGTTTCTGATGAAGAAATTTATCGACTTCAAGCGCTAGCCCTAAGAAAAATTTTAGATCGCGTTGAAAGAGAAAAATAAAAATCCTTGGTTTGTTCCAAGGATATCTGATTAAACCGCAATTTATTTTGCGGTTTCTTTTTTAATCTCATAAAGAGGCTTGATATTTGGTAGCTCATCCTTCATTGTATCAACGTATAAAACACCATCAAGATGATCATTTTCATGCTGGAAAACGATGGAAATGAAATCCTTTAGGTTGTAGGTTCTTTCACTAACCTTGCCTGTTTTAACATCGAAATAATGGGCTTTTATTTTGACCTCCTTGTAACGAGGAGTTAATCCATGGGTTTCCCTGTCAACACTTAAGCATCCTTCTCCATAGGGAAGATAGGTCATTTCCTTGGAATGGGAAAGAATAACCGGATTGATTAATGGTAAAATGTGCATTTTCCCGGCTAAATCCTTACCAAATATAACAAACATTCTTTTGGATATGCCGATTTGGGGAGCGGCTAGTCCAACCCCAGGACGAAGACCATATTGCTCACTAATTTTCGGATCATTCGAATCCATAAGGTATTTTAGCATTGAAACAAGAGTTAATTTATCCTCTTCGGATAAAGGAAGTTTAACCTCCTCGGCCTTTTGGCGAAGAATCGGATTGCCTTCTCTTACAATATCTTTCATTAAAATCATTTTTATCACCAAAACCATTATACCATATTTACAAAATAAATGCATTAAAAAAGAAAAACCGGGATGACCCGGTTTCTTTATACTCTTGCGGCTCCAATAATCACTAAGAGAATAAATAAAACAAGAATTAAGGCATAAGCATAGCCTTTGTTGTTTCCACCACATCCACATGAACTATAATTGTATCCACATGCGCATTGGTTGCCACAGCTATTATTGTAAAACATTCGTTTTCCCCTCCTTTATACTATAATATATGATACCTTTTTTGATGTGAATGTGCCTTTATCCTTAGATAGAATAGATTTTAATCATCGGAGAATATATCTTCATCGAATTTGTCATCATTTCTTAAACCAAGGTAGTTTTCAATTCTCCTAACACGATTATTTAAATTGCGAAGCTTTCGATTCATTTCCTCTAATTGATAAAAAAGTCTTTCGCGTTCTGGATTATAATAATTGTTAGGCATGTTTTGACGGTTAAACAATATTCATCACCTAATTTATTTTATGTTTTAAGGCTAAAGATGTGATAAATAGCCATTTTTTTGAGAAACTATAGATGGTGATTTTTTTTGAATACTTTACTAAAGAATAGCTTTATTTTTACGGCAGGTATTATTTTATCTAAGGCCTTGAGTCTTTTTTTTATTTTTCCCTTTTCAAGGCTTGTTGGAGCCTTAGGAATGTCATTATATAGTCATGCCTATGTTCCTTTCACGGTATTATTAGATTTGTTTTCTTTAGGTATTCCTTTAGGAGTCGAAAAGCTTGTGGCGAAATATAATGCGAGGGGAATGTATGCCCAAAGCAATCGAATTTTTAAGAAATGCTTATTGATGATGATATCTTTGGGATTTTTAGGGTTTTTAATAATGAATATGATGGCTCCTCTTTACAGTAAAACAATTGGAAATAATGAAGTAATAGAAGTAATCAGATACTTAAGTATCTCTTTATTGATTGTGCCAAGCTTAGCTATTTTGCGAGGATTTTTTCAAGCCAATTTGAAGGTGTATGCTGTTTCCATTTCACAAATTATCGAGCAGCTCATAAGAGTTTTAATCATTATCGCTTCAACCTATATAATCATGAATACTCATAAAGATGTCATTTTGGCTGTTAAATTCTCAATGCTAGGAACCTTTTTCGGAGCGTTATCCGCATTGTTATTTTTAATTATCATTTTTCGTAAACAAGAGTTTCATCAGGTCGGAAAAATTGAAAAAATCAAGTATCAAGAAATTCTTTCTGTCTCCCTCCCCTTTGCCTTTTTTGGAATTTCCTTTTCCTTGTATCAGCTAGTCGATTCCTTAACCTTTAATGAGGCTTTAAAAATATATGGAATAACTAATTCAGATTATTATTATGGTATCTATAGCTTTGAGGTGATGAAGCTTTTATTTATTCCCTTAGCTCTTATTACGGGCTTAGAATCATCCTTATTACCGCTATTAATCAAAAATAAGGAGACAAATGATAATCAATCCTTGAATAAAAATATCTCTCTTGCTTTTAGCTTTTTGTTATATTTTTTTATTCCCTTGAGTCTTTTTATGATGTTATTTTCAAAAAATATTTATAATCTTTTTTATCATAATGGCGGTGAGGAAATATTATTTTCATCAATTATTTTATTACCCTTTATTGCGGCTAATACCTTGATTATTTCGATGATGCAGGGGACAAATCTTGAGAAATATTTATATAAAACGATAGCGGGAGGAATTATATTTAAAGCTCTAACATGCTTTTTATTGATATCTCGATTTTCGTATTATGGAGCGATTATCTCAACATTAGGTGGGATAATGATTACCTTATTTACTAACCTTTATCTTTTGCATAAAAATAAATATATCAGGTATCAATTCATCTTAAATCGCTTTAATCGCTTTACCATTATCGCAATTATTGGCATCATTGCCTTGATGATTGTTAAATGGTTTTTTCCAATTAATGAATATTCAATCTTCGTTAACTTTATTTATTTGTTTTTTAATTTTTTATTATTTGCTTTATTCTATTATTTTTCCTTGTGGAGGATGTGGCAAAGCTAGTAAATAATCATATTTTAATAGTGGTGATATGATGAGTGAAAAAATGGATCAATTTAAAGAATTTGTCGGAACTCATCCTTTATTAAAATTTGAGGTTCGTGATGGGAAAAGAACTTGGCAAAATATCTTTGAGGAGTGGACCTTATACGGGGAAGAGCCATTCTCGAAATACATTGAAAAGGACACAAGAATCGAATCGGTCGAAGGACAGGAAACCATTCGGACAATTGTTAATTATATCAAAAAGATTAATCCGGATAGTATTACAAAAACCTTAAACAATGCGCAAAAGATTATGTCGATTATTCAAGGCTTCCAAGGGAAACCCCAATCGTTAGGTAAATCAACAGGGGATCCATTGTTCGATAAAAGGTTTGATGATTGGTATTGAGAAGAGATATTATCATGAAAATATATGCGGATGGTAGAATATTAAATTATTTACGATATCATCCGGAATGGTATAAAATATTGTATTATTATCCCGAAAGATTAAATGAATTTTTTGAGGAAGCCCGGGAAAGTTTAAAAATACGATTATATGATCGATTAGAGGATATCAAGGGGCAAATCGGTTTTTTAACTTCTTTGATTGAATATATTAATAAATGATGATATAATTAATGCGGTGGTTCTTTTGGAAATCGAAGTACTAGAGGCTTTATATGCTTTAATTGATAATATCAAAAATTCTTCAATGTATCAGGAATATAAACATTTAGAAAAGCAAATTATGGAAAAGTATAATTTTGAAATTGAAGCTTTTAATAAAGCAAAGGATGAATATAATAAGGCCTTAGGCTATGGTGAATATTATCCAGGATTTAAGGAAATTAAGGCTAAGCTTTTAAAATGTAAAGAGGATCTTTACAATAAAGAAGAGATGTTATTATATAAAAAATTGGAATTACAAATTGATTTAGAATTAAAAAAATTAAATGAAGAAATAAAAAAGGTAATAATGGGGTGATTATTAATGGTTAAAAGACGATCATTAATTGTTTATTTTAAAAATGAGAATTTTCTAAAGAATATTGATAGCTCAGTTAATGTTGCATATGTTTCAAAAAAAAGAAAGTATGCCGTTATTTATATGGATGAGAATAAATTAAAGGGCATAAGGATTAATCTTCAAAGAACAAAGGGTGTTTTGGATGTTATTGAATCAAAGGCGCCACTAGAGGCTTTCTAAAATGAAAAAAAGTAAAATTATTAGTATTGTCATTATTGCATTTCTTTTAGGAATAATGACTTTTTTAGCTATTAAATATTGGCCCTTTATTAAGTCCTTGACGAATGATGAGGTTCGAAGTGAATTTGTTTTAAGAGTTAAGGGATCACCGCTTGGTTTTTTGGCCTTTTTAGGTCTCCAAATTCTTCAGGTTATTGTTGCGGTAATTCCCGGCGAGGTTATTGAGGTCCTAGCAGGAGTTATTTATGGCCCTTTTTTAGGATTATTAGTATGCGAATTGGGATTAACTATTTCGGCAATTATTATTTATTTTTTAGTAAAAAAATTAGGAGAGCCCTTTGTTAGAGATAATGTTAGTGAAAAGCAGTTTAAAAGATTATCCTTCTTGAATGATCCAAGAAGAAGCGAGCTTGTCTTGTTTTTTGTTTTGTTAATGCCATTAACACCGAAGGATGCTATTTTATACATTGTGCCCCTTACAAAAATTCGTTTTAAAAATTTTTTAATAATTAATGCTGTTGCGAGAATTCCTTCAATTATTACATCAACCATTGCGGGTGATGTGCTTTTAGATGGTAATTATGTCGTTACAATCATCATTTATGTTATTAATTTTGTGTTTGCGTTATTATGTATAATCTTTAATAAGCAGATAATTGATTTTTTTGATCGCATTCGCAATAAAAATAATGATGAAAATGACGAAATTGAAAAAAATTAATGGTGTCAAGAAAAAATACTTGACACCTTTCTTTTTTATGGTAAAATGTTTATGGAAAAGGAGTGATCAACATGGCAGTAAAATTAAGATTACAAAGATTTGGTTCAAATAAGAATCCATTCTATCGTGTTGTAGCAAGCGAATCTACATCACCAAGAGATGGAAAATTTATCGAAATCGTGGGAACATACAATCCAGTTGCCAATCCTACAAAGGTAGAATTAAACAAGGAAAGAGTATTATCTTGGTTAGCAAATGGTGCCCAACCAACTGATACTGTTCGTAGTATTTTATCTAAAGAAGGATTATGGAAAGAATTTACAGAGTCTAAAAAGACTAAGTAAGGATGATAAAAATGGCTATAAACTACGAAGAATTAATTAAAAATATTGTTTTGCCATTGGTTATTAATCCCGACGATGTTGTAGTAGAAAAATTCGCAGAAGAAGAAGGCCTTTTATCTTTTTCAGTAAAGGTAAACAAGGCTGACCTTGGTCGGGTTATTGGAAAGAATGGTAAAATAGCTAATGCTATTCGTACTATTGCTTATGCCGGAGCCTCTAAGGAAGGAATTAAAGTCAATATTGAGTTTGACACCCTATAAATCTCTCGGCTTGAGAGATTTTTTTCTAAAGATATAAGAAAAAGAGATGATATATATGAGAGCAAGTAAAATGCTTATTCCAACATTAAAGGAAGCACCAAATGAGGCGCAAATTGCCAGTCATATTTTATTACTTCGAGCCGGAATGATAAAAAAACTTGTGGCTGGCGTTTATAATTATTTGCCGATGGGACTTCGTGTTGTCAATAAAATCGAAAATATTATTCGTGAGGAAATGGATAATGCCGGGGCCTTAGAAATCTTATCCTCCGCAATTCAACCAAAGGAGCTTTGGGAGGAATCGGGACGTTGGTATAAATATGGTCCAGAATTAATGCGCTTTAAGGATCGCCATGATCGTGAATTTTGCTTAGGTCCAACTCACGAAGAGATTTTTACCGATTTGGCGCGTGAATTAATTAAATCACCGAAAATGTTACCAATGAATTTGTATCAAATTCAAACAAAATATCGTGATGAATTACGTCCACGATTTGGCTTAATGCGTGGTCGTGAATTTGTGATGAAGGATGCCTATTCCTTTGATTTAGATGAAAAGGGACTAGAAGCGTCTTATCAAAATATGTATGATACCTATTGTCGTATTTTTGACCGCTTAGGATTAAACTATAAGGTTGTTTTAGCTGATACCGGAGCTATTGGTGGAAATGGAAGTCATCAATTTATGGCCTTAAGCGAGGTTGGAGAAAGCAATATAGTTTATTGTGATAATTGCCATTTAGCCGCTGATGAAGAGAAAATGGAGGCCATTCCTTCAAATAATCAGGATGAATCACCAATGCTTGATATTGTTGAGCTTGATACTCCAAAAATGAAGACCATTGAAGAAGTATCGGATTTCTTAAATGTTGATGTCAAAAAGGTTGTTAAGTCCTTGTTATATAAGGATACCGAGAGCGGAAAAATCATTATGGTTTTAGTTCGTGGTGATCATGATGTTAATGAAATCAAGATTATCAATGAAATGAATACGGCGGAGGCCTTCTTTAGAATGGCTAATGACGATGATTTTAAAGAGGCAGGCTGTGTTCCGGGCTTTATGGGACCAGTTGGAGCTAAAAATGTTACGATTTTAGTTGACCGCGAGGTTGCCTTAATGAAGAATTTCATTGTTGGAGCTAATAAGCCAAATACCCATTTAGGTAATGTTAATTTCCATCGTGATTTTGAAGGTAAAGTTATTGATGCAAGAAATGCTTGTCAAGGTGACATTTGTCCAAATTGTGGTACCCCAATGAAGGTAGAGCGTGGCATTGAGGTTGGACAAATCTTTAAATTGCAAACTAAATATTCGAAGGCCTTAGGCTGCACCTACCAGAGTCAAAATGGGGAAAATATTCCGATGGTTATGGGCTGTTATGGAATTGGTGTTACAAGAACGATGAGCGCAATTATTGAGCAATATCATGATGAGGCGGGAATTACTTGGCCTTTGAATGTTGCGCCATATCATGCAGTAGTTGTTCCTGTTAATTATAATGATGAGGAACAACGCAATCTAGCTACTTTAATGTATGAGGATTTAAAGAAAAATCATGTTGAGGTTATTTTAGATGATCGTGATGCTAAACCAGGCTTTAAATTCAAGGATTGGGAATTAATTGGTATTCCATACATTATTATTGTTGGTCGTAAGGCTAATGAGAATATGGTTGAATTTAAGGTTAGAAAAGAAAACACGAAAATGGAAATGACCAAGGATACGGCTTTGAAGATTGTTAAGGATGCTGTTTTTAAACTATAAAGACCATTTTAGGTCTTTTTTTTTAGGCTTTCTTGGTGTATAATGTAGTCATAATGAATAAAATTTGGGAGGTGGTTAATTAAATATGTAATTTTTGGACATTTTTTTGTAAATTGATATTTCAAAGAACAAAATGTCTTTTTTATTTTACTGTAAGGAGGATGATTATTTTGCACATATTAAAAAAGATTATTTATGACAAATGGGCAATAGTATTTAATTCAATATTAATTTTATTGTCGGTTATCTTTATGATGGCATATTTTTTGGAGCTTGATTCCTATACTAATTATAAAATGAAGCTAGCTGAGACCTTTAAGGGTTCTTCCTATATTTCAAGTATTACAGATGAAGAGGTTGGGGAAATTAAAGAAAATTTCCCAGATATCACCTATGATATTTTTTATACAGAAAATGATCCAAATAACCGAGTTTTTGTACATTCAGGTACTAGCTTGGAATTAGTTCCATGCAGCTACTATGAAGAAAGAACCTATTATGCTTTTATGGAAGAAATAGAACTTATTTCTGGTGAATTATTTGATCCAAAGGATGCGGGTAAATATGTCATTATCGATGAGGATGAGGCAATGAAATGCTATAGCAATCTTAATGTAGTTGGTTCGACCTATTATCTTGAAGATAAGGATGAAAACGAGATTTCTTTAAAGATTGTTGGGGTTGTGAAGAATTCCCGTCGTAAAGAGATGAAAAATAATGATGAAATATACAATTCGATTTATTTACCTTTTAATATTTATGAAAATTTGTATAGTACATCAAATAAAGATTTATTAATACATAAAGAATTCTCCGCAAAAGAGGAAGAGATAATTAAGGATTTATTATCAATCGATAAAATCCAAACCTATGCTAATGACAGGAATTCTATTCTTAAAGAAAAAAATATGAATTTCATTAATAATTTGATTTTAATCATGGTTCCCTTTGTCGCTGGAATGCTAGGAATGATTACCTATTTGATTTATATGGCAATGGATACAAAAGCCCAAGATTATTTAGATATGAAAAAGCCAAGGGCTATTTTGAATTACTTTTTGGAATATTTGATACGTATAATTATCGTTAATTTACCGGCAAGCTTAATTGGATTAGCTATCGGTCTTGTAACTCTTAATTCAAAAGGTGTTTCCTTCATAATTAATCCAATCTATTTAATAATGTTGTTATTAATTTTCTTGATTGTTATCCCATTGATATTTACGGCTATTGTTTTAATTCCAGCGATAATAATGGTTTGTTCACGTCATAAAATGATAGAAGGAAGTGATTTGAATGGATAATATAAAATATCTTTTGAAAAATAAAGGGAAAATTTTTGTAAGCTTATTTACATTGATTATTATTGAATTGTAAAATTAAATTGGAATTATAAAATCAATGGTTTATGAAGGATA
>CAZWLD010000053.1:0-10164 GCA_964634685.1 uncultured Anaeroplasmatales bacterium
ATAAAACGCTATCATAAAAAAAGTTGGTCAAAAATCTGACCAACTATTCTCTATTTCCAAGTAATATCAGTAATTACTTCACCATTTGAAACTGTTAAATTAACAGTCTGTTTTTTCTTGTTACTCCAGTCGACAGTACTACTATTCATTACTGCAATAATGATATAATCTAAATCACGTGGTAAATCAAAGACAATTTGATTATTGACGATACTTGCACTAATCCAAGAACCATCTACTCCATCCTTCCAAGCCCAAATACCAATTGTATCGCTTGATGATATACCCCAAGAGGCATCAATATCAATTTTCATTTGATAAGGCAATGTTCCAGTACTATCAATATAAATATGACAAATACGATCACCATCATCCTTTAAAATATAGCTACGGTCACCACCATCAGTTACATAGCCACTACCGGTATCCTTACCAATTAAGAATTTGAAATAAACAAGATCAAGTCCTTCAATGTTGATTGTTGCGGTTTTATATCCTTCGCTATCAACGCCATCAAAATTCACCCAACGACCAGTCGATGTTGACCATTCCCAAACATTATATTCGCTATTTCCTTTATAGTGAATTACAACACTTGCTAAATCAACTGGCTCTAAATCTTCAGTTTCAATAACAATTACACCATATCCCTGGAGGGTAATTGATGATGTGGTATTAGAAGTCTTATTACTATAAACTAATTTTGAGCCCGACAAGCTATAATTTACCGTTTTACTTGCCGATGAAGTATTAATACAGCATAAATAGGTTTTTCCTTTATAGCTTCTTGTAAAGCTACAAATGGCATCATCTAAATAAACATTTTGATAATCACCAAAGCTAATAACATCATCATTAGACTTTAAATTCGTCATATCCTTATAAAATCTTAGCATCGAATTACTGTCAAGAAGCTGAGATGATGCGGAGGCAAGACTACTATTATGACTATCATAGCCATTAGTATTACCAGTCAAGGAAATAATTGAGGTCTGATATTTATTATCCCAAATATATGGCTGACGATATCCTAAATCACCATTGTCTTTACCATTATTTGTACCGGTCATTCCAAGCTCATCACCACTATAAATCCAAGATAATCCTGGTAATAACATTTGGATAGCGGCACACGCCTTGGCCTTATCATCACTTCCAACATCAGACATAACCCGATTAATATCATGATTTGATAAAATCAATGAATTTAAATTATTGCCATTCTTTGCATTAAAATTAATAAGCTCATTAGAATAGACACCAGCAAGATTACTACCGGTTCCGTTATTAACAGATCCAACGATATTACCGCGCATTGCAAAATCAAAACATGAATCAACGCCTTGCTCAAGATAATAAGCAATAGTGTCGCTTGAATAATCCAAAACCTCTAATGTCATAAAGCAATCACTATCATAAGCGACTAAATCAGTATGAAGCTTATTGAAGAATTCAAGATTCTTATTAAAGTTTAAAGCACCTAAATCATCGCTTCCCTCATATAGCTCCTTACCGCCCCAATCGCCGTAATTATAAACATGCTTAGCGCCATCAACACGGAAGCCATCAACACCTAAATCAAGCCAATATTTACATACATCAAGCATTTCATTATACGTAGCTTCATTATCATAATTTAAGTCAGGCATTTGATCCCAGAAAACAGCAAAATAATAAGCTCCGTTCTTTTCGTAACGACTATCAGTAACCTTTGTTGAGGTCCAACGATAATAGTCACGATATTTAGAATTACCTGCCGCTGATTTTTTAAACCATTCATTAGTTGTTGAGGTATGATTTATAACTAAATCAAGCATTACAAAAATCTCACGCTTATGAGCCTCCTTTAAAAGCTCACGATAGGCATCTAAGCCCCCAAATGATTCGCGAATTGTATAAAAATCATCAACGTCATATCCGTGATATGAACCCGATTCATGAACTGGTGTTAACCACAATACATCGACATTTAAGTTTGTTTTTAAATAATCAAGATTTTGCGTTATTCCTTGAATATCTCCGGATATTACGCCACTATCATTTGTAAGATCACCATTCGCAAATGTATCAACGAAAATTTGATATCCGACGCGGGCATCATTCTTGATTGATCTTCCCTCTGGAAATGGACGAGGTTCCTCGGTTGTTGTATCATTTGTTGTGGTACCATTATTCGTTGTAGTGTTGTTATTTGTTGTATCGTTATTTGTGGTTTGATTACTAGTTGTATCACTGTTTGTAGTGCTATTACTAGTCGAACCATTATTTGTTGTCGTATCACTGCTAGTGCTGTCTTCTGTTGTTGTTTGAGCCGAAAAAGTACATCCAAAAAGAACAAGCATAGCTAACGTAATACATAAAACTACCTTCTTGATAAAAATCACTCCTTTATACTATTATACTAACTATTACTGCTTGATTCAATTTCTTTATTTAATTTTTTAATATTTTGTTGTATAATCAAAAAAGGAGAGTGAGACTTATGAAGGTTGTAAAAAAGCAAGCAAATAGCCGTATGTGTATTATTTGTGGACTCGATAATAAAGCCGGAGTTCAAGCACCATTTTATGAAATGGAGGATAACTCGGTTGTGACTATATTCAAATATAAAGAAATACACCAAAGCTACCCAGAACGTGTTCATGGTGGCTTAATCACCGCAATGCTCGACGAATTGGGATTACGTGCCCTTTGGCCCATTGAACCTAATTGTTGGGGTGTAACCTTTGATTTGCAGACCAAATACCGAAAACCTGTTCCCTACGATAAAAAACTAATTGGCGTTGGAAAAATCATCAAAAATACCCCGCGCTTTATCGTCAGTGAGGCCAAAATCTATGATGAAAATAAAAATCTCCTTGCGGAAGCCAACATCAAATATCTAAAGCTTGATATTAACAAAATTGTCAAAGAGGTCGATGTTCACGAGGAAATGGCCTATTTAATTCAAGATAATGTCACTGAAATCGATGTATAAAAAAAGAGCATTGTGCTCTTATTTTTTTACATCATAACCAGCTTTTTTAACCGCTTCAATGACTTCCTCCATTGAAACCTCACCGACAATATTAACCTTTTTCTTCTTTAAATCAATCGTACAATCGGATACGTTTTCTAAAGCCATGATTGCTTCCCTTACACGCGCCTTACAATGTTCACACATCATTCCAGGTACAATAATTTCCATTTTTTCATCATCTCCTTTTATTGACTTAAAATTTCTAATTCTTAAAGCATTCAAAACAACACAAATACTCGATAAGCTCATCGCAACCGAGCCAATCATCGGATTCAATTTAATCCCAAAAGGATAATATAGGACACCAGCCGCAATCGGAATACCGATGATATTATAAAAGAAAGCCCAAAATAAATTCATTTTAATATTTCGGAAAACCTTTTTACTTAGCCTAATCGCATTAACAACATCTAAAATACTATTATGGGTCAAAATAATATCCGCCGAATCAATCGCAATATCATTTCCTTGCTTAATCGAAACCCCAACCGAAGCCTTCGTCAAAGCCACACTATCGTTGATTCCATCCCCAACCATCATAACCGTATGTCCTTCCTCTTGATACCGATTAATTAAATCATTTTTATCAATAGGCAATAATTCAGAATAACATTCGTCAAGACCTAAGACATTATTAACTAAAAGAGAACTTTCTTTATTATCACCAGTTGCCATAACCGTTTTAATATTCATCCTTTTTAAAGCATCAATTGCCTTTTTACTGTCAGGCCTTAAACTGTCACCGACATTAAATACTCCGATTAATTTTTGGTTTTCAGCTAAATATATTTGCGT
This sequence comes from uncultured Anaeroplasmatales bacterium, assembly GCA_964634685.1. Taxonomy (GTDB): domain Bacteria; phylum Bacillota_I; class Bacilli_A; order Acholeplasmatales; family JAEDCM01; genus CAZWLD01. The sequence goes on from CAZWLD010000053.1 coordinate 3,815, forward strand.
TTTTCCATTTTTTTCAATATCAATATTAACATCAACAAGCCTTTTATTTCCAAGCTCGTATAAATTGCCACCAATAATCCCTCTAATTCCTTTTCCTGGCAATTCTTCAAAAGAATTAACCTCTAATACCTCTTGGGGTTTTTTCATAAATGCTTGAGCCAAAAAATGATTAGATTTAGCTTCAAGACTTTTGGCAATTTGGATAATATCACCTTGATAATTGATAGATTGAGAGGATACAATTTCCATCATTCCATCCGTAAGAGTTCCCGTTTTATCTAATATTACCGTATCAACACGATGAGCTATCTCCAAGGCAGTCGCACTTTTAATTAAAATACCATTGCTAGCGCCGACCCCAGTTCCAACCATTATCGCTACGGGTGTTGCTAGACCCAAAGCACAAGGACAGCTTATTACTAAAACACTAATTCCAATGGACAAAGCCAAGCTTATATCCTTACTTACAAATAAAAATATAAAAAAGCTAAGTAATGATATACCAATTACGGTTGGCACAAAATAAAAGCTTATTTTATCTGCCAAGGCTTGAATTGGTGCTTTAGAATTGCTAGCCTCCTCCACAAGCTCAATTATCTTCGCAATTGTACTTTCGTTATAAGTTGTAGTAGCTAAATATTCAAAGCTTCCATTTAGATTCCTTGAGCCACTGATAACTAAGGAATCCTTAGAAACTGCCTCCGGAATAGCTTCTCCCGTGATTGATTGCTTGTCAACTAGGGATTCTCCTAAAATAATCCTTCCATCAACCGGAATATTCATTCCCGGCTTAATGATGATAATATCGCCAACCTTAACATCGTAAATATTGATGCTTTTTTCCTTGTCATTATCCCTAATTAACACTGTTTTAGGTGTCAAATCCATTAATTTAGAAATGGCATCCTTGGTCTTCTTTTTCGATTTAGCTTCTAAAAATTTTCCCAAGGTAACCATCGTCAAAATTGTCCCCGCCGATTCAAAATATAAATCCATATGTAAGTGACCAAAGCCATTGGGGTCAATAATTATCTTTATTAAAACATATATTCCATAAACAATTGCCGATGTACTTGATAAAGCAATCAGACTATCCATATTCGGGCTAAGCTTAAATAGCCTTTTGAAGCCGACCTTATAATAGCTGAAATTGATAACCACAATTGGAATTAATAAAGCTATTTGAATCAAGCCAAACAATAATCCTCCATGAAATTCCATAATAAAGGGTGGTATATATAAGCCAATCATTTCTCCCATCGATACATACAATAAAGGAAGCAATAAGAAAATCGATATAATTACCCTTTGCTTCATCCAATCCTTTTTTTCTTCATATGAATATAGACTTGCATCATAGCCAGCCTCCACAACACTCCTGATAATCGCTTCATCATCAATTATTTTCTCATCGTATTCAACAACCATTGAATTCGATAAAAGATTGACATTACATTTTAAAACACCATTTTTTGATGAAACAGCCTTTTCGACGTGACTACTACAGGATGAGCAAGTCATTTTATAAACATTAAATTTCTTTTTCACATTATCACCTGCTTAATTTATTTAAAATATCAGCAACCTCATCAACCTTTTTATCGATATCTTCTCCATTTTTCATGCAATGATGTAGATGAGCATTTAAAACATCACAATTAGCCTTTTTTAAAATTGCAATCGTGGCCAAAAGCTGATTTGAAACATCGATACAATAGCGATCCTCTTCAATCATTTTTAAGATGCCCTCGAGTTGTCCTTTAGCGGTTTTAATTAAATTTGATATTTTTGTCTTATCGGCCTTCATATAATACCTCCTACCACCCCACCCGGGTGGTATCTTTATCATAGCATATCAAAAATTTTTTGTCAAATAAAAAAGCCAATCTTAATTGACCTTTTTATTAACTCGATCGAGATTTTCAATTCTTTTATCAATTATATAAAATAAATCATTTAAGGAAGACTCATCCTTTACATCCAAGTAAACCCAATATCCTGTTTGGCAGAATTTCTTTTCACTAAAGGCTTTTTTACCATCCATAGATAAGATAGAGACATCGATTGTTCTTGTTACTCGAGGCTCAATTCTTTGCATAGCCATTAATAATTCATCACCAATTCTTAAATTAAATAAAAGATGGTCATCATCATATTTACAGCTAATAATATGCCCGCCTCGATGCATATTTATGACCTTGAAATCATAAAAGGCATATTTACTTAATATTTCATCCAAAAGAGTCTTTTTATCCTTAAGGTATTCTCTTAACTCATCGATTGTTAAATCAACATCACTAATTATTCGATCCATTATAAAACCTCCATATCGATTATATCAAAAAGAAAAGGACTAATAAATAGTCCTCAAGAATTTAAATTATTTGATCTCGATTAATTTTTTAGCAGGAGCTTGTTTTTCTTCCTTAGGAAGAGTAATTGTTAATACTCCTTCTTCCATCTTGGCATCAATTTGCGATTCATCAATATCGCCAACATAGAAGCTTCGTTTATAGGAGCCATAATAACGCTCTTGTCGTACATAACGATGATTGCTTATTTCCTCTTTTTTAATAACTGCTGAAATTGTTAAATAACCATTATCTAAGGAAATATTAACATCTTCTTTTTTCATTCCTGGAACATCAATTGTTAATTCATAGGAATCATCGGTTTCTTTAATATCGGTTTGCATTACTGGATGGTGGTTTTTTCTTCCTTCAAAAACTGGGAAGTCAAAGAAATCATCAAAAAATGGATCAAGACCAAAAATATTGTTTTCTTTTCTTACTAAATCGTTTCTCATAAGGGAACACCTCCAAATTAATCATTATAATTTTTTGTACTCTTTTCCTCAAGTACAACTATATTATATCACGTCTTTTAGCACTGTCAATATTAGAGTGCTAAAATAGTATAAATATGCTTTGTTACATGAAAATTTGTAGCAGTTACATATGAAAACGACTTTTTGTTACATTTATTTATTGAACATTACCTTTTCACTATTAAATAAACGTGTTAAGATAAAGACTCCAAGTCCGACAAATAAAAGGTTCGAAATAATCGTGATTAAAAATTGAAGTCCATTGAATGATAATCCAAAGATGCCGGCCATACATTGAGTTGAATTATAAATAGGTAAGAAATATAATAATGTATTTGTTTGTGATCCGCCAAGCATCGATGTAATTCCAATTATCATCACAACAATCATAACTGGAGTAGCATAGGTTGTGGCTTCCTTAACACTTTTCGAGAATGATGAAAAGATGGAAAGAATAACCGTAAAGGCTAAAACGGTTGTAATAATAACCGCAAAAATTGATAAATATTCAAGTGGACCATAAATATTTGCAGAAATATTAACATCATCACCCATTAGCTTTGGTAATGATAAAATAACACCAATAAAGCTTGAGGTGGCGCTCACTAAAGCAGTTATGCTTAAGGCAACAATTTTTCCAATCGCTAACTCACTTCTCTTAATTGGCGTAACAAGCAAAGTCGCAATGGTTCCTCTTTCCTTTTCTCCGGCAATTGACTCAACCGAAATCGCCATACAACCACTAAATAGGAAAATGATTAACAAGAATGGTAACATCATCGTCATAATTGATGCGCTCTTTTCATCATCAGTCGCTAAATCATAATTAGGCGCATCGCGATTAATATCAAATTTATTGGCCATCAAGTCCTCATAATTTTGTAAGGACATCATATAATATTCATAAATTGTGCTTGATTCATTGGAAACCGAATTATAATACATCTCAACTAATGGAGCTACTTCACCTGAGGAAGCCGAATAGGCATTAACCTTTGCGATAAAATCACTTTCATATTTGATATATAAATCAATCGTTTTGTCCTTTAATCCATTTTTTATTTCCTCTTCAGACAATTCTGTTGATTGATGAATTTCAATTTTAATAGCTTCATTTGTATCAAAAGCCTTCAATTCCTCAGGCTGATTATCCACATAAACAATGTATGTATGATCATCATCAGCCGTAAAGGCATTCATCATAAAATTACCCATCATCGAATACATTAAATAAATAACTATTCCTGGTAAAATTAAAGTCAATAGCATTCTTTTATCGGTAAAAAAGCGCGTAAGCTCTTTTTTGATAATCGTCAATATATTTTTCATTCAACGCCAACCTCCTCTTGGTAAATATCAAAGAAAACATCCTCTAGGCATTTTTCTTTGGTTATTTCCTTTAAAGAATCCGACACAACCATATGGCCATTAACAATGATTCCAACTCGATCACAAAGCTTTTCAACTAAGCTAAAAATATGGGTTGAAATGATGATTGTCTTGCCTTCATTCTTTAGTTCGGTTAGGAAATCAGTGACTGTTTTCGCCGTAATGACATCAAGTCCATTGGTTGGTTCATCAAAAATAATTATATTAGGGTCGTGAACAATCGAAATAACTAAGGAAATCTTTTGCTTCATACCTGTGGATAAATCCGCAATCTTGACCTCTTGGAATTTATCAATTCCAAATTTTTTAAATAATCTTTCTCTTCTTTCATCCCTAACCTCAACCGGAACATTGTGTAAATCACTAAAAAAATTATACAAATAATTAGGTGTAAAAAAATCCTCGAGCTTTAATTCACTCGTTAAAAAGCCAATTTTTTCTCTAACGGCATTAGGATCATTCTTGACACTTGCGCCATCAACAATACAATCACCGCTATCAGCTTTAATTAAAGTGGAAATGATACGGAGAGTTGTCGTTTTTCCAGCTCCATTAGGCCCTAAAAGGCCGTATATTTCGCCCTCATAGGCTTTGAATGATAAATCATTAACCGCAACCTTGATAGGCTCGGTAGTATGCTCAATTTTTTGTTGTTTTCTTGACATTTTAAAGGTTTTCTTTAAATGTTCAACAGATAATACCTCTTTCATAATAATCCTCCTTTAATATAACCATAAAGATAATACCATATATGATTAACAAATAAAATATACCAATAGTTTAATTTTCAAATAGGGTAGAGAGAAAATGAATATATTTTCGTCCCTCCCATTGCACGATAGCTACGGTTCTGGTATACGGAGCTTCATTTATATTAAACACAAACTGTCTAAGGTAGTAAGTCAAAGGGTTGACCGTGCCCAGAACACAAAAAAAGGCTATAAAGCCAGTTTAGAATTTACATAGTTTGGTCCTTTTTGTATGAGATTATTAAGAGCATTTATTCAATTTCATAGTTTATTAACTATTTCTGCAATTCTGCAATTTTTCAAATAATTAAATTCATATATTTCTCCGATTGTAACTTCATCATTAACAAATAATTCTATTATTTCATTCGTATTAATTGACAATACAATTGGATTATCATTTATTTGTGATCCAGATTCAGGTTCTATATTTCTTTTAAATTTTATTACTTTCCCTAAAACCGAAACAAACTCTTTATTTCTTAACGATTTATAATCTTTTAATAAAATTACTATTTGTTTTATCGGAAATATAATTAAAGTAAAAAATAATCCAACAATAACAATCAAAAAGATTATACCTAATATTTTACCAAAAATATAAATAAACTCTTTATAATTGATAATCATCAAAATGCTACCAACAACACCACAAATTAATCCGAATATATTACATATCATTATTAACCAATATAGTTGATGAATAGATGTCTTTTTCACTATAAAACACTCCCTTAAAATTATGAATTCATTGAATCACTTTCGCAATAATCGCACAAATTCAATCCATTAATACTAGCTATAACCTTTATATCTAAAATGAATTAAAATGCCTAATGTATCACTATCTGAACCTTTAATACTAAAACATTTCCAATTCCATCGTAGATATAGCAGTATGGAGAACTGTCATTTAGTCTCATTTAAAGGTCTATTAATTAAAATCATATATAGATATTCTTATTTAATTCTTGAACATCGGAAGATAACGTTTATAGCATCCTCTCTAGTTCTAAATCATTCCATTTTTTGTTAATCAAAGTAAAAGTAAAAAAATTCATTAAATAGCCGCCCACTATAAATGCAACTAAAATTCCATAACAATTAATAAAATTACTTATATCAGTTAATGAATTAATAAAGTTTAAAAACAAAATTACTACTAAAATTGATAAAAATCCGAACAATCCACTACTAATAAAATAAACATAAAAGTTTTTTTTATTAACTTCATGTTTTGTCATTTTGATAAACAACCAGAACAGCAAAATTATACTCCCATAAATAGGGATTATAGCTAAGTAATTCATCTTTTCATTTATTAGATTTCCCTAGTATAATCAAATTGTACTTAAGATTATACAGTATCCTTCCTTAGGGTTTAT
>CAZWLD010000054.1:0-8975 GCA_964634685.1 uncultured Anaeroplasmatales bacterium
TACCCCTCATCACTATGCCCGCACAGCGCTACACCCGTTGCCTCACCGAAATCGAACACCTCGTCACCGAATGGCAAGCCGCCCCCTCAGCCCCCTCCGGCAACTCCGAATTCTCCGCCGACTCGGGCATCTCTGCCAACTCAGGCAACTCCGGCTTCTCCGCCGACGTGACCGCCGCCTACATCCACCGCAACCTCCTCAACTACTTCCAAGGCTGCGACCCCGCCCGAGAGTCCACCCATCCCTGGTACCGCCTCCTCACCGAATAACCTTCCATTTCACCATCTGAAGTGTAGCGCCATAGCATATTTTTTGCATCCCCGCAAAAAGGATGTCTCAATTGTAAAGAATGTCTTAATTGTGACTTCAACCCTCAAATGACCGCCACAGTTTCCGACAACAACCGCCGCATCGCACACAACACAGGAATACTTTATATTAGGGTAATTCTAACTCTGTTTCTTACACTATTCTCTACCAGATACGTCCTTTTAGGATTGGGTAGTGAAGATTTTGGAACCTACAATCTTATTGCAGGGGTAGTTGCTCTGTTTACTTTTATTTCTGGGACAATGGCGGCGACAACACAACGATTCATATCTTTTGAATATGGAGCCACCCATGACATCAATAAGGTAGCACGAGTATTTAATACAAGCATAATTCTACATCTTATTATAGCAACAATTGTTTTCATTATAATAATCTCCGTTGGAATATTACTAATCGATAGAGTTTTATCTATCCCGCCAGGTAATATTGGACAAGCTAAAATTGTCTTAGTAAGCGTAGCTGTTGGTTTAATTTGGACCATAATGTCCGTTCCTTTTGAAGCAACGTTAATGGCACACGAGAATATTATCTTTTTTGCCATAATTCAATTACTGGGAGTATTTCTCAAATTTGGAATCGCTCTTCTCTTATTAATAATTGACAATAATCGGCTGGTTATTTATGCAATATTGATGGCTGGAGTTCCGCTGATTGTACTTCTATGTCAAGCTATTTATTGTTTTAAAAACTATAATGAAACTCATCTAAATAAACATTTATTAGACCTAAGAAGGAATGCCTACATCAAACCAATGACATCTTTTGCTTCCTATGCTTTATTTGGAAACATCGGTTGGACAATTCGTGCGCAAGGCTTTTCAATTATTCTAAATATCTTTTGGGGAGTTTTAATAAATGCAGCTAATGGAATCGCCAATCAAGTAAGTGCCGCATTATTAACTTTTTCTATTTCACTTACAACCTCAATACGCCCACAACTCATTCAAGCAGCTGGGGAAGGTAATAATGAAAGATTAATTAAGCTTACTAAAGCAGCTTGCAAATATCCATTTCTAATACTTTCCATTATAGGAATACCCCTTTTTATTACGATGCCATACATTTTAAAAATATGGCTTAATGATGTTCCTCAATATAGCATACTATTTTGTCGAATCCTAATCTTAGATGTCATGCTTAACCAGTCTACGATTGGGCTAGCGTTAATCATGGATGCAAAAGGTAGAATTAAGTTATTACATACATTAGTCGGATCTTCCTTAATTATCACCACTATATCCATATACTTTATTGCTCAAGTATACAAATCTGTATTTTTTGTATATTGTTTCATAATAGTTAATGACTTAATAATTATAACAATTCGCTTATTCATCGTAAGACACGCTATAAAAATATGGGCGATTCCGTTCAGATACAAACGCTTTATCTTTGATGTCATTATTAAGCCCTTTTTTGCCACTGGAACATTGATGGTATGTGGGCTGATATTTTGGCAATCTAAGGCATCATCTTTCCTTTGGTTTTCATTGACAACTATACTGACAATTTTCACATATTTGTGGATTGTTTGGTATTTTCTGTTTGAGAAAAATGAAAAACAACAAATCAAAATAATATTTATTAAACTTAAAAGAACAGTATTACATTTATGAACTTACTTTCAAAGTATATACCCGTTGGATTAAGAGTATTATTTAATAGATATTTTCGATATACTTGCGAAAATAATTATGGAAAAGGGAAAAAGATTCAATTATTTAGACCATTAAATATTGATCCGAAATACGTAGAAATTGACGATTTTGTAAGAATTCAATCCGATGTAACTCTAATCACCTCTGAGGCAAAACTAAGAATCAAAAAATATTCAGCTATTGGGATGGGATGTTTAATTATCCCAGGTTCTCACGTTCCTACCGTTGGACTTCCTCAATTTCTATCATTTCTACATATCAATGATATACAAACTGGCATTACAATAGAAGAAGATTGTTGGATTGGTGCGCAGGCAACTCTTTTAAGTAAATGTAATATTGGTCGTGGAGCGATTGTTGGAGCATGTTCACTTGTTACAAAAGATGTTCCACCATATGCAGTCGTTGCTGGAACTCCGGCAAAAATAATCGCCACCCGATTTTCTATAGAGCAGATCATAGAGCATGAGCAACAACTTTATCCTGAATCTGAAAGATTGTCAACACAGAAAATAAATGAAATTTTTGAAACGCATTATAAAGGATTAAAGTCAATCGGTACATCAAATATATCTGCAGCCGATTTAAAAAAACTTGAGTTAGCAAAAAATGAATATAATATGTTTTCTAATTCAATCATTTGAATTTAATATACAATAAAATGATTCCTAAAATTATACATTATGTCTGGTTAGGTAAAAAACCTAAGTCAAAAAACATAAATAATTGTATTAAATCATGGCAAAGATTATTAATTGATTACGAAATCTACGAATGGAATGAAGATAATATTGACATTAACTCTCATCCATATCTAAAAGATGCTATAGAACAAAAAAAATACGCATTTGCATCTGATTACATTCGGATACAAGTACTAAAAAAATATGGTGGTATTTATCTAGACACCGATATCATAGTTTTCCGTCCTTTTGATAGCCTCTTAAATTGTGGTTTTTTTTCGGCAAAAGAAATATTTCAGAATATTTTTGATCCTAAAACCACTCTATTAGACAGTGAAGGGCATAGAATCAATAAATCCCACACTATACCTGGATTTGGGGTTATGGCTGCAGTTATTGGAGCAAATGCAACTCACCCGTTTCTGGACGAGATACTTCATTATTATAATTCTTTGAAACCAAGGGAAGATGGTCATTATGATTTCCCAATAATAGATGGAATTTTAGCAAATTTACTTGAGAATCATGGATGGGTATATAAAGATAATGAACAACGCCTTGACAATGATATTATTATATATCCTTCTAATTTGTTTTGGTCACATAAACGATTGCTAATAAAGGATGCCTATTGTTATCATGCTTGTGATAATAGTTGGAAAAATTCACCATCAAACAAATTACGAACTAAATTATACATCAAAAGGCTATCATTTAAAATAATTTGGGATATCCAATCTATATTTAATAAAATCCGGTATTGGAGACAGAATTTGTATTATAACTAAAAAGTACTTATTAACCCATCCCTTATTTGCAGTTATGTTCAAAATTGGAATTGTAATCGTTTCATATTGTGGAGAAAAAGATACATTAGAATGTATTAACTCAATAATTTCTTGCAATGATAACTTCTCAAAAACAATTGTTGTGATTGATAATGCTTCCCCTCAAAATATTATCACTGAAGAATCTTTTATAAATGTAAAAAATATATCCATAATTAATGATGATTGTATAAACTATAACAAATTAGATAACAATGTAAAAATAAAAATCATAAACAGTTCTCTCAATGGAGGATTTGGTTATGGGAATAACATTGGCATAAAGTATCTACAAGCGCATGAATATGACATTGTTATATTACTAAATAATGACACAATTGTACCCGATGATTTTTTCAAAAAGATTTATAAATATTTTGTTTCCTCATCACCCAAAACCGCAATTTCAATTAAATCTATAAATTATTACAATCATAAGATTATTGATTCAACCGGTTTTGGATATTTTGATCTTTGGACTGGCCGGAGTTCGCATGTAAAGCATTACAATTTGAAGTATCTTGTTGGTTCGTGTATAATCATGAACTCTATCAAATCAATTCCCTTGTTTGATGAAGATTTTTTCCTGTATTGTGAAGATGTTGATTATTCTCAAATACTTATAGAAGCAGGCTACAGACTTGATTATGATCCACAAAACATATTCTATCATAAAGTTAACGCATCAACATCAAAAAACATCAATCTTGACAAGATTAAACTTACAAGTATGAAAATACTATTAAAAAAACGAGGGAAATTGCGCCATCGCATATCTTTTTCATTAATGCGAAGTATATACTACCTATTGAACAAACGTCTAGATTTATTATGCAAACTTTGGTTTCCACAATAACTTCGACAAATAATTCCCCAAATGGTATTTTACCTGGTTTTTTGATCGGCTTTTTTTGCACTGCAAACGGGTTTATGTTTCATGTCGGTTCTCTGAACTTAAGAATCTGTGACATATTTTTTTTCTTACTTCCTATATATTGGATTTTTGTTACTCGACATAAACATTATTTTTACAATAATAATATTAAAAAAGGGCTATTCATTGTCTTTTTTATATTTTTTTGGATAACATTTATTGGTATTACTAACTATAATGATTTATCCCCGGTATACCAAAACTTTTTTTTAAAATATGCTATCAATAAATTATTATGGATACCAATATATGCATTTATATTTATGGCATATGGCGGTTCAGGGTTCTTATATGGGGTGTTTTTGGGGATATCTCTTTGCTCGTTACTAAATACGGTAATGGTCATTTATGAATACATTTATATTCAAGGTGGTAGTTTACCAAAATATGAATTCATTAAATCTTTAGGTCTGTATATTGATGATAAAAAAAATAAAGTCATAAATCAAGGTATGATTAGACCTACAGGATTAATGCTTGACCCAAATTACACTGGAGGATATACTGGAATTGGAATAATTTTTTTTGATAGCTTGTATCAAAGATACAAAAAAATAAAATATTTGATTTGTAGCATTATTTGTGCTATTCCAATGTTTCTTGTTTTTTCCAGAACAGGATTATTCTCTATATTACTTTGTTTCATATTAAGTATTTATTTCAGAGTTAAATATGGCAAAAGGTATCCGGTAATATATCCTTGGGTTATTGGATTGTCTTTTATTTGTGCAATTTTAATATTGTCATACATTCTAACATTAGATAATCAAACCTACGAAATGTTAGTTGACCGTTTAACCTTGAATGATTCAAGTGCGGGAGTAAGAAGTTTATACATTGACTATTATCTTAGCCTTGCGAATCCTATGCAAATCATATTTGGAGTAGGTAATGCTGGCTATTTCATGTCTGATTTTTGGGGAACTTCAGAAGTATGGGGGCCAGAATCATCTGTAATAGCATTATTTATTGAACAGGGATTATTATTTATGATTATATATCTCATAGTGCTAATTTACATATTTAAAAAATTAATTGGCATCAATTATCACTATGCCATGATTCTTGTTTATATTAATCTTATAGGATTATCATACAATTTTTTAGGCGATCGAGTCTATTTCTTTTTAACATGTTGTCTGATTATGTATTGTTTCTCTTCATATTCATCAAAAAACATCAAATCAAAATTTAATTATGATACCTAAAATTATACATTATGTCTGGTTAGGTCATAGTAAAATTCCAAGAAAACTCCAAAAGTGCATTTATACATGGGAAAAGCAAATGCCAGATTATAGACTTATTTGTTGGAATGAAAATAATCTGCCACTGAGCGAAATGCCTTTTGTCATTCACTGTCTAAAAAATAACGAATATGCCTTTGCTGCTGATTATATTCGATTATGGGCTCTATATAACTATGGTGGAATCTATATGGACACCGATGTCAAAACTAAAAAATCATTCGATATATTTTTAAAGCACAGTTTCTTTACGTCAATTGAATATGATGAATTATGGTTTAATAAGACAGGGAAATTTCAAGTTGACGTGGAAGGGAATTTATTACAAAAAGAATTAATTGTTGCAGGATTAGGATTACACAGTGCAGTAATCGGGTCCATTAAACATCACCCTATTCTTTCTGACTGTCTTAATATTTATCAAGATGCACAGTATCAAATATTTGATGAAACTGTAGCCATCAATGGACAAATGGCACGCATCTTATATAATTATGGATTCAAATATACTGACAAATTTCAATTATTAAATGGTGATATTGCCATATTTAAATCAGACGTATTTTCTAATATCGATACATACACTAACAATTCCTATTCTTTACATATTGCCGATGGTTCATGGAAACATTTATCAATTAGCCAAAGAATTAGTCGAATAGCATACCTTATTTTACCAGAGACACTTTATATTAAATTATGGAAAGTGATTAGAAAACTATTTTCCAGCTATATATAATTCATATTCAAAATACAATGGCAAATATAATTGTTGATTTAACTCCTTTATATGGTAGAAAAATAACAGGGATCGAACGGTATGGAATTGAGTTGTATCAAGCATTAGTAAAAACAGAACATACAATTATTCCGATATTTAGAAAAGAAAATACTATTGACGATAATCCCAATGCTATTATAATAAATTGTTCAAATCGCTTTTTTGTTGAAAATATAATAATGCCATGGAAATTAATAAGACTTAAGAATATCTCTGCGGTGTTTTTTCCAATCCTCCCTCCACCAATTAGTTTATTATATTCCAATTTAAAAATCATTCCTACCATCCATGACCTTGCTTTTAAATTCTATTCTAAAACTTTATCAACAAGAGCAAGATTCTATTTGACTCCTAAATATAATATGGCTTTAAAAAGGGCAAACTATATATTAACTATTTCCGAAACGGTAAAGAAAGAACTTGAATCAATTAGTAAAGTTTCAATATTAAATTGGGGAGAAAGTATTTCGAAAAATTTTAATCTTAAAAATTATATTTTTAATCCTGAAGTTATCAAAAAATTTGGTTTAAATATTAACCACTATTTGATTTCTGTTTCAACATTAGAACCACGAAAGAATCTTAAATTCCTACTGAAAATTTGGGAAAAATTGTCTGTAAAACATCCTAATTTTAAATTAGTGTTAGTTGGAAGGTTAGGGTGGGGAAATGATGCGGAATTAAAGAATTTGTTAGATAAACTAAAAAATAGTATTGTAATCACTGGATTTATAACCGATTCTGAATTGATTAATCTTTATCACTTTTCTAAGAGCTTTATTTTATTATCAATATATGAAGGATTTGGTAGAACTCCATTTGAAGCGTTAGCCTGCAAAACAAATGTTATTGTTTCGGATATTCCTGTCTTTAGAGAAAATCTAGAGCACAATGCAACATTTGTTTCATTAAAAGACATTGATGATGCTATTCAAATAATTGATTCAACAATATCCATGAACCAAAATGAGAGTAAAATAGATCCCAAAATCTTTAATATCCTAGAAACTAACATAATCAATAATTTAAATAAAATTATTCAATAACTATCTCATGGATTTATGCGGAATTAATATAAACTGTTATACATTTGATGATCTTATAAAAATAAAGGATTGTTCGATATTAGTTACTGTTAATGCTGAAGCAATAGTAAGAGCTCAACATGAGGAAAATCTATTAAATATAATAAATAGAAATCTCTCCTCAATCGATGGACAAATACCTTTATGGCTTTATAAGAATCTATATCCCAAAGGTAGAATCACAAAGCTATCTGGATCCGATTTAATCTATTCTTTATCAGAACATGCATCTAAAAATGGTTTCAGAGTGTTTCTTCTAGGGGGAAAAGAAGAAAGTAATTCTTCCGCAGTTTTAAATTTGCAGAAATCTTATCCTTCATTAATAATTGACGGTTATTCACCTCCATATTCCACCTATCCATTTAATGAGCAGATTCAGGACTCAATAATTTCAAGGATAAAAATTTTTAAGCCACATTACTTATTTGTTGGATTTGGAATGGGGAAACAGGAATATTGGGAAGCGGACAATTTCAATTTGTTAAAACAGATTGACGTAAAACTAATTATTGGTTGTGGGGGAAGTTTTGATTTTGCCGGCGGTAAAATCAAAAGAGCACCGATGCAAATTCAAAAAATCGGATTTGAGGGTATCTGGAGATTATTCCAAGAATTCAAATGGTTCAGAATTAAGCGTATCTTTCTAAGTTTAAAAATTTTCCCTATATTCCTTAAATATCATAAACTAAGGAACTTTACGATTTAAAAGTCATTGTAATTACTTCTCTATATTAAATAAAAAAAATCATTATATAATATATCAACATCTGTTTCTCATGGCAGATATACGGGAAGTAAAAGATGAGAATGAGTTAGAAAAATACATTCAGAAAATAATGGTAAATCCCTTATGTTTGGGAGTATGGCTCCAAAAATCAAAGCGGAATGCCACTGAAACACAATATCTCAATTATCATAAGATAGATTCAACGGTCAAGATAATGTGGATAAATACTAAAAGGCCTTTCATCTGATATGTTGGATACATATTTTAGATAGTACATCTACGAAAAAGTTGCAAACAATTGAATCATCCTATCAGATATGGGGTGAAGCGGTTGTAGGTTTATTAACGGATTTAGAAAAGGAAGCATCAACATTGGCTGACGGGGTATACATCGCAGTGCTTTCTTCCACTGAGGACTTCAAAAATCCACCCACAACGGATGATCATGTGATACAAGTAAAGAAATCCGGTCAAACTTTTTCAATGGCATAGGACGTTATAGAAAATACATCTTATCAAAATATTTCGGCAGCAGACGACCGCTCAAAAACTTCATGGTCGTTTGCTGCCATTTTTGTGTTTTAGCCGTAGAATATGCCCGATTTTATCAAATTATGATATTTTTACGACATTTTGCAAAAATAACCATAAAAATATTTGGAAATATGGAATGTTGTATTTAAATTTGAGCGAATTAAAA
>CAZWLD010000055.1:0-8623 GCA_964634685.1 uncultured Anaeroplasmatales bacterium
AATGAGGTGTAACATTTTTCCTCACTCAGCTGAAGAAGAGTGTCTCCAAATGTTATTTTAATGAAAAAAAGATATGAATTTTCTGTTCATACAAATTTATCCATTTTGGATGGAATTAGTAGTATTGCTGAATATGACAATTATATGAAAGAAAACGGAATTCTCGGCTACGCTGTAACTGATCGGAATGGTCTTTTTTCCTTTCCTTATTTGAAGAATCAAATGTTTGGCGTTTCTTTAGATATGATAGATGAGGGAAGCTATTATATAACTTTAACAAAAGGAAAAGGAATTATATCCGATATGGAATTTGTTGTTTTTGATCTTGAGACAACTGGAATCACTTATGATGCTGAGATTATGGAAATTGGCGCTGTGAAAATAAAAAATGGTAAAATCGTTGATACTTATCATCAATATATCAAGCCGAAAGGAAAGATTAGTGAAAAATCAATTGAGATTACCGGGCTTACCTTTGATTATCTAAAGGATAAGCCTTATATTGAAGATATTATTGAAGATTTTATTTCATTTATTGGCAATGCGGCCTTGGTTGCGCATAACGCAGCCTTTGATTATGGTCATATCAAGCAATATCTTAAAAATAATTATTTAGTTATTGATACCCTTCAGCTTGCGCGCTCATTGTATTTTAAGGAAACCAAGAAGTTTTATTTAGGAGCTTTATGTGAGTTGTTTGGTATCCCTTTAGATAACGCTCATAGCGCTTTATGTGATGCAATGGCGACGGGGAAGCTATTTATTAAAATGCTAGATGATCTAAAGAAAAAGAATGTTTTGCGATACGAAGAAATCAATGCGGTTGTTGATAGAAGAGAAATTTGGAAATTCACGCATCCTTATGCCATCAATTGTATTGTTAAAAATGAAAAGGGATATAAGAATCTTTTAGAAATTATTTCTGATGGCTATAATAAGCATTTTTATGGCGATGCTAGATTTTTGAAATCTATTATTGAAAAGAATCGCGAGGGCTTATTAATCGGAAGTGGAGGCGTTTTGGGATCTTTATTTCAAAATTCCTATCAAAAGAATGATTATGAGCTTTTAAAGGAATTGTCTTTTTATGACTATATTGAAATCAGCCATTCGGATTCTTATTTACATTATCAGGAAATATTAGGTGATGATTATTTATCTATTATTCACAAGGGAATTAAAAGAATTTGTATGCTCGCTGAGAAATTAAATAAACCAATTATTGCTTCAAGTAATGCCTATTATACTGATAAAGGTAAGCATTCCTTGTTTTATGAAAATGTGAAAAATCCTAATGCTAAGCGCTATAATGCTTTTTTTCGATTTGAGAATCTTCCCTATTGTCATGTCAAATCAATGGTTGAATGGGAAAGTGATTTATCCTATCTTGAAAATAATCTAGCATATATTTATGATAATACAGTTAAGCTTTATGAAATGATTTCCTTTAATCGACTTCCTCAGATTGAGTCAATAAACAAAGAAGAAATAACAAATGCTATTAAGTTTGCAATTGCGAAAACTGAGGCTTCGGGGTATGTTTTAATTAATGGGGATAAATTAAAGGCATCAAGGCAAGGAATTAAATATTTTATCAAATGCCTTAAGGATAGTCTCGGAGGAAATCGAGTTTTATTCCCTAGTGTTTATTTATTTGATAATGAACTTCATTGTAAAACGGCCCACATTGATGGTTTATTAGGAATTGTATCGAATAATATTAATTCTTTAGAAGTTTCCCCTCTTCAATATGAAATAATGGAATCAAAAGAAAATATCAAGGTTACTCATTTTCCCTATGACTATATTAAGGATTTTATTTATAGCCTAAATTATGAAGAAGATGAACTGTTATCATTGCTTGAGGCCTTGCGATTAACGGGAAAGGCCAACTATGTTGATAATGATTTGATTATACAGTCTTCTTTTTATCAAAGTATGGACTTACCATCTGAAATCAGACTTGAGCTTGGATGGTATCGTATTTTCCGTCCGCTTGTGTTTTTTAAGACATATTTTGATTGCCTTGGTGAAAATGATTTTATTATTGATGAAATGAAAAAAGAAGGATTTATTCTTTTGAATCCTGATTTGGAAAAATCCCAAGCAACGAAATATGTGATTGTTAATCGTTATATTTATCGTCCGTTAGCCTATTATTTTAATGAATTGGCAGATGAAATTTTTGCGTCTAATCAAGCTTGGCCATTTGAAAATAAAGAAGATATCATTTTACGATTTACGGAAGAAGTATACTTAAGATATGAAAAAGAATTTAATAATGTATTGGAGGAGAAGAAATGCTAGTAGTAAATAATCATCCCTCGTGGAATGCTTTTTTGACGGATGAGATTTTAGCTAAATTAGAGGAAATTGAAAAGAAAATTGGCGATGATTATACTCCTTTGAAGGAAAATATTCTTCGCTTTATGAGATTAGATTTAGCAAATGTTAAAGTGATAATTATTGGGCAGGATCCTTATTTTCAAGCGGGAGCAGCTAATGGCCGTAGCTTTCAACCGGCTCTTTTGAAATCTTGGAATGAACCATTTCGCCAGGTATCTTTGAAAAATATTTTGCGTTTGATTTATAAATCTTATTTTGATGAGCAATTAAGCTATAAAGAGGTTTTAGCAAAAAATGTTTTTACGAAAAGTCCATCTGAATGGTTTGATAGCTTAGAATCACAAGGAGTCTTATTCTTGAATATGTATTTGACTTGCCAAATTGGCCATCCGAATAGTCATCGTCACATTTGGGGCGATTTTGTAACTAAGGTTATCAAATATATCGAGGGAAAGCAAAAAGTCGTTTGGTTTTTGTGGGGAACGGAGGCTAATAGCTGCGCACCTTATATTAAAGGTCAAATTTATTCCTCTAATCATCCGATGATGTGTGGAACTAATAATCCCAAGGATTTTTTGAAGTCAGAGTGCTTTATTGAAACCAAGAATATAATTAATTGGCTTGGATAATTGACTTTTCTATAATTAAGGCTATAATAAAAATAAACAGAGTAGCTTTAAAGCGTTAAGTGCCATATCACGGGATGTTGGGTATGGACGAACATGATATTCATGGCGGTTTTAAGGCGCGTCCGCTGGTTATTTTGCGGCTCTCTTTTTTATAGGAGGTCTTTTTTTATGGAAAAATTTATTACTTGCTTGAAAAAAGGAATATATATTGACTTTATATTCATGCTTATTGGTTTGTTTAGTGGTGTTTTGTTGGCGACATTTGTGATTAAGGATACATCATATCTAAAGTTTCGCTTTAACTACACCTCGGATATTGTGGTTGATACGGAAAGGATTATTAGTGATGATAATATAGGTAAAGTAAAAAGCATAAGTGTTAGTTGGTTTACAGGTGGATCAATTTCAACCTATGCCTATGTCGATATTGATGATATTTCGATTAAGAAGGAGCCAAATGGTTATTTATTAAGTGTTTCTAAGGATAGCTTTGTGTTACTTAACAAGGATGGTGAGAAGGCTTATAATGATACCGCTGCGAAGGGCTTTTTAAAGCATTTGGTTGTCGCGGGATTAGATGAGGCAATTATTACGGAATATAATTCTAATTATTCCTATGTTAACGAAAAAGGAAAAGAGGTAATGGGAGTTACCACTCTTTTTGATAATAATTATTATGAAGAAAATTCACTTGATACTTCGGGTCATCTTATCTTTGAATCTAATTATTTAACAAGACATTATATGATTATTTTCGGCGCAATCGGCTTAGGAATTGGTCTTTTATTCTCGTTTGGCTTTACCTGGATTTTTATTGGTAAGCTTGATAAAGATGTTTATCATGAATATGATAATGAAGTGATTTTTAGGACTCCTTTTCATAAAAAGCTTTTTTTAGATTCCTTCAAAAATTTTAAAAATCTTAAAGCTATGATTATGATGTCGGTTTTACTTGGATTTGTTATGGTATTTAAATTTATTCCCATTCCAAGTGGCTTTGCGGGGTTAGGAATTTCCTTTGGTTATCTCTTTTTAGCCATCGGGTGTATGCTTTTTGGACCAGGACCCGCTCTTTTGATGGGATTTATTAGTGATGTTTTAGGATTTATGATTAAGCCGGATGGGATGTTTTTTATTGGCTATACAATTCAATCAATGCTTGCTTGTTTCTTTTATTCCCTTTGCTTTTATAAAACGCATATTACCTTTACAAGAACCTTGGTATCGCGTGTATTAGTTAATTTTGTGTGCAATGTTCTTGTCGGTTCATTATGCTATGCCTTTATTTTGGGTTTTGATTTCCAAGCCTTAGTTACGTATATTGTGACAATATCCTTTCCGAAAAATCTTTTATATTTAATTCCGCAAAGCTTGGTTTTATATTTTGTAATTAAGGCGGTATCGATTCCTTTGTCGACAATGGGGTTAATTGATTCGGAAATAGCTGAAAATATATCCTTCTTTTAAACTGCTGGTTTAATTGACTAGAGTATCTTTTTAGTGTATAATTAATAAAAACGACGATTGGAGAAGAGTGGATTGAAAAACGATTATATTAATGAAGAAACCTATGAAAAAGGAATTTCTATTCTTAAAAAGGCTAGGATTATTGTTTTATTAATCTATGTCATTTTTTTAGTAGTTGGAATTGTTGTATTATCAAGTGGACTTTCAATGGAAAAGCCAACCATGGGAAGTCAAGGCTGGTTTGAGAATAGTAACAAAAGGGAGATGTTAATTGCGATTGGTGCGATGTTAATTGGTGCCCCAACGATGTTTACCATCGTTATTGAGCTTGGTATAACATCAACGATTCATGAAAGATCCTATGCATCATTTAAAGCTTCACAAATGATGCCAATTCATAAGGAATATGTTGAAGAGATGACACCTACGATAGCTAATATGGTGGATGAGATTAAATCGTCAAATGAAGGTAATTCGTCGCATCGAGATATGGTTTTTTGCACCTATTGTGGATGTGAAAATCGTCGTGATGCTCGTTTTTGTAATCATTGTGGAAATAAAATGGATTAATATAGAGGTCTCTTAATGGATTCATTGAGAGGCTTTTTTTGTGATGATATTTCTTTAGGGGGATGACCTATTTAGTTTTTTCTTTTATTCATATAGTAATAGAGAGGTGAAAAAATGGAATACGGTCAATATTTAGTAAAAAAGGGTGATTCCCTTTATTTGATTGCGAAGAAGTATAATACAACTCCGGAGCAATTGATGATGCTAAATAATTTATCTTCAACGATGATTTATCCTAATCAAGTATTGTTTGTCCCATATTCTAGTAATCAGGGCTTTGACTATCTAGAATATACAACAATGAATGGTGACAGCTTAAAAAGTATTTCGGATAAGTTTAATATGACTCCCGAAGAATTAATGCTTTATAATAATGTTTATCGCTTAGAGCTAGTGCCTAACCAGGTAATCTATTTAAACGCTGACAATTATTATGTTATTGAGGATAAGGATACTTTAGAAGGAATCTTATCAAAAAATGGTTTATCGTGGCAAGATTTTTTGAATTTGAATAATGATATGTTTCGTTCCGGAACGAAGATTAGAATTAAATGATAAGATTTTTGAAATGACGAGAGAAATCTTGTCATTTTTTTGGTATAATAGGTTTATGAAATATGGAAATGGTGATATATATGAAGGTTAGAGTAATAGGCGCCGGCCTTGCTGGATGTGAAGCGGCTTGGTATTTAGCCAACAAAGGAATAAATGTGGATTTATATGAGATGCGTCCAATTAAAACAACAGGAGCGCACAAAACCGATTTGTTCGCAGAATTAGTTTGTTCAAATTCCTTGCGAGCTGATGGCTTATTAAATGGTGTTGGTTTATTAAAGGCCGAAATGGAAATGCTTGGGTCGATCATTATGCGGAATGCCCGTAAAAATGCCGTTAAGGCTGGTGGGGCTTTGGCGGTTGATCGAACTCAGTTCTCTTTAGATATAACAGATGAGATTAAAAGTCATCCCTTGATTAATGTTATTAATGAAGAAATTACCAAAATCGAGGACGTGCCAACGATTATTTGTAGTGGGCCCTTGACAAGTGATTTCTTGAGTGAGTCTATCAAGGAATTTTTAGGCAAGGATTATTTTTATTTTTTTGATGCGGCGGCGCCAATTGTGACGGCTGATTCGATTAATTTTGATATTGCTTATGTCAAAAGTAGATATGACAAGGGTGAGGCAGCGTATGTGAATTGCCCAATGAATAAAGAACAATTTGATATTTTTTATGATGCCCTCATTAATGCGGAATGTGTTGTTCCTCATGATTTTGAATTGAAGGTTTTTGAGGGATGTATGCCCGTTGAGGTTATGGCCCAAAGAGGAAGGGAAACATTGCTATTTGGCCCTTTAAAGCCAGTCGGATTAGAGCATAATGGGGAATTACCTTATGCAGTTGTTCAATTAAGGCAGGATAATTCGAGTGCCAGCCTTTATAATATTGTTGGTTTTCAAACACATATGAAATTTCCAAGTCAACAAAAAGTAGTTAGACTGATTCCTGGATTGGAAAATGCGAATATTGTTCGTTATGGGGTTATGCATCGTAACAGTTTCATTAATTCACCTTTAGTATTAAATAATACTTACCAATCAAAGAAAAATCCGAATATTTTCTTTGCTGGACAATTGACGGGAGTAGAAGGATATGTGGAAAGTGCCGCTTCCGGTCTTTGTGCCGCAATTAATTTAGAAAGGTATATTAATGATAAGGAAATGTTGCCCTTCCCTATTGATACAATGATGGGAGCGATGGTTAATTATATTACCCATACTAGTAGTACGAATTTCCAACCAATGAATGCTAATTTTGGCTTATTGCCTGAGCTTGGTTTCAAGCATAAGAAAAAGGACCGAA
Source organism: uncultured Anaeroplasmatales bacterium (assembly GCA_964634685.1). Classification (GTDB taxonomy): domain Bacteria; phylum Bacillota_I; class Bacilli_A; order Acholeplasmatales; family JAEDCM01; genus CAZWLD01. The sequence goes on from CAZWLD010000055.1 coordinate 6,876, forward strand.
AAATGCTTTATAGTGAGCGAGCTTTAAAGTCAATGGAGGATTTTATTAAGAAATTAGGTGAGTAGCTTGGATGAATATGTAGAACGTTTTAAAACCTATCTACTAGGTGAAAGAAATTATTCAATGAATACGATAATTGCTTATATCGAGGATGTTTTAGAATTTAAAGATTTTTTAATCAAGAATAAGTTTTCGAACAGCTTGGCTAATATTAAAAGAAGCCGTGTTTGTGGCTACTTTATTTCTGATCTTGAGGATCGAGGCTTTTCTCATCATTCCATTGCTCGCAAAATCAGTTCCTTGCGAACATTTTATGATTTTTTGGTTGATGAAGAGGTTGTGGAAAAAAATTTCTTTTTGGAAATGCATGCGCCTAAGCTTGAAAAAAGATTGCCTCATGAGGTAAAAGAGGATGAAATTTCGATTCTTTTTGGGGCTATCGATAAAAGCACGGCTCTAGGCTTTCGTAATTATGTTTTGCTTGATTTACTTTATAGCTGTGGACTTCGTATTAGTGAGGTATGTAGCTTAGAGATAAAGCAATTGGATTTTAGCAATAGTAATATTTTAATTCATGGTAAAGGCTCGAAGGATCGTTATGTTCCAATGCATGAGGAGCTTATGGAGGAGCTAAGAGAATATATTACGACATCAAGAACGGAATTGATTGCGAAAAGCGAAAATGTCAAAACAGGGCGATTATTTATTAATTATAAGGGAACAGAATTAACACCACGAGGAGTTCGGGTTATTTTGAATAAAATCCTTGATGATGCTGGTGAGACTTTTAAGTTAAGCCCGCATATGTTAAGGCATAGCTTTGCGACCCATATGCTTAATAATGGCGCCGATTTAAGAACAGTTCAAGAATTGCTTGGGCATAAAAATTTATCGACGACCCAAATATATACCCATGTCTCGAAGGAGTCCTTGCGTAACACCTATATGCAAACACATCCGCGAGCAAAGAAAGGAGATTAATATGAAAAGGATAATTCTGGCTTTATTTCTATGTTTTCTTTTAAGTGGATGTAGCCTTATCAATCTTGATTTTTCTAATAAGGATGATATGATTGCGGATGTAAATGCCATAAGCTCGGATATTATGAAGGCTAATATTAAAATTAAAGTAACATTTGTTAATTCCTTTGATATAATTTCTGGATATAAACAGGGTAGTGGGTTTATTTATGAGGCTTCAGGAAATTCCTATGAGGCAATATCTAACGCCCATGTTTTTACTAATGAGGATTGGAAGGTCAAAAAAATCGAAATTTTTGATTATACTACGGAGAATAGCTATACTGGAAAATTAATCAATATTGATGTTAATAAGGATATGGCAACCTTATCCTTTAAGGGGAACAATGATTATCCCTTGAAGGCGATTTCTTTTGCGGATAAATTACCAGACAAGAATGCTATTGTATATGCTATTGGCGCTCCATTAGGACAGGTGAATAATTTGACCATTGGCCGCTATCTTGGTTTAACTGATAATATTCCTAATAACAATTTTGGGTTTGAGTTAATATATTCAACCGCTCCTATTGATCATGGCAACAGTGGCGGAATGCTTTTAAATGAGGATTTATTAGTTATTGGGATGAATACCGCTGAATTAGAGAGCAATAATGGTGTTTACTGTGGCAGTATTCCCTTTAATGAGCTAACAGATTTTATCGGTAGTTAATAGGATAAACGCATGAAATCGTTGTAAATTATAAAGCATATCTTTAAATTTCAAT
>CAZWLD010000056.1:0-8284 GCA_964634685.1 uncultured Anaeroplasmatales bacterium
GCAGCACACTTCTATTATTATACGCACCTTTCTTCCTCTTGTCAACTCATTTTTTTGAAAATATCATTAAATTTAATCATCATAAATGTTCTTAAGAAAATGCCCTTCAAAAAAATGAAAAAATGTGCTGATTTTTTTATCAACACATAATCATAAAATCTACAATTTTATCCTAATCGTAATATATCATTGAAGGTTACATATACGAACAAAATCATCAATAATATAAAAACAATTGAATTTAAAATATTTTCAAACTTTTTGTTTGGTTTCTTTCTTGTAATTCCTTCATAGGCTAAAAAGACTAATCTTCCTCCATCTAAAGCTGGAATCGGTAATAAATTCACAATACCAATATTAACACTTAGCATTGCTAGTAAAGCTAAATAATCAACGAAACCTTGACTTACTGAGCTTTCAATCATACTAAATATTCCTACTGGGCCTGATAAATCACTTACTCCAACCTGACTTGAGCTAAATAACAATCCCAAGGTATTGAATACTGATACAACCGAATCCCACATACCGGTGAAGCTGTATTGCAAGGCAAAAAGGAAATTCGTGTGACATTTTGGCGAAATACCAATTCGCTGACTAATCTTTTCAACACCGATTCCATTTAAAACCTTGTCCTCAAAAAATTCAACTGTTACAACCTTACCTTTTTCTTTATATTGGATAACGCCGTCAACATATAAAACATTTCCATTATCATCTAATTCAGGACGATCTAAGACAACCTCAACACGACGAGCCTCGGAAATATTTTCGCATATTGTAATTATTTGTGACCAGGAGGTAACCTCTTGACCATCAACACTTCGAATATAATCATTATTTTTTATTCCCGCTTTTTCAGCATTAGTAATATATAAATTTACCGGAACGCCAATTTCACTTCCAGCATTTGCAGTTCCATAAACACCTAAATTTCCAACAAAAACCATCGGATTAATTTTAACTTCGATCGTTTCATCTTTTCGTTTAACCTCAAAAGTAATTTCTTCTTTTCCTACTAATTCATCTAAACGAATTGACAATTCATTCCATGTCGAAACCGAAACACCATCAATAGATAAAATCTCATCATTTTTCATTAGCTTTGTTTCTTTTGTCTCTTCATTAACGACAAATGAAGCTGGACCTGAAATTTCTCCAATAACCGTTTTTGAATAATCAGGCTTACCTATCGCAAGTCCAACAATAAAACATAAAACAATCGCAAGTAAAAAATTCATTATAGGTCCAAAGGAAATCGTTAAAAAACGAGGCAAAAGCTTCTTTGATTCAAATGAACGCTCATATGATGAAATCTGCATTCTTCGCCATTGGCGATTTTTTTCATTTCCTCCGGCCATAACATAACATGCATCCGGCAAAGCTTCAAAGGTTTTTTCTTCTTCTCCATCCTTGATTTGAACAAATAAACCATTTCCTAGTGCATCATATAAATCAAAGGAAACAACCTCTCCTCGACATTCACATTCCTCATTTAAATCTAAGACAATTTCCGAAATTTTACCTTCACTAAAATTAAGTCCAACATTGTCGCCAACCTTAATCAAGCTATCCGCAACCTGTTCACCAGCCATTGAAACATATCCACCAATCGGAATACATCTAATGGCATAGGTAGTTTCACCCTTCTTTTTGCGGTAAAGGGCGGGTCCCATTCCAATTGAAAACTCATAGCATAAAATGCCGGCCTTTTTTGCAAAAATAAAGTGTCCTAGCTCATGAATTAAAATTATTAGTCCAAGCCCAAAAATAAAGGCCAATATTGCTAATACAATCATTTTAAACCTCCATATTTTCTCAATAGATTTTCTTTAACAGCTAAATCCACCCCAATAATGTCTTCCAAAGAAGGATTATCCATCTGCCAAGACTTATCTAACTCTTCCTTTATAATTTCTTCTATTTCTAAAAAGGTAATCTTATCCTCTAAAAATAATTTAACTGCTGCCTCATTAGCCGCATTTAATACCGTCGGATAGATTCCGCCTTTTTTTCCAGCCTCAATCGCCATTTTTAAGCAAGGAAAGCGATCCATTGATAACTCCTCAAAATGCATTTCTTTAACCTTAAGCAAATCAAGAGGACTTTGATATTTTAAACGCATCGGATTACCTAAAGCATGAATAATCGGAATCCGCATATCAGGTGTTCCTAATTGAGCCATAATTGATGAATCCTGAAATTCAACCATTGAATGTATGACACTTTCACGATGCATAATCGTATCAATCTGCTCATAGGGAACATTAAAAAGCCAATGGGCTTCAATAACCTCAAAGCCTTTGTTCATCATTGTTGCACTATCAATAGTTATTTTAGCCCCCATATTCCAATTAGGATGAGCTAAGGCATCCGCCTTGGTAACCGTAGCTAATTCACTTCGCTTTTTGTCACGAAAAGCGCCACCGCTAGCGGTAATTATTAATCTTTTAATCTCACGATGATTTTCCCCATTTAAACATTGACTTATCGCCGAATGCTCACTATCGACTGGCAAAAGCCTGACTCCATATTGCTTAGCCAAGCTCGTGACAATTTCTCCTGCCGTAACTAAGGTTTCTTTATTCGCTATCGCTATATCACGGCCAATTTTTATAGCCTCAACCGTGGGAATTAATCCTAAAGAACCAATCAAAGCATTAAGCATAATTCCTTTTTTATCTTTATCATAGGTAGCTATTTTTACTAAACCTTTATCTCCATAAAAAATGCTGACTTCCGGATATCTTTCTTGCAAAAAACGAGCATCTTCAAGAGTTCTTGCACAAACAGCCTTCGGCATAAATTCATCAATTATTTGAATATTTTTTTCCATTATATGTCCTAAAGAACAAGCACGTAAACAAAAAAGATTTGGATATTCTCTTATAACATCTAGGGTTTGTGTTCCTATAGAACCAGTAGCGCCTAATAAATATATATTCATAACAAGATCTCCTATAGAGGAATTGGAAAAATAATCCGTAGAATAATAAAAATACCAACTAAAGCAAGAGAGACAAAAATGGCCGAATCAAAACGATCGAGAACCCCTCCGTGGCCAGGGAATATCCTTCCATAATCCTTGATATTATAGGTTCTCTTCATTTTTGAAGCCACTAAATCACCAACCTGACCTAAAATAGATCCACATAAAGAAATCAAGAAAATAGCAATAAACTGAACAAAATCTTGATTTTCACCTAATGAGCAAAAATTTTCTAATAAGGTTTGATTTCCTTCGGCATTCCAAATTTCTCCTTTAAATAAATTGCCATAGAAAAAGGCAAAGATTGTGCTAAGGGTCGTTCCAAAAACCGTACCAGCAATTGCCCCTTCCCAAGACTTTTTAGGTGAAATTGATGGACACATTTTGTGTTTACCGAATTTAACACCAAACAAATAAGCAAAAGCATCAGTAGCCGCTGTAATAATCAATAAATAAATGATAAAACGAACGCCTAAGCCTCGCAAAAAGCTTAAAGCACTAAAACCAAAGGAAACATAATTAACAACAATAAAAGCCTTCATCGCATCCTTAACCGTAAATTTACTATCAAAAACAAACATTGTCAAAATGAAAACATTTTGTAAGAATAAGAAAGCTATACAAACCGGATAAATACTAAAATCATAGTTTTGAATTTCATTAAATATCCACAAAGCCGACAACATGGCGTAAGATCCTAGTGATAAAATAATACATATTATCTTCGGAACAAGGGGAAACTTCTCTTCATGATCAAACATATTAAACATTTCAATTGATGCAATAACTACTCCTGCACCAATAACAAAGTGGAAAAGCCACCCACCAATCATAACAATCGGAACTAAAAAAAGAACTAAAAAAAATCCTGTTATTATTCTTTGTTTCATTTTTTCTCCTCCTTTAGTCCACCAAAACGGCGATTTCGATGTTGATAACTATCCAAAGCCTTAAATAATTCCTTTTTATCAAATGAAGGCCAATATTTTTTTGTAAAATACAATTCACTATATGATAATTGCCACAACAAAAAATTACTTATTCGAATTTCACCACTTGTTCGAATTAACAAATCAAGAGGTGGAAGATCCTTTGTATAAAGCATACTATCGATCGTTTCCTCTGTGATGTCAGAAACCTTCATTTCATTATTAACACATTTCGAGGCAATTTGCTTTACAACGTCAGTTATCTCATAGCGCGAACCATAATCAGCCGCAATAACTAAATGACAGCCTTTATTGTTCTTCGTTTTTTCTTCAACCTCAAGAGCACAATCTAAAAAATCTTTCGGAAAGCGATCTCTTCGTCCAATAAAGGAAATTCGAAGATTCGTTGCTAGAACCTGTTCTTTATATTTTAAATAATATTCCACCGGCGCCGACATTAGATAATCAACTTCATCCTTTGGTCGATTCCAATTCTCGGTACTGAAGCAATATACAGTAAGCGCCTCAATTCCAATTTCGTCACACAAAAGAGCGATATCCTTTAAATTAATAGCTCCTTGCCTATGGCCCATTTTTCTTGGCAGTCCTCGCTTCTTGGCCCAACGCCCATTGCCATCTAAAATAATCGCAATATGCCTTGGTAATGGTTTAGACAAAATCTTTTTAGCTGACATAAAAGGCCTCCTTAAAAAACTATTCAATATATATTATACAATAAAGTTTTTGTATTTAAAACTAATAATTTGAAAAAAAGCACACGTAAATTACTACATGTGCAAATATCTTATAAAGTCATTAATTCCTTGACCTTGTCTTCAGCTAGCTTGGCAGCTAAAGCAACATACTTATCTGTAAGCTTTTGAACATCCTCAAGACATCCTTTTTCCTCATCCTCAGATAAGCCTAGCTTCTTAACTGAATCATTACCATCGCGGCGAATATTACGAATAGCTACCTTGGCATTTTCCTCATATTTGCCAACATTCTTTGTCATTTCACGACGTCTTTCCTCAGTAAGCTTTGGAATAACTAAACGAATAATTGATCCGTCATTTTGAGGAGTTAATCCTAAATCCGAAGCTAAAATTGCTGTTTCAATTAGTTTCAATGAAGAACGGTCGTAAGGCTTAATTACTAATTGATTGGCCTCAGGAATTGAAATACCCGCAACCTGTCTTACTGGAGTTTTTACTCCATAATAATCAATGCTAATAAAATCAAGAATTGCGGCATTAGCGCGACCAGTTTTGATTGTTGAAAAATCTCTTTTTAACGCCTCAATCGCCTTTTCCATCTTTTCCTCAACCTCAAGCATTAGCATTTCTGTCATTTCATCCATAAATTCATCTCCTATCTAATTATTGTTCCGATTTGCTCGCCTTTAGCGGCTTTTAAAATGTTCCCATCTTTATTCATATTAAATAATAAAACATTCATTCCATTATCTCTAAATAATGATGCAGCTGTCGAATCCATTACTTCTAACCCTAATTCCAAAATCTTTGAGAATGTCAACTCAGTAAATAATTTTGCATCATCATATTTACGAGGATCCTTGTCATATACTCCTTCAACACCATTTTTAGCCATTAAAACAACCTCGGCATCAATTTCCGCAGCTCGTAGAGCCGCTGTTGTATCGGTTGAGAAATAAGGTGAACCAATACCACCAACAAAAATGACAACACGATTTTTTTCTAAATGGCGAATCGCTCTTCTTCGAATATATGGTTCTGAAACCTGTTGAACCGAAATGGCGGACATAACTCTAGTTGTTACACCTAGTGATTCTAAAGCATCCTGGACCGCAAGACCATTCATTATTGTCGCAAGCATCCCCATATGATCAGCTTGAGCACGATCCATACCTAATCCTTCTGCGGTTTTTCCTCGCCAAATATTTCCTCCACCAACAACAATACCTACTTCAATTCCTTGTTCCCAAACCTCTTTAATTTGCATTGCAAAGCTTTTTACGGTATTAGGATCAATTCCATAGTTAGTGTTTCCCTTAAGAGCTTCACCACTAATTTTCAATAAAATTCGTTTATATTTAGCCATAATATCCTCTTTTCAACTTTTATTTTGGAAAAAAAGGGGAATATACCCCTTTAAAATTAAGCCTTAACTTGAGCCATAACCTCTTCAACGAAGTTATCTACTTTCTTTTCTAATCCTTCTCCAACCTCAAGGCGAACATAGTTTACAACTGATCCCTTGTTTGCCTTAACATATTGCTCAACTGTTTGATCAGGATCCTTAACGAATGGTTGATTTACTAAACAAATTTCCTTTAAGTATTTGTTTAAACGACCAATAACCATCTTATCAACGATCGCCTCAGGTTTTCCTTCATTTAAAGCCTCTGCTCTTAATACTTGACGTTCATGTTCAACAACCTCAGGGCTGATTGATTCTTGGTTTAAATAACGAGGGTTGTTTGCGGCTACATGCATTGCAATGTCCTTGGCAACAACATCATTTCCACCTTCAATAACTGATAAAGATGCAATTCTTCCACCTTGATGTTTATAGGCACCAAATACTTGTGAATCAGTTTTATTAACAACAGTGATACGACGAAGAGTGATCTTTTCACCAATTGTTGCGGTAGCATTTGTTAATAAATCTTTAACAGTTTGACCATCTACTTCTACTGCGAAAGCTTCTTCATCAGTAGTTGCATTGCTGTTAATTAATACTTCTCCTAATTTATTTAATAAAGCTAAAAATTGTTCATTCTTTGCAACGAAGTCAGTTTCAGAGTTCACTTCATATAATAAAGCTTTGTTTCCTGAAACAACAACATTACATAATCCCTCAGCAGCAACACGGCTAGCTTTCTTTTCAGCTTTAGAAATTCCTTTTTCTCTTAACCAATCGATTGCAGCCTTGATATCACCATCATTAGCCTCAAGAGCCTTCTTGCAATCTAGCATTCCAGCACCAGTTTTTTCTCTTAATTCTTTTACCATTTGTGCGGTTACCATTTTCTTTTTCCTCCTAAATATTTATCAACTTAATATTATCATAAACAAAGATAAATCACAATATTTTTTTCCAAAATAAAGGGATGATTATATGACCATCCCTAAAATAAACTATTTCTTTAACGCGTTGATTAATTCAAATCTACGCATTGCGTCGTATCCTTCGATATTCTTGTTTTTAGCCATTTCTTTTAATTCGAAAGTTTTAAGTTTTGTTAAATCTTTTCCTTCTTCATCAAAGACAGGTTTTACTTCCTTTGGTTGACCTTCTTTTTTAACTGGTTTAGCAGGTTTTTCTTGCTTTTCAGCTGCTGGTTTTTCTTCCTTCTTTGGTTCATCAGAAAGAATTGGAAGTGGTTCAGAGAACTTATCTGCGTTCTTTAAATTTCCTTCTTCATCAAATTCAGGAACAATTCCACCTTGTCCTTCGATAATTGCATTACCCATTACCCAAGTAACTAATTTAACTGCTCTAATAGCGTCATCATTAGCTGGAATAACATAATCAACATCATCAGGATCACAGTTAGTATCAACAATACCAAAAACCGGAATATTTAATTTACGTGCTTCTAAAATAGCATTTCTTTCTTTACGAGGATCAACAATGAATAAAGCATCTGGAAGCTTCTTCATATCCTTGATTCCGCCTAAGAATTTTTCTAATCTTTCGCGTTCTTGTTTTAATCCAATAACTTCTTTTTTAGGTAAAACATCGAAAATTCCATCTTTTTCCATCTTGTATAAGTCTTGTAATCTCTTAATACGACGACGGATAGTTTTGAAGTTTGTCATTGTTCCACCTAACCATCTTTGATCAACATAATATTGACCAGTACGGATAGCTTCTTCCTTTACAGCCTCTTGAGCTTGCTTTTTAGTACCAACAAATAATACCTTTCCTTCGCCCTTTTCGTCATCACCTTTAACGATTTGAGCTAAAGCTGCATAAGCTGTTTCGATTTGCTTTGCTGTTTTTTGTAAGTCAATGATATAAATACCATTTCTTGAAGTGTAGATGTATTTTCCCATTTTAGGGTTCCATCTACGAGTTGCATGTCCAAAATGAACACCAGACTCTAATAATTGTTTCATTGAAACGACTGCCATGTTTTTTTCTCCTTTTTTTGTTTTTTCCTCCGCCTATCTCTTTGCATTTCACCACCATTTGGCACTTGGCAATTTGCTCGATAAACGTGTGTATTTTTCGTACCTTTATTAATATATCATAAACCAAACTCAATTTCAAGTGTTTTTTTAACTACCGTAGGATAAACGCACGAAAAAAATTCAAAAACTAATTGACAAGGGGTTGAAATCCCCCTTTTTTTATGGTATAATATATTACACGCGTG
>CAZWLD010000057.1:0-7714 GCA_964634685.1 uncultured Anaeroplasmatales bacterium
TGCTGGTAAAACTGCTGCCAAGGCAATTAATGAATATATTCAAAACAAATAAATTATTGACCATATCCTCAAGGATATGGTTTTTTTGTAACAAATGTTACAAATTATTTTTTCCAAATTGTGTATAATAAGAGCGAGGTGTTTATGTATATGAAAAAAATATTATCGTTATTATTTGTTTTGTCTTTTGTCTTTTTGTTTGGTTGCCAAAAAGGAAATACAACTAATGAAGGGTCAACAACTGAACAAACTACTACTCAGGCTAAACCTGTTTCATTTAAGGTGATGACTCCAAATGGATCTCCAGCCTTAGCGCAAACTGTTGTTCAAAAAAACAAGCCTTCTCTTGGCAATAATGTTTCATACGATGTTGAGGTTGTGACTGATGCAAGTAAGCTTGCGGCGGCTATGGGAAGTAAATCGCATGAAATAATTTTTGCGCCAATTAATCTAGGAGCCAAAATGTATAATGCAGCTGGAAGCTATCAATTAGCCGCAACAGTGGTTTTTGGAAATAATTACATCGTAACTGGAGACTCTTCGGTAACAGCCTTAAGTGATTTAGATGGTAAGGATGTAATTTTGTTTGGAGAGAATAATGTCCCTTCTATTGTTGTGAATGAATTGTTAAGCTATAATAATATAAATGCTAATGTTAGCTATTTAGCTTCAACGGCTGATACGAAAAATGCTTTAGTTTTAGATCCGAATAAAATTGTATTAGTTGCGGAACCAAGCGTTTCGGCTTTATCTGTTGCGTTAAAGGATGTATCATTAAATATAATTAATGTTCAAGAAGAATGGAAGAAAATGACTGGAAATGAATCATATCCTCAAGCTGCAATTTTTGTCAATAAGGAATTTGCTCAACAAAATCATGATGTTGTAGTGTCTTATTTAAATGCTGTTAAGGAAGGAATTGAATACACTAATTCAAATGTTGATTTAGTTGCCCAAATGGCAGTTGATTTAGAATATGGATTTCCTTTACCTGTGCTAAAAAATGCTATTCCAAGAAGTAATTTATTGTATAAATCAGCTTCAGATTCAAAAGTCTATGTTGAATATTTATTTGGCAAAATAATGACTTCAGGGAATGCAACATTGATTGGTGGTAAGCTACCAGATGAAGGATTCTTCTTTAATTAGATATATTCGCTATGCAATTACAATTTGTCTTCTTTTGATTATTTGGATTGTTTGGTCAAAGGGTATAAATAATGAATTGATTGCCCCGGGACTTAAAGGAACACTCAGGTCCTTAATAAATATTTTAGGTGATTCTAAGAGCTATCAATACATTGGCGGAACATTGTTGCGATTGATTGCTGCAGTTTTTTTCTCAGTTTTATCAGGAATAATTTTGGGCTTTTTAAGTGGTATTTTTTATCGCCTCGAGCAATATTTATATCCGATTGTCACAATGCTTCGCACCATTCCGGTAATTGCTTTAATATTGATTATCTGGATGGCTGTCGGTAGTGATAAAAGTCCAATTGTGATTACCTTTCTAATTTTATTTCCCTTAACCTATCAAGCTATCATTGATGGAATGAAGGAGCTTAATAAAAATGAATTTATGGAGGTTTATAAGCTCGACTCGAAATTGAATTTAAGAGTGATATTTCAAGTATATTTACCACTTTTATTTTCTTATATAAGATTAGCGTTGATTCAATCCTTTGGGTTAGGTGTTAAGGTTTTAGTAATGGCTGAGTTTACAGCTGGAACCAAGAATTCGATTGGATTAGCTATCCTAAAGGCTAATAATGCCATCGAATATTCAACGATTTTTGCGTGGACGATGATCTTGATTGCCTTTGTTTTATGCATTGAATTTTTGGTTGATTTAGCAAAGAAGAAAATTGAAATTAACTAATTCAGCTTTTGCTGAATTTTTTCAGCTACGGCTGAATTTTTTTATAATTCTTTAATCATATTTAAAGAATTTATTCTAAAGAATATTATTCTTTTTATACTAGTGGTTTAATAATATTGTTTTTTTTGATTGATAGTGGTATTATTAAAACAAAGGAGGTTTTACAAATGGTTGAATGGTGGAATGGTTTAAATACGCTTCAGCATGTGTTTTTCTGTATGGCTGTCCCAGCATTATTATTAATGATAATTCAAACTATTTTATCAGTAATAGGAGCCGATCATGATATGGATGCGGATATTGATGTTGATATTGATTGCTTAAGCTTTTTTACGATAAGGGGTTTGGTTGCGTTTTTTCTTGTTGGAGGAACCGTTGGCTTCTTTGTGGCTGAAAATAAAAGCTTATGGTGGTTAGCTATTCTTTTAGCAGTTGTATCAGGAATTTTAGCCCTTATTGGAATGGCTTTCCTCGTTAGATTGATTTTGAAGCTTCAAAATGAAGGAAATGTGGATGCAAATAATGCAGTAGGTAAAAAGGGATCAGTATACATTAGAATTCCCAAGAAGGGCGAAGGAACTGGAAAGATTAATGTCCTTGTCCAGGAAAGCTATTCGGAATTTGATGCAATGTCAAATGGAGAAGAGATTCAAACAGGAACAAATGTTTTAATTGTAGGAATTCAAAATGGCGTTTTAATTGTAGAACCAGAAAAAGATTAATAGGAGGGAAATAAAAAAATGTTAGCAATGTTAGCAGGTTTTGAAGGAATTGCGATTACAATCGCGGTAGTCGTTGTTTTAGTTGTTTTTACTTTAATATTATTTTTATCACGTTATAAAAAATGTCCTTCTGACCGTATTATGGTAATCTATGGTAAGATTAAGAAGGATGCGGAAGGAAATACAAGATCAAGCAAATGTATTCATGGTGGTGCAGCTTTTGTTTGGCCAGTAATTCAATCTTATGAATTTATGGATTTAACACCTATTTCGATTGGTGTTGACTTAAAGAATGCCTTATCAAAGCAAAATATCCGTATTGATGTACCTTCTCGTTTCACAGTAGGTATTTCAACTGAGGTTGGAGTTATGCAAAATGCCGCTGTTCGTTTACTTGGATTAAAATTAGGTGAAATTCAAGAATTAGCTAAGGATATTATCTTTGGTCAATTACGTTTGATTATCGCGACAATGGAAATTGAGGAAATTAATACTGACCGTGATAAATTCCTTGAGGCTGTCTCAAGAAACGTTGAAACTGAGCTTAAGAAAATTGGTTTACGTTTGATTAACGTTAACGTAACCGATATTACTGATGAATCAGGATATATCACAGCTTTAGGAAAGGAAGCTGCAGCAAAGGCTATTAATGATGCAAAGGTATCAGTTGCGGAAGCAGACCGTCAAGGTGCGATTGGTGAGGCTAACGCAAGACAAGAACAAAGAGTTAAGGTTGCTTTTGCAGATTCAGTAGCTATTAAGGGTGAAAATGAGGCTAAGGCTGAAATTGCTAAATCAGAAGCAACATTACGTGAGAGTGAAGCTGAATCTCGTCGTCGTGCTATCGCAGCTGAAAAGATTCAAGCAGCTCGTGCTTTACAAGAAGCCTATGCCGCTGAAATGGAAGCTGAAAAGGCTCGTGCCGAAAAGGAACAAGCAACATTGACAGCTGATATCATCGTTAAGATGGAAATTGAAAAGCAAAGAAAAGAACTTGAGGCTGAGGCTGAAGCAGAACAAATTAGACGTCGTGCTCGCGGTGAAGCAGATGCCATCTTTGCCCGTATGGAAGCTGAGGCTCGCGGTGTTGAGGAAAAATTGAAGAAACAAGCAGCCGGTTTACAAGAATTAGTTAATGCGGCTGGTGGAAAAGCTAATGATGCCGTTAATTTAATGATTACTGATAAGCTTGAATTATTAGTTGCTCAACAGGTTGAGGCTATTAAGAATATCAAGATTGATAAGGTTACGGTTTGGGATTCAATGAATGGAGAAAATGGAACACCAACTACAGCTAATTTCTTGGCTGGAATGATTAAGTCAGTTCCACCTCTAAATGAAATGTTCAAACAAGCAGGAATGAAAATTCCTAGCTATTTAGGAACAGAAATTGAAGAAAAAGCTGAAGATAAAAAAGAAGAATAATTGATTGTAAAGAGCTCATATTTTGAGCTCTTTTTTTAAATATTTAATTGGATATTTGAAAAATAATTATTGTAATTCAATTTTTATTATGCTATACTACTTTTGTGGTCTCGTGGTGTAGTGGTTAACATGCCAGTCTGTCACACTGGAGATCGCGGGTTCAAGTCCCGTCGAGACCGCCATTTTTGAGGTATTAAGTCTTGATTTGATTCAAGACTTTTTTTATGCCATTATATACAAAATATTTGAAAAAGTGTTATCTTATTTGAAAAAGTGTTATCATGTTTGAAAAAGTGTTATCATGTTTGAAAAAGTCGTTTGAAAAAGTGTAAAATACGTGTAAATAAAAGTTATTTTTGATTGATTTTACTTACTAACTGTGCTAGAATAATATGTGGAAATTAGGTATGCGCCCATAGTTCAATTGGATAGAGCGTTTGACTTCGGATCAAAATGTTGAGGGTTCGAGTCCTTCTGGGCGCGCCATTTTCATATATATTAAACCTTGTTAGGTGTTTTTTTTATATATATGTCGGGAAGTAGCTTAGCTTGGTAGAGCGCCTGGTTTGGGACCAGGAGGTCGCAAGTTCGAATCTTGTCTTCCCGACCATTTTTTTAAAGAGGTGTTTATAATGCAATATTATCTTGTTGGTGAAATCATAAATACACATGGCATAAAGGGAGAATTGAAGATTCAAAGTGAAACTGATTTTGATCGTTTTATTCCAGGGTCTACGCTTTATTTATTAAAAGGTAAAGAATATATTAAAATGACAGTTGCGACTCATCGTGTTCATAAAGGATTTGATTTAGTTTCCTTTTTACTGTATCAAGATATAAATTTAGTTGAGCAATTTAAGGCTTGTAAATTATATGTTGATGAAACTCAATTAGAGGAATTAGATGATGATGAATACTACTATCATGATTTAATGAATAAAAAGGTATATAACCAAGACCAAAAATATATTGGTGTTGTCTGTGAAATAAGAGATTTGCCACATGGAGAAATCATTGAAATTAAACGAGAAGGAAAAAAGAATGGCTTGGTTCCTTTTAATAAGGAATTTATTAAGGAAGTTACTGATGATTCAATAATTATTAATGAAATTGAGGGATTGTTGTGAGAATTGATATTATTACTTTATTCCCTAATATGTTTTCGGGATTTACCCATGAATCAATTATCAAAAGAGCTATCGAAAATGGCTATGTGGAGGTAAATATCGTTAATTTGCGTGATTATACTTTGGACAAGCATTTGAAGGTTGATGATACTCCATATGGTGGAGGCAATGGCATGGTTTTAGCTTGTCAACCCGTCTTTGATTGTATCAAGGCTTTAAGGTCTGATGATTCCTTGGTCATTATGATGACACCACAGGGTCAGGTTTATAATCAACAAATGGCGAATAGCTTAGCTAAAAAAAACCATTTGATTTTATTATGTGGCCACTATGAAGGCTTTGATGAGCGTATTAGGTCAATTGTTGATATGGAGGTTTCAATTGGCGATTTTGTAATGACTGGCGGAGAATTGGCTTCAATGGTTATTAGTGACAGTATTATTCGTTTGCTTGATGGCGTCATAGCTAATGATTCTCATGAATTTGATTCTCATCAAAATTGGCTTTTAGAGCATCCTCATTACACAAAGCCTCGCGAATATGAGGGAATGGCTGTGCCTGATGTATTGTTAAATGGAAACCATAAAGAAATCGAAAATTGGCGTTTAAAGGAATCCTTGCGAAGAACTTTAGAAAGACGTCCAGATCTTTTAGAAAAAAGAGAATTAAGCGCCAATGAAATAAAAATCCTAAAAGAAATAAAGGAGGAAAAATAAGTGAAAAAATTTATTTTGACTTTGTTGTTGTGCATTATGCCTTTATTTTCCTGTGGTAAAAAGGAAGAAATTAGAGAGTTTGACCAATCTATTGAAATATTCGAAGATGCGAATATTATTTCTAACTATTTAAAGGCCGCTCGTGAAGAAGGATTTCAATATTACTCATTTTTAGATTTACGGGCTTATGAAACCGAATTAGATGGATATCCAAAAACAAAAAGCTATGGATATGGGTATATCGATTTCTTTGATTGTGCCCCTTTTAAGGATAATTTCGATAAAGGTTTAAAAAAATACGCAAATAAGCCTAAAAGCTATCCTGTTATCATTATTGATTATGATGGAAGCTATATCGAAGAAGCCATTGAATATTTAAAAGGAAAAGGATATACGAATATAAAGGCTTTTAAGAATGGATTTTTTGATACTGAAAATAATTATATTGATCAAATGGGATTTGAGAATTTAAAGAAGCTTGAGAATTGTGGTTGCTAGATGTTACAGTTAAGTCGTAAATGAATTGAAAAATGAGAATTATAAAGATTCCTCAAATTCCTCCAAGCCTTCATTTACTAGGAGCTTATGAATTTAGAAAAAAATCATAAGGATTCAAAAAAGATTTCCAATCTCTTGAAAAACATAAATAAATGTGGATAAAAATAAAAGAATATCTAAAGAGATTTTTTCATTTACCAAGAATGAGAAAAGAAAATATCCTAAAGAATATGATTTCTTAATTGAATTATGGGAAAAAATTGGAATGGGAATCAGAAATAGTTGATTCATTATAGATTTGAAAATATCATTCACCAATGTTAATGCTAAATTGGCTCAAATGGGAATCAAAGTAAAACAAAAGGTAGGAAAATTTAATTCAGAAAAAGGATTCATTGATCACTGAAAGATAAAGAACCTCATATCATCAGTTAAGTTAAGAAAAGATTTAGATTAATCTGTATTATCAAAATTATATCCACCGGAATATTTACTCATCATTTGTGTGAATTTTTTCCGGCGGATATTTTTTTGCCTAATCACAACTGAATTGTAACATTTTTTTGACAGATTTAATCGATTTTCTTGATTGTACTTGCTATAATTGCTATAATTGTTATGTGAAATAGTTTTACATTCTTGGCTATTTACTAAGATTACCAAAAAGAAAAAATAATTATCTACTACCTCTCTTTAGGTAAAAAAGAAGAAATTTTTCCGTATAATTAATGCAAGGAGGATTGATTATGACTTTTACAGCAAAAAAATTATTTCTTATTCTGGGAGTGATTTTCTTGAGCGCAATTTGTGTTGGATGTTCTAATGAGACTAGCGATGGAGTACTAATTAATTTAGATGATGCATATTATTTAGGCAAATTAGACTATGAAGACTTATTAGTTATTTCCGAATATCATAATACAAAAAAATCTAACGATAAATTAGAAGAAAAAATTCAAATTAAGATAAAAAAATCATATTTAAAAATGATAGGAAAAGAAAGCGATGTTGATGAAGTTGAAATAGCCAATTATTATGGTGTTTATGATAAATGCTATGTAATAATGCTAACAGATAATTCTTCAGATTTACTACCATTTGTAAGAGTTGATTATATAGCAAACGTTGAATTTACTTATTCAAATAGTAATGTCATTATGGTTTGGAGTGAAGATTCAATTTGCGATGATGAAAAAATAAAACTCGATTACGTTAAGAAATATCTTATAAGGGATTATCCATTGGCAAATATAAATGATGTTCAAATTGAAAACAAAATAGGCATATATAACAGCGCACTAGTACTTTTCGCTACAAATAGTTATGATGAATATCTTACTATTAAAG
>CAZWLD010000058.1:0-7370 GCA_964634685.1 uncultured Anaeroplasmatales bacterium
TGATATTTATTTTTAAATTTATCTTTTATTTCCATTTTCTACTTGAAATTCAGGAAAATCAGTCTGGTGGTGAGTTTATGAAAATATTAATCGATGCGGATGCCTGTCCGGTTGTTGAGCTGGCTATTAATGAAGCCAAGGCTTTAAATATACCTATTCATCTTTTTTTTGATACAACTCATATATTTAGTGATGACTATGCAATTATTCATATTTGTGATAAAGGAAATGATAGTGTCGATTATGAGGTCTTAAAGAACACTTTGATTAACGATATTGTCATAACCCAGGATTATGGATTAGCTTGCCTTGTTTTAAGTAAGGGGGCTGTTTGCCTTAATCAAAACGGATTAGTGTACACTAATGATTCGATTGATACCCTCCTTCAAACAAGATATATCGGTCAAAAAATCCGCAAATCAGGGGGAAAAACAAAAGGACCTTCCAAAAGAACGAAGGAAAATGATATTAATTTTGTAAATTCCTTACGCCTGGAAATAAAGAAAATTATTGAAAAAAAAGCTACTTCATGATAAAATCTTTTTAAGAAGGTGTTTTTTTTGAATAAGGTAATTATTACAACAGATAGTACTTGCGATTTAGGTGAAAAACTAATTAAAGAAAATGATATTCGGATTGTCCCTTTATACGTTAATTTTGGCGAAGAATCATATCATGATGGTGTTGATATCAATACAGAGTCTTTATATAAAAAGGTTGATGAATGTGGATATTTACCCAAAACCGCAGCCGCATCAGTTGGCGATTTTATTGAATTTTTTCGTCCATTAATTGATGAAGGCTATGATATCTTTTATTGTGGAATTAGCTCATTGATGTCGAGAACCTATCAAAATGCTTTGTTAGCTAAAGAAGAATTTCCCGAAGGAAGAATTGAAGTGATTGATGCGAAAAATCTTTCAACAGGAATTGGTTTATTATTACTTAAGGCCAAGCGATTTGCCGATGAAGGTCACAATGTTCATGAGGTTGCACAAATGGTTTCGGATTTAGTTCCAAAGGTTCGCAGTCAATTTTTTATTGAAACGATGGATTACCTACATAAGGGTGGAAGATGTAGTGGTATTGCTAAATTTGCCGCAACATTATTGAAAATGAAACCGATTATCGAAGTTCGAGATGGAAAAATGGAGGTTGGAAAAAAACCAATTGGCTCGAAAAGGGCTTGTGATTTTCTTATCAATATGATAAAATCGGATTATCCAGATATTGATTTAGATAATGTATTCATTACGCATGCAATTGCACCTGAATCTTGTAAATATTTGGAGGAAGAATTACCAAAGGCTATTGATGCCTCAAAGGTGAGGATCAATGTTACGCAAGCGGGATGTGTAATCTCATCGCATTGCGGAAGAGGAACGATTGGTATTTTATATATTAAGAATTGACAATGAGGTCTAATAGGGAATACCCCTATTAGGCTTTTTTTTTAAGAAAGAGGTGTTGATAATGGATAAATATCCCCAAAAACAAGGATTATATGACCCAAGATACGAGCATGACGCTTGTGGAATCGGAGCGGTTGTCAATATTCAAGGAAAGAAATCGCATCAGATTATCAAGGATAGCTTGGAAATTTTAGTTAATCTTGAGCATCGAGGAGGAACCGGAGCTGAGGATAATAGCGGTGATGGTGCCGGTATTTTAGTGCAAATTCCTCATCGCTTTTTTGAGGCGGAAAATTTAGGCTTTAAGCTTCCGAAGTGTGGTGATTATGCCGTTGCGCAAATCTTTTTATCACCAAATCAAAAGATTAAGGAGGAAGGAATCGAAATATTTAAAGAAGCCTTAGAAGAAACAAATCTTGTCTTCTTGGGCTTAAGAACTGTACCTGTCAATCCTATTAATATCGGTTTATCCGCTAAAAAGGCTATGCCCTTTATTGTCCAAGCTTTTGTGGAAAGACCGAAGGATGTCAAAAAAGGGATTGATTTTGAAAGAATCCTTTATTTAGCGAGAAGACGGGCTGAAAAGAAAGCTCTCGAAAAAGATAATCATTTGTTTTATATTTGCTCATTCTCATCCAAAACAATTGTTTATAAAGGAATGCTTGTCTCGACGCAGGTTGAGGATTTCTATATTGATTTAAAAAATACCTTGTTTGAGTCAAGTATTGCTTTAGTGCATTCACGATTTTCGACGAATACATTTCCAAGCTGGGAACGAGCTCATCCTAATCGGATGATGATTCATAATGGGGAAATTAATACGATTTTAGGAAATGTTGATTCGATCTTTGCCCGTAGTGGTTTATTTAAGAAGGGACCATTCGAAAGCTTAGATTTCTTACCAGTTATTGCCAAAGCCTCATCAGATTCGGCGATGTTTGATAACACCTTGGAGTTTTTATATTTATCAGGTCGAAGCTTACCTGAGGCTATTATGATGATGATTCCGGAGCCTTGGAGTAAAAATCCCGAAATGAGTTCAAAGCTAAAGGCTTTTTATGAATACAATTCGACAATGATGGAGCCCTGGGATGGCCCAGCATCCATTGTCTCAACCGACGGTGATATTGTCTTAGCATCCCTCGATCGTAATGGCTTAAGACCATCGCGCTATGTTATCACTAATGATGGCTTTATGATTTTATCCTCTGAGACCGGAGCCTTAAAAATTGATGAGGAAAGAATCAAAGAAAAAAGACGTCTTGAGCCTGGAAAGCTTTTGATGGTTGATACAAAAAGCGGATGTATAGTCGCAAATGATGATCTAAAAAATCAGGTCGCAAGTAAAAATGATTATGAGGAATGGGTGAAGGAAATCGTTCCTTTGAAGGCAACATACCATCAAGAATTAACGCACAGTAAGGAAAAAAATCTTATTTTGGAAACAGCCTTTGGCTATTCCTATGACAATATCATCCAAGGAATTATTCCGGCAGCTAACAAGGGAGAAGAAATGCTTGTATCGATGGGAAAGGATACGCCCTTAGCGGTTTATTCAAAGCAGTATCATCCGCTTTACGATTATTTTAAACAAAACTTTGCCCAGGTCACAAATCCACCAATTGATGCGATTAGAGAGGATATTGTAACTTCGACTAAAATGTATCTTGGTCGAGAAGGAAATATGTTAGAAATTGGACCTAAAAATGCCCATCGTGTTGCGATAAATTCGCCCATTCTTTCGAATGATGAGCTTTATTCCTTAGAAAAAATTGACGGCTTTAAGGTTAAAAAAATCGATATTTTATTTACAAAGAATGAAGGAATAGAAGAAAGATTAAAGAAGATTTGTGAGGATATTTTGCTAGATATTAATGATGGCGGTTCAATTTTTGTTTTATCCGATCGTAATATTGATGAGACTCATATTCCAATTCCTGCCATGCTAGCGGTATCGCGCATTCATCAATTTTTAGTTGAAAAATCCTTGCGAACACATTGTAGCTTAGTAATTGAATCGGGTGAGCCCTGCGAGATTCATCATTATGCTTGCTTATTAGGCTTTGGGGCTTCGGCTATTTGTCCATATTTAGTATATGAGGTTATTTATGATAACACAACAAATGGTTTGATTTCGGTTGATTATAAAGCTGCCATCAAAAATTATATTAAAGCCGCTATTAAAGGAATTGTCAAAATTAGCTCAAAAATGGGTATTTCAACCCTTCAATCCTACAATGGCTCCAAAATCTTTGAGGCTATTGGTTTAGATAATGAACTAGTCTTCGAATATTTTGGTGATATTGCCAATACAATTTCGAAGAAAACACTAAAGGATATTGAAAAAGACGTCATATCGCTTCATCATAAGGCCTATAATGATATTTTAATTGCTTTAGACTCCGTTGGCTCCCATGGCTTGAAAAACGGAAGAGAAGACCATTTATATAATCCATTATCCATTTATTACCTTCAAACCGCGACAAAAAATAATGATTATCAAGCCTTTAAGGAATATACGAAGCTTGTTGATAAAAACCGTGGCACCATTCGTAGTCACATTGCCTTCAAAAAGGGTCAAGAAATTGATTTGGATTTAGTTGAACCAGTTGAAAGTATCCTTAAGCGCTTCAAGACCGGCGCTATGAGCTTTGGTTCAATCTCGAAGGAAGCGCATGAGGCTTTGGCCGTTGCGATGAATATGATCGGCGCTAAATCGAATACCGGTGAGGGTGGAGAATTAAAGGAACGCCTTCACACAAACAAGAGTTCAAAAATAAAACAAATTGCCTCCGGGCGTTTTGGAGTTACGGCCGAATATTTATTGGATGCGGAAGAAATACAAATTAAAATGGCCCAAGGAGCGAAACCGGGTGAGGGTGGTCAGCTTCCTGCCTTGAAGGTATATCCATGGGTTGCGAAGGCTCGTCATTCAACACCAGGAGTGACCTTAATTTCACCGCCCCCGCATCATGATATTTATTCCATTGAGGATTTAGCTCAACTGATATATGATTTAAAGAATATTAATCGAAATGCGCGGATATCGGTTAAGCTTGTGTCGGAAAAAGGAGTCGGTACCGTTGCCTCAGGTGTTTGTAAGGCTGGAGCCAATGTAATTTTGATATCAGGCTTTGATGGTGGTACCGGTGCGTCCCCCCGAACATCAATTAACAATTGTGGTATGCCTTGGGAGCTCGGCTTAGCGGATGCTCATCAAACCTTAATTATGAATAAGCTTCGCGAAAGAGTCATCCTTGAGGTTGATGGAAAGCTTATGAGCGGTCGTGATTTAGCTACTGCCATTTTATTAGGAGCTGAGGAATTTGGCTTTGCGACACTACCACTTATCGCTTTAGGCTGTTGTATGATGCGTGTTTGTAATCTTGATACCTGTCCTGTCGGCATTGCCACCCAATCAGAGGAATTGCGCAAAAATTTCAAGGGTAAGCCGGAATATGTTGTCAATTTAATGTATTTTCTTGCCAGTGAATTACGGGAATATATGGCATTATTAGGCTTTAGGACAATTGATGAAATGGTTGGTCGCTATGATATGCTTAAATTTGATGAAGGTTTAGAGGCCTTTATTATGAATAAAGAGGTTATGAATCAAACAAATGTTCATTTCCAGCAAATAAAGCCGCTAGCTTTACAAAACACCTTGGATGAAATGGTTTTATTGCCACTTTGCAATGATGCTATCAACCAAGAAAAGCGCACAAAAATTAGTATTGAAATCCAAAATGTTAATCGAGCCTTAGGCACAATTTTATCGAGTGAAATTACTAAAAAAACCAAGGGAGCTGGTCTTCCCCGCAATACAATTTCCATCAATGCCTATGGACATGCGGGCAATTCTTGTGGAGCCTTTTTAGTTAACGGTGTTTCAATTTCTATTTTTGGTGATGCCAATGATTATCTTGGAAAAGGCTTATCAGGAGGAATTATTTCCGTAGCCTTAGATGAAAATTCGAAGCTTAAAGCCAATGAAAATATTATTGCCGGAAATGTAGCTTTATATGGAGCCACAAACGGTGAGCTTTATTTAGATGGAATTGCCGGTGAACGCTTTTGTGTCCGAAATAGTGGAGCGAATGCCGTTGTCCTCGGGATGGGACAACATGGACTTGAATATATGACCGGAGGTACGGTTTTGGTATTAGGACCATTTGGACGCAATTTATGCAGCGGTATGTCGGGTGGAGTTGCTTATTTATATAAGCCAAATTGTGAAAATATTAATCAAGAATATGTTGATATTAAGGAATTAGATAATGAAGATTTTTCTTTAGTGTGCAGTATGGCTACTGATCATATTAGACATACAAATTCCCAATATGTTAGAGATTTATTTAAGTCAATGAAGAAGGAAGATTTCATAAAGGTAATCCCTCGTGATTATGAATTAATAAATCAATATAAAAAGGAATTTATTAATTATGGCTATTCGAATGATGAGGCCTTATATGAAGCCTTTATCAAAAAGACAAAGGAGGCGAGATAATGGCGTCAAAGGATTTTTATTTAATCAAAAAGAAGAATCATGAGGAAAGAGAAATAAGTGAAAGAATCACCGATTATCAAGAATTTGTGGTCGATTTGGATTATGAAAATCGTCTCAAGCAAGCATCTCGCTGTATGAATTGTGGTGTTCCTTTTTGTGGATTTGGAAATAAAATTGAGGGAAAAGTCATTGGTTGTCCTTTGCATAACTTGATTCCGGAATGGAATTCATTGCTTAACAAAGGGTTACTAGAGGAAGCTTATAATCGTTTGGCCTTGACCTCTCCTTTTCCTGAATTCACATCGAGGGTTTGTCCGGCTTTGTGTGAGAAGGGATGTACCTGTAATATCGATTACGAAAGTGTTTCGATTAAGGATAATGAAAAATATATAATTGAGTGGGCCTTTCAGAATTCATTAGTTAAGCCGGTTAATCCTAAAAGAAATGGTAAAAGAGTATTAGTCGTTGGAAGTGGTCCTGCAGGTCTTGCCGCTGCAAATTCTTTAAATAATCTCGGATATTTGGTAACTGTTATCGAAAAGCAGGATCGCTTTGGTGGATTATTGATGTATGGAATCCCTAATATGAAGCTTGATAAAGGGATAATTGAAAGACGAATTGCCATTATGGAACAATCAGGAATTGTCTTTAAAAATAACCAAGCTGATTTTAATGATGATGATTATGATGCCATAGTGATGGCGATAGGAACGACGATGCCTCGTGATCTAGAGATAAAAGGGCGCTCTTTGAAGGGAATAATGCAGGCGGTAGATTATTTGACACTAAGCACAAAAGGTCTTTTAGAGGGGAAATATAGCGATTTGGCGAAGGATAAAAATGTTATTATTATTGGTGGTGGAGATACGGGAAATGATTGTGTTGCGACGGCTATTCGCGAGCATGCGAAATCTATCACGCAAATTGAGATTATGGATAAGCCACCCGTTAATAGAACGAATAGCTGGCCTTTATATCCAAACAATTTGAAGGTTGATTACGGAACGAAGGAATATATAGAGCTAACTGGTCATGATCCGCGAATTTTTAATGCTTCAGTGACTGAATTTATTGGTAAGGAAAAAGTCTCAAGGGTTATTGTTTCTCACGGGAAAATGACCAAAGATGGTTTTATCAAAAATGGGGATGAAAAGATATTAGACGCTGATTTAGTTATCCTTGCGATGGGCTTTGTAGGAACGAAGGATGAAGTGGCTTTAAAATATGATTTAAAGCTTGATCGTCATAATATCATGACCAATAATTATCAAACCTCAAGGGAAAAATACTTTGCCTGTGGGGACTGTAGGAGTGGTCAATCATTGGTTGTCAGTGCCATCAAGGACGGAATTGATTGTAGCTTAGCCGTTGATGCTTATTTAAGAAAATAATAGAAATTGGTACTCTAAAATAATCGGAGTAGGTAGCGAAACCAAGCTTTAAAAAAATCG
>CAZWLD010000059.1:0-7149 GCA_964634685.1 uncultured Anaeroplasmatales bacterium
TTTTTTTTTATTTTTTTTTTTTTTTTTATTTTTATTTTTTTATTTTTTTTTATTTTTTATTTTTTTATGTTTTTTATTTCTTATACTTTAATAGCAAAGTATTCATACTAAGAAAAATCTTCATCTTCATAATATTTCATATACCTTTATCCCATTTATTCTCAATCTAAAATTTTCTTCCAGAAGCAGAAATACTATCCTTCTTGCGCTCGCACACATTTTCATTCTCTATTATTACTATTTTTAATATCCATTTTTCAATTCAACTTTCTAAATCGCTTTGCGATTTAGATTTTGAATTGTGCCCTCTAAATCCATTTCCTATCCCTATTCTTCTTTATTAATCTTAATAAACTCCTTTTTTTTTATATCATATTTTTAATTAAAAGTCTACCCATTTAAGAATATAGACTATCCAACTTTTTCATTTCATTTTCTACAATATAATCATATTTAGTAACCGTATCATTAGGATTATAAACTAATACCGTCTCAAATATTCATATACACATCTTTAACCCTATAATATCCATTTTCTGGTAAAAGTATATCTCTAAATTCTTCTTCTGTAACTCTTTTTAAACAAATCTTTGTATTTAATACTCACTATAATATCTCCAATTCAATACTATTAATATCTTCTTTAAATACTCTTCTAATTATTAACTCTATTGTCTAATTCTATAACCTACATTCATCTATTAATATCATAATTTCCTCCATAAGGAGAATAAAAGTATCACGGAGCGAAGCGAAGTGATACTTTTATTCGACCTTCTATTCTTAATAAACTCTATTATCTATATACTATTTATATGGTTTCTAAATTTTGACCATTTATCAGAAATTTTTGACCATTTATCAGAAAATTTTGACCATTTTCATCAGAAATTTTTGACCACTTTTATTACCCCGGCAATTTATTCTTAACCCACTAAAACTCTAAATAAGTTTTATTATCTTCACCATAAACTAATTTACAATCCAATAATCCTAATCTTTTTAATATATCAATAGTATCATCTATAATAATATTATTAGAAGTCGTGGTTGTCGCAATTCCAATAAAATCTTTTATCTATTTAATAGTAGCAATATAAGGCTAATATCCATTTGCCACATATCTATTAAATAAATAAATATACACACTTAAACTATTTTTCTACAAAACATTCATTAACTTAGATAATGTATTATATTCAATAAGATTAGCCTCACTCGCATCTAATACAGTTAAATAGTAATAATTATCTTCTGGATTTAATTTTATAAAACCTTTTTCTTCCAAATATTTAAAATACTTGGCAATAGTTTTACGCGCCATAACTTTCTCTTCTGTTCCATCTGCTAATTTTCTTGTAAAATCTTTTTCAATACCAGTCCATTTAATCATAGACTTAGCAATTCTCCGTCCCTGTTTATCAGGACTTATTCTTTCTGATTTACATTGAAGCCATGCATATAATAAATCACAATAATCTTTTTCTCTCGCAACAGAAGAAGTTGAAGGCATCTAACGAGAATTTTTTTCAATCTACAAGGTAAAACCTCCTTCCACTATATATAAGTTTTACCTTAAATTAATAAATTGGTCATACCCAATATCACAAGACCAACTAATAGAAAATTTTGACCATTTTTATAGAAATTTTTGACCAAAAATATAGAAAATTTTGACCATTTATCAGAAAAAAATGACCATTTTTACTTAGAACGACCATTTTATTTAGATGTACAAAATTTTAACACAATTTTTTAACATTTATCAAGATGTCTAAAATTTTAACTTGCGGGTTTCGGATCCAAGAATCGGGTAAATGTAGACTAACCGGGCAGATTAAGCCAGAAACCGCATTCTGCGCTGACCATAATTATAACCCGCCAATATGTTCCAGATGTGGAGCATACACTTTAAAACCAATTATCGAAAACAACGCAATCTATTGCCAAAAATGTGCAGAAGAAATTGAATCTTGCGCCGGATGTGACTGTGAATTTGAACAAAATCCGTCCGTAACTCCCAAATATATACAAAAACAAATCCGTCAGGGGCAATGATTAGTCAAATGACCGTCAAAAACCCAAAAAGAATCGAAGAATCCTGCGTGAAGTGTGTTTGTTGGAACAGTGAGATAAATGATTGCGGCAGACAATTTCAATGGTGTGCTAATCATACAAGATATAGAAAGGAGATTATAATCGAAGATGCGGGAACCGATTTATCTTAAACTCTCTTCCAATAGAGTAATTGATATTAGTGATTACTGTGAAATTGAATGGGGTATGGAAAACGGCAAATACGCCGTCTCGGCAAAACATAGAGAAACCCATACTTGAGACTTTTTCTACTTCTCTTGTGAAGAATATGCTTTGCGCTTCGCCTGGCATTTTTACGGTGGTCCTTGCGAAGATGCCACTCTTTCTATTAGAAAGGCAATTAATTATAAGGCCTAACGGCCTTCGTTTATAATGTGAAAGGAATGATTTATTATGCCTAAGTTTGATTTGTATGCCGGAGTATGGCATCCTGAATATCAAGGTTGTCATGAATTTGTCGACCTCGAAGAAGCAACTGATTACGCAAGACAGTTGGCAATAGAAGAATATCAAAGTTATGAAGGTAGTCATGGTGTTCTCTCCTATGATGAATGCTGTGAAGATGCTCGTGAATCTTGGGGTTGCGAAGACTGGACTGATGAAGACTTCAATGATTTCTATAATGAAACCATTGAAAGCACTGTATCTTATTACGCAAAGGCGGTAGTTGAATGAGTGTTGATTATAGAGCAAAATTAATTCTGGGTTATAAAATTACAGAAGAACAATATAACTATATCGAAGAGCATTATGATATTGTTCAAGAAGTAAGAGCAAAATATATTTGTGCGATTGATACTTGGTGT
Organism: uncultured Anaeroplasmatales bacterium; assembly: GCA_964634685.1. Taxonomy (GTDB): domain Bacteria; phylum Bacillota_I; class Bacilli_A; order Acholeplasmatales; family JAEDCM01; genus CAZWLD01. The sequence continues at coordinate 2,904 of CAZWLD010000059.1, forward strand.
GTCATGGAACATAGTTATTTCTTTGGTGTTCAACTCGCAAGTCTCGATTTAGAATATGACGAATATGTAGAACCCGTCTATGCGTCCGTCGCTTACACAAATGCTTTAAATGAAGTTATTGATAAACTCCATTTAGAACTCGACCATTCTTACGCTTGTAATTATCTAATTAATAATGTTTCTTACTAATAATATTATAACATAAAAAGAAAGGAAAATCAATTTAATGAGAACCGAGTATAAGACAACGACTTGGCGCCATATGAAGCAGGGCGATATCATTAATTACTTTAAAGACGGTAGTACTACTATTATGGGCGAATATTATGTCGCAGAAGCAAATGTCGCGCGCATTACTCTGTGGCCGGCTATGTCCGACGGCACTTACAATCACACCAGTCCTCGTTATTGCGACCCTGAAACTTTTAAGTTGATGGTTGAAATGACAGACGCAGAACTGCGTGATAAGTATCATTCCAAAGCCAAGGAGATTGTTGAACGTCTCCAAAGAACTGTTCCTCTGGGTGATATTGGCTATCACGAAATGTGGAATGGCTGGATTGGGTGCGACGCTTATGAGTTCGCGCAGGCCGCTGACGATGAAGAGTTTGAAATTGTTGGCGTTTGCTATGAAATCGAACCTAAGATTGGCGTTATTGACCCCTCCTGGCTCTATGATGTCGGTGTTGTATGCGAACACAAAGATGGCGAAAGATTCTGGTGCCATTATAAAAGTGATTATCTAAGCAATATTTTTGATGAATGGAAGGTTGAGAGATAATGTTGCCTATTGTGATTACAATTGCGTTTTTTATTCTTATAATTCTTTATAACATAACTATGTCTATTAGAGGAAAAAGAAATGATATTCTCGATTTTGGTGATATTCTTTTAACTGGCGCATTAGTTTTACTTGCTTCCGGACTTGTCACTCTTATTGGCTCACTTGTAGTGAGTGAAACCGCAGCGCAATATGTAGTCACAGACAATTATTATGAACTTACTCCCATTTCTGATGGAGTCTATGGCTACACAGATAGAAAAGGAACCGATAGAGACAGTGTATATTATCTTGATGAAAAAGGCGATATTAAAATAATTGAATTTACTAATTACGCTAATGTAATTTATAGTGATAAACATAAACCTTATTATAGTGCGACACTTACCGATACAGAAGATGAAATGCTTCGTTATCTCTTCTGGAATATGGAAAGTACCGAAGTCACTATTTGCGTGCCGCCTGGCTCCATCGTAGAAGAACCTGATATAAAATAAACAAAATCCCTTGGGAGACCAAGGGATTTTTTATTGATTTTTTATAAAAAATATATTATAATATATATAGAAGATAAGGAAAGGGAAATGTAAATGATTAAAGAAATCTTTTGCGCGTTCTGTTTTGCGTATGGTGTCTGTACTTTGGGCAGAGATATCACAAGAGTTCTTATTACTTTATTTTTTGAAAGGAATTGATACTATGATGAATAACTTTGGGTTCCACCCTTCTAAGATTGAAAATGAAATCTATGATGTTATTGAACCTTTTGAAGTTGGTGTAGACCTGTATGAGGCAGAAGCCGTCGGTGCCATCACCGATTTCCTTTATAACAATTATTCTCATATTAAGTATAACTACTGGGCCGGTTCTAAGGGTTTCTGTATCGCATTCGTTGATAATGGTTATCCCCATATGATTTCCTTTGACCTCGTAGAAAGTGAGGGTGAATAATGGCTATTAAAATTTATAAATGGCGATGTAAGGTTGCTGAACCTGAATTGAATGAAGAGGGTGTCGCAACCAGTAGAGGATTAGTTGCCGCTGAAAATTTTCCTGATGCTATGGCTCGTGTATTTGAGTACATGTGCCTTGGTGATGATGACGCAGTTTTTGATATCTTTCTTGAATGCTGGGATACTGATATCCTGAGTATGGAAAAGGAAGTACTGAGAGCAGTAGAGGAGGACCATATATTTTGATTACTAAGTTTATTTTGATGGACTATTCCTCTTATGGCGGAGAGGGTATTCATGGTATCTATTTCGATAGAGTAGATGCCGAAGAAGCATTTTATGACACTTGTTATGATTGGGTCTATGAAACTATGATGACCGCAGACCCTCTCGATGTATTTGGTCTACCTGAGTGGGATTGGACCAGCAATTATAAATATTTGATGGAAGATTGCGCTCGCACCTTAATTATTGTGGAGGTTCCTTATTATGTATAAGTATGTTTCTACATTATATTGCGGTGAAATTATATAAAAGAAAAAGCCTACCTGGTTTCAGGTAGGCTTTATTGATTTTTATAAAAAAATATATTATAATATATATATAAAGATTAAAAGATTATTTCGTATTTAGTTGGAAGAAGGTAAATAAATTGGATAGAGACACTCTTGAAAATATGCCTATGGAACAGCTTGCCGAAGTCCATATGCTTGTAAATACTGTCTATAATGAGAGACAAGCTTCTTATAAGCAGGAACTTATTAATAATTTATGTAAGGCTTACAATGATTTGCGTTGTGCTTATCCTGACCTGGGTTATTTCCCCATTAATCCTAATTTCAATTTAAATTGCGCTATTTCTGCTCCACAGAATGCTTTTGAAAAGATTTGTTATACAATGAATCCTGCTTTATTTAATACCGTTACTAAAATGGAGGTTATGGGATGATTTTCGTGGCTAAGTCTTATGAAGGACTGGAAAAAATTGGAGAACCTTATTTTAAATCTGGTCGTTCTTATATTAAAGTCCTGACTAAGACAGGCCAGGAAAAAGAGGTTCGTGTATATACTGAGAAAGAATATAATAAAATGTATCCAGAAGCCAAGATTAGCAGTTCGACAGGATGTAAAGGATATGGTCCGCAGATGAACTGCCTTGGTTTCAATGATAAGGATGATTTTATTATTATTTTTGTCGGTGATATTGTCAAAAATGAGCCTTGGTTTAATGAGCGTACCTGTATGCGGTTCCATCGGGTATGGGGCTGGTATGTAGTCGATAAGATGTATCCTGCTAAATTACCTGAGAATGTTTATCCTTGTAAACTGTTCTGGTCTGCGGTTGGACAGGATGATGGATACTTGAAGCCCGACGCAGAGATTATTAAGGCGGTTCGCGCAGTCTCAAAGGAGATGAAAAAGAATGTTGGCAAGTGATATTCTTTGTGTTATATTTCTATTTGCTGCAATGCTAATTATGATTAGTATGCTTAGCGCATTAATTGATTATTGGTTGAACCATCGAGTAGCAATTCATGTTTATATTGCTTTTATAATTGCACTAGTAATATTAATTGCTATTTTTGTTGGTGCTATTATTTCTATTGTGGTGGTATTTTAAATTCTAATTGATTTTTTTAAAAAAAAATGATATAATATATATAGAAAATGAGAGAAATGATATAGGGAGGCAAATCAATGAGAGAGATTAAAGGTTTGGCAGATTTAGAGCGCTATACTTCCTGTCCTTTCTGCGACACCGCATATGCTTATACTGAAAAAGATGTAATCTATATCTTTTCTAATGGTAAAACTTGGAGTCAATATATTCGAGCAAAAGGTAAGCCCTATGTAGAATGCCCCAAGTGTAATATCGCTTTTGAGATTTAAGGTGGTAATCTATGAGTATATATCTATCTGTAACTAAAATCCTCCAAAGACATGAGGCTTTAAAGAACGGCAATAAGGTAATCTTCTATGATAAGAATGCCTATAAATCTATTCAACAATATCTTGGCGATATGAATTGTAGTAAAAACGAAAAAGAACGTAATTATGTTTATGACTGGGAGTGCGATTATCGTCCTTGGAATGATGGTATTCATGCCTCTTGTTTTTTCTGTTGGTGTAATATCGAAGGAACCCAGTATATGAAAGGATTTGATTGCTATGTATAATTGGCAACCTGGCGAAATGCTTTACGCCATGGAATGTAATGGTGACCTCTTGACTAAAAAGGGAAAGATGATGCGATATGTTCTTCGTTATTTGGAAGGTGATGATATTACATTTGAAGATGTAGGTCTTGACCGTAATGAAATGACGAATGAAGATTATGATTTCATTGCTAATGAAATCTATAAGCGCTCCCCTTCCTATATATAAGGAGATTAAATATGGTTTTAAAAGAAAAAGAATGGTCTGCGTTTCTGACTAGATTTGCTGACCTTGTTTCTTCTAATTGATAACGGTTTCCTCCTTTCTTTCCCCTTGGTGTTTAGCACCAAGGGGT
>CAZWLD010000060.1:0-5298 GCA_964634685.1 uncultured Anaeroplasmatales bacterium
CATTCATTGAATCACTATCCATAACCTTACCAAAGGCCGCATATTCACCATCTAGATGAGGCGTATCAACTGAACAAATGAAAAATTGACTTGATGCGGAATCCTTGATATTAGTTCTTGCCATTGAAATAACTCCGGCTGTGTGTAATAAATCATTAGGAACTCCATTAGCCGAAAATTCACCTTTAATTGATGGTACACTTTCCTTTTCATATAAAGAGTCATCTAAAACATAATAACCGCCGGTTTGAATCATAAAATTTTTAATAATTCGATGGAAAACAACGCCATCATAATATTTTCTATCAACAAGACTTAAAAAATTTTTGACTGTGATTGGTGCTTTATCTGGATAAAGCTCGAGATCAATTTTACCTTCATGATCTCCGTATGTTACATAAATTCTAATTTGTGGATTCATTTTTCTTCTCCTTCTAATATTTTTAAAGTATTTGAATAAACCTCGTATTCCTCATCTTGAAAACAATACATATAGCATTCCTTTAAGCTTTGGGGCTCGAAATCGATAATTGTTTTTAAGGCAATCATTGCGGCCTTATCTAATGGATATCCATAAATGCCAGTGGATATTGAACAAAAGGCAATGCTTTCTAAATTATTAACATCAGCTAATACTAAGCTATTACGATAGGCACTTGCTAGAGTCTTCGCATCATCATCAGAGCGATAAATAGGCCCAACCGCATGAATGATATGACGGGCATTAAGCTCATAGCCGTTAGTCATTACCGCATGCCCAGTAGGACAATGGCCAATGGCATCGCATTCCTCGGTTAATCTTCCCCTTGCTTGATAAAATATTGCCCCACAAACGCCGCCACCTTGAATTAAGCCTTGATTAGCTGCATTGACGATGCAATCACAATCGGCATAAACGACGCTTCCTCTTTTAATTGTAATTTTCAAAATCTCAACTCCTATTCAATTGATTTTAAAGATTCAACCATTTTAATATTCTTAATCTTTGGAATAAAGATAACAAAGACAATTCCAATAAAGACTAAGCTTAATAATCCAACATATAAATAATTTATTCCTTGAACGTGATACGGAAAATATAAACCAGGACTAGAAATCTTATTCATAATAAAGTAATTTAAGAAAGGACCTAATAATCCTCCAAATACAAGACCCATCAAGCTCATAATAAAGATTTCTCGATATATATATGAACAAACCTCTATTCGATAATACCCTAAAACCTTAAGAGTCGCAATCTCTCTGATCCTCTCATTAACATTAATATTTGTAAGATTATAAATAACAATGACAGCTAAGAGCATTGAAGCACCAACAACGACAAAAACAATTAATCCTAAGCCTGAAGATAAAGAACTATAAACATCCTTTTCATCAACTAAATCACTATAGGAAATGACATTATTATCCTCCGATATTTTTTCCAAAAAGCTCTTTTTTAAACCATTATCATTAATTTTTACAAAGGCACTATTATATGAAATATCCTCTTTATAAACATACAAATAATTGTTTATATAATTTTCACAGAAATCTTCAATTACATATTCTTTTTCAATTCCATCAATCGTAACTTTAATGGAATCACCCTTTTTTAATCCGAGCTCCTCTTGCATTTGGATAGTTGTGATTACTTTCGTTTTAGTAATATCAAGCTTTTGATTTTGACGATTATAAAGATTTATAAATCCATCGATATTTTTATCGACATAATAAATATTTAAATCAAAGCCTTCACACTCTCCACTCTCTTCATAAAAGAAGAGTTTTTCTTGAATCTCTGGATAATCAAAAATATTATAGTCATTAATATTAACCTTAACATCATAGGTAAAAAGCTTATCATATTGAGTCTTCGATAATCCAGCAACCGCATCAGAAATACCTAATGCGACGATTAATAAACCGACACAACCACCAATCCCAACAATCATCATAATTAAATTTTTCTTAAAGCGGAAAATATTTCGGAGTGTTGATTTATATTTAAATTTTAACCTTCGCCAAAGAAAAGGTATTCTTTCTAGTAATATTTTCGCACCTTCCTTCGGCATAGCTGGAACTAATAATTCACTTGGCTTTAGCTTTACCTCCTTAGAAACAGTTATAAAAGTAATAAAAGCAATCAAGACAATCATTAAAACAATATAAATAAAAATCATTACTGGGTCAAAAGTAAAAGCTATTCTCGGTAAATAGAATAAAACCTTATATCCTCCATAAATAACATAAGGAAGAATAAAAATTCCCGTTGCGATAGCTAATATTCCACCAATTAAGCTAAAGATAACAGCATATGAAACATATTTTAAAATAATTGATGATTTACTATATCCTAATGATTTTAAGGTACCGATGCTTGATCTTTCTTCCTTCACTAATCTTGTTAGGGTTGTTAAGGATATTAATCCAGCAATCAAATAGAAAAAGATTGGAAAGATAACAGCTATATTATCAACTTTATTTGAAAAGATAGAAAACATTGAATAGCTTTTATTTTTATCAAGAGATAAATAATATAATGAACAATCAATATTCTCTTCCATATACAGATAAGCTTGAGTTTCCGCCAATTCAGATGGAACCCCGTTTTCAATCATTTCTTCTTTAATTGAAGATAAAACTTCATTTTTTCGATCTTCATTAAAATTACTTAAATCTAATTTATCCGCATAATTATCAACACAATCTAAATATTCATCTGTAAAATATTTTTCCTTGATATCTAGCTTAACGGCAATATCAGTATAAACTGGTATTTCAACATATTTAATATCCGTATAAATAATTAAATTAAAGCTTGAATTATTTGTCGCTATTTCATTTTGCTTTGTATAATACAAAGGAGAAGATACAATTCCAACAACTTGATAGGTGTTTTCATCAAAAGCTATTTTTTGTCCAATTTTATAATTTCCAATATTCGCTATAACGCATTCTTTATTATTTAACGGCATTCTTCCTTCTTCGACTTTAAGTTTATTAATATCATAAGATAAATCATCAATAATCATTCTTGAGCTAATTTTTAAACCATCAATATAGGCATAATCATCTCTTTCATAATACATTTTCGCATCAATAACACCATCACATGCTTTAATATTTTCTAATGATTTATCATTAAATCCAATTTGACTTTTGATAATTAAATCCGATACGATATTTTCGGAATAGTAGTTACCTACGCTCTTTTTTAAAACTGGAGTTGAAGATTGAAGACCAACTAAAAAACCACAACCTAAGGTCACTATCGCAATGATTGTAATAAATCGGCTAATATTTTTAGAAACATCACGTAAAGCTGATTTCAAAAAAGTCTTCATAATTACCACTCAATTTCTTCAATTGGAAGAGGATTATCATTATAATAATCTCTTACAATTTTTCCGCTTTTTAATTCAATGACATGACTAGCCATTTGCGCAATAGCTTGGTTGTGCGTTATAATAATAACCGTTTTATTATGAAGCTTTTTTGTATCATCTAAGAGCTTTAAAATCATTTTTCCTGTATTATAGTCTAAGGCTCCAGTTGGCTCATCACATAAAAGAATTTTCGGATTTTTAGCAATAGCCCGAGCAATTGATACTCGTTGTTGTTCTCCTCCGGATAATTGGGATGGAAAATTATTCATTCTTTCTGATAATTGAACAGCCTCAAGAGCTTCCTTTGAATCCATTGGATTTTTACAAATTTCACTAGCAATATCAATATTCTCCAAAGCTGTTAGATTAGGCATTAAATTATAAAATTGAAAAACAAAGCCGACATCACTTCGTCTGTATTTTGTTAAGCCTTTTTCATTGAGCTTTGTTATATCTAATCCATCGACAATAACTGAACCACTATCACAGGTGTCCATTCCCCCTAAAATATTTAATATTGTGGTCTTTCCGGCACCTGAGGCGCCTAAAATAACACACATCTCTCCCTTTTCAACCTTAAAAGACACATCATCTGTCGCTTTGATGATATTATCACCCATATGATATGCTTTTGTCACATTAATAAATTCAACATAGGCCAAAGTAATCACCTCAATTTAATTATAAACTAAATTTATGTGAAAATTAATTATAAATCTATTTCTTTAAAAAAAAATTCTCACAAGCGTGAGAAAATTTTTTATTCTTCAGTATTTTCTTTATTTTCTTTATTTTCAACAGCTTCAGGCTCTTTCTTTGCAAATAAATCATTCGCAAAATATACAACTGAGCTTAGGAAAATAGCCAAGAAAGAAACAGAACCTAAAAATTGAATTAAGATTTCATTAACTACAGTTGTGCTCGCGAATTCATCAAGTGTACTCGACGCAATCATATTAACATCAAAATATTGAAATGCCTCAAATGAATATAAAGACACAACGACTAAAGCAATAATTGAAGCCCATTTTTTATCCTTGAAAATTATACAAACAATCAATAAAGCAAAGATTAAGAAAGTAAACATATTTTCATAAATATTTGTGAAAATACCATTTGTATAATATTTTGATAAGAAATAGATATTAACTGATAAATTAACAATTAATAATGCTTTCAAATTCTTTTTTAATAAAGCTAATACTAATAAAATAATTTGAATTGCTAATAAAACTAAAGCTTCATAGCGGAAAATATTAACGACTTCATCATTAATAATTGCCGCAAATATCAAAGAAGCAATTGCAATTACCTCTAAAACAATAAAAGATACAAAACAAAATAAATTATTCTTCTTCATTTTCTTCCTCCGATTTAAAATATAATCCGCCCACAAAGGCTAATAATAGAAATAATTGAATAAAGCCCATTCTAGAAGATGCAAAAACCAACAAAATAGCATTACATCCAAAAATTGCTAAAATCACCAATTCAAAAAATTGATATTTCTTATTTTTTAAACCTAAATAATAAAATACTGCTCCTACAACCGCTAACGCAATCCATAGAATATTCGATACTCTATTTGTAAAGATAATTTGATCAAGGCTTGTTGTAAAGGTATTACTAAAGACAATTGAAATAAAAAACAATAAAGCTGAAATTAATAAATCACTGGCCTTTAGTTTATTTGCCAAAGCTTTTATTAAAACAAAAATTGCTGAAGCTAAAAATAAGCCATAATAAATCAAATAATAAAATGATGCTGCATTCACATTTGAGGTAAATAAATCAACTATCAATAATCCACAATAGAAAATAACCACAATTGATAAAGCAGTTACAATTTTATCATAATACTTTTTTATCATTATATTTCCTAGTATAATCAAATTGTACTTAAGATTATACAGTATCCTTCCTTAGGGTT
>CAZWLD010000061.1:0-5029 GCA_964634685.1 uncultured Anaeroplasmatales bacterium
ATTCAAATAAATTAATTACTGTCAACTTTTTGTCCTTGACTTTTGAACCAGTTTAAATTGTCAACGGTTTTTTATTCAGCTGTTCTTGAATCAATGATATTATCCATCGCAATAACTAAAGCAATTAAGAAAGGCATATCCTCTTCATTGGCCTCAAGCACGAATGTATCAGTCAATGTCACAACTGGCCTTGATATGGTTCCGATTTCCTTACCATTCTTATATATCTTACAGGATAAAGAGAAGAAACGGCCCTCGGTATATATTTCATCCTTGTAACCTTGAATAAAATATTCTTTATGGACATTAAATAATTTATCCTTTACTGTTGCGATTTTCTCCTTGCTTTCATTATAGATAAAGGCTTTATGAACGAACCAATTTATCCATTTATTGCGGACGGTATATAAAACCTTACCATTTAAATCGCATACCCTTTTTTTGTGAGTGATGCTAAAGACTTTTCCCTTTACTTTAAAAACGGGATTGTTGGCCTCGTCTTTTACTGATGAGCTTCCGCCAAGAGAAAAGAAGTTGTTTTTGATTGTGACCTTCATTTTTTGTCCTCCTTAATGATTAATAATAAAATAAATTATTAAAATGATTGTAATTACCCAAATTAGTGGTTTGATAAACGCCAAAGTGCGAAGATGTTTTTTAGCTTTTTTGTCTTGATAAAATTCACACTCGATTTCATCATAGCTACAGTCAGCTTCAATTTCTACACGGTTATTGTCTTTTTGATTGATAAATGTCATCTTTACCTCATTATTTTCATTTAATTTGATTTGATATTTACAGCTAATATAAAGACATGCTTTATCATATCGAGGTGATAATATTCCTAAAAGGCTTATGATAAAGAAGAATAGAGCTGTAATTAGCCAAAAGCGCCCATTGATTTCTAGTTCCTTGTATATTTCTAATGTTATTTCCTCATCATCGGTTTCATAATCAATTTGGAAGGATCCAAACTGATTTTTATTAGGTATTACCTCTTTGCCGTTAATATAGAAGAAAGGTTGGTTTCTTTCCGTTAGTCCAAGAATTTTTAAATTTAATTTTTTCATTTGTTCATACCTGATTTTATTGAAATGATTAATAAAATTGCTTCAATGATGATAATGATTATGGAAAATATTTTTCTTGGACGGTGGGGTTTGCTTTTATTTAAGGAAAGAAGAATAATTGATGATATTGATAAGAAAATGGTAACTGAGGTGATCAAAGGTAAATAATTTAGTAGGTTGGCAGAAATATCAGTGACAGTATTGCTAAGATCTTCTAAGCCTCTTCGAAAATCCTCAGATATTAATATGATGAAAAGAGTAAGAAACATTAAGATTATCGCAACAAGCCAAATTAAGATAAGGACTGCTAGCGACATAAATGGTGAAAAAGATAAAATGAGTCCAATAATTGAATAATTGAATAGAATTTTACCAAGTCTTTCTAAATTAAGCTTTAGAATAAGATTATTTTTATTTATTGTTTTATTTGAAACCATATTTGTCCCTCCTTTGAAATGTGTAGCTCTTTAATTAATTTATATCACATTTATGGGTTAAGGACAATATTAAGATAGGGATTTATTTCTACATTAATAATGAAAGGAACCTTTATTGGCTTGTATGAAATACTATCATCGAAAAATGAAACCATTTTTTTCTAAAAAAATTATCATTTCATTGGCAATGTATATAATAATAATATATAATATATAGTGGACGAAACAAGGAGTTGAATTATTAATATGACAAAGACATTAAAAATTGTAGATTTACACGCAATGGCCGATGGACTTGAGATTTTAAAGGGTGTTAATTTGGAAATTAAAACTGGTGAGGTTCATGCGATTATGGGACCTAACGGGACAGGAAAAACGACCCTTTCAAGTGTTGTGATGGGACATCCTCGTTACACGGTCACGAGTGGTCATATCTATATTGATGATACAGAAATTACTAATCTTCCAGTTGATGAAAGAGCACGAATGGGCTTATTTTTAGCAATGCAATATCCGGCTGAGGTTGAGGGAGTTACAAATAGTGAGTTCGTAAGAACGGCTATGAAGGCTGTGACTGGTGAAAATGTTAGTCTTTTTAAATTTATTTCGCAATATGATAAAGCAGTAAAGGATTTAAAGATGCGTGAGGATTTACCACACCGTTATTTGAATGAAGGCTTTTCTGGTGGCGAAAAGAAGCGTAATGAAATTTTACAAATGAAGATGCTTAAGCCTAATTTTGCAATTTTAGATGAAATTGATTCCGGCTTAGATGTTGATGCTTTAAAGATTGTTGGTGAAAATGTTTCGGCGATGGTCAATGAAAGCTTTGGTTGTTTATTAATTACGCATTATCAGAGACTTTTAGACTACATCAAGCCTGATCATGTGCATATTATGCTAAAGGGACGTATTGTAAAAAGTGGTGGAAAAGAATTAATTGAAAAAATTGACCAAGATGGCTATGATTGGATTAAAGAAGAATTAGGTATTGTTGATGAGGCTCCAAAGAAAATTTTATTAGGCTCTTGTGGAAGAAAAAAATGAGAATTGAATTAGAGAATTCTTATTTAGTAAAAGAAAAAGAAGCTTTTATTACTATTAATAAAAATGGAGCTTATGAGATAACCATTTCGGAAAATACCAATACCTATTTAGATTTAAGAATATTAAGTGAATGCAAATTAACAATTAATGTATTAGAAAATTCGACTGTTGATATTTTATCAGTCGATACCGCTAGTAATGTTGATCAAAAAATAAATTTAGCTAAAAATGCTCAAATAAAGGGAATCATCGGTCATTTTAGTGTCGGTGATATGAATGATGTGATTAACCTAAATGACTATCATGCCTCCTGTGATCTTAGAATGGTTTCGATGGCTAATAATGATATGAAGATGTTGGTCCATGCTAGTGTTAATCATAATTATAGTGATACTAAAGGAATTATCAAGGCTTATTGTGTTACTAATAACAATGGTGAGATTATTTTTGATGGTGTTAATAAAATTAACAAAGGAAATGCTCGAAGTGAATCAAGTCTTCATATTCGCGGAATGATTTTATCTGATACCTCGACTATTGCGGCTAACCCGGCTTTGTTGATTGATGAATATGATGTTAAGGCCAACCATGGAGCTACTATCGGTAAAATTAGTGATGATGGCTTATATTATTTGATGAGCCGGGGCATTAGCAAAACGGAAGCAACTATGCTCATTGTAAATGGATTTTTGATTCCCATAATCGAGAATATCCAAAATGATGATTCAAAGGAATATTTCAAAGAATTGTCACAAAATAAAATTTAAGGAATGATTGTTATGGAAGACTTTAGAAAAGAATTTCCAGTTTTAGTAAATAACCCAAATATTGCCTATTTAGATAGTGCAGCCTCATCCTTAAAGCCTCAGTGTGTTATTGATAAAATGAATTATTATTATGAAAAGCTTGGGGTTAACGTTCACCGCGGAGTATATGAATTAAGCTATGAGGCGACAGATTTATATGAAGAGGCTCGCCAAATTGTGGCGGATTTTTTAGGAGTTAAATTTGAAGAAATTGTCTTCACCCGTGGCGCTAGCGCTAGCCTAAATTTAGTGGCGTCATCCTATGGTATGGATTTTATTGAAGAGGGTGATGAGGTTATTACCACTGAGCTTGAGCATCATTCCTCTTGTATGCCTTGGATGAATGTTTGTAAAAAGAAGAAGGCGGTTTTAAAATTTGTTCCTCTTGACAGTGAAGGAAGAATTACCGTTGAGGCCTTCAAAAGTGTTTTAACAAATAAAACGAAGGTTGTTGCGATTACGCATGTTTCCAATGTTATGGGTTATTTGACCCCAATTAAGGAAATCATTGACCTTGCTCATTCCGTAGGCGCAATTGTAACACTTGATGGGGCGCAATCTATTCCTCATATGCGAGTTTTACCCAAAGAATTAGATTGTGACTTTTTATCATTTTCTGGGCATAAAATGTGTGGACCTTCCGGAATTGGGGTTTTATATGGAAAGAAAAAGCTTTTAGATAAAATGAATCCCATCGAATTTGGTGGTGATATGGCTCAGGATGTTTCGAAAGATGAAATGACCTTTAAGGATACGCCATATAAATTTGAAACCGGAACACCTTTGATTGCGGAAGCCATCGGTTTAGGTGAGGCCATTAAATTTATTAATAAAGTTGGAATGGATAATATCTTTGATCATGAAAAAGAATTAAGAGCTTATGCTATTAGTAAATTAGAAGATATTGAAGGATTGACAATTTATAATAAAACAGCTGAATGTGGTGTGATTGCGATGAATATCGACGGCGTTCATCCCCACGACGCAGCTTCGGTTTTTGATAAAAATAACGTGTGCATTCGAGCGGGTCATCACTGTGCCCAATTAATAACGAAATGGTTAAATGTTATTTCGACGATTAGGGCTTCCTTTTATTTTTACAATACGAAGGAAGATGTCGACAAATTAGTGGATAGTATCAAGGAAGCAATTGACTTCTTTGGACAGTTTTAGGAGGTGTAAAAATGGGAAATATTGATAATTTATATCGAACAGTTATTATGGATCATTATAAGAATCCTCATAATAAAGGATTAGTAGAAAATGATGAATATAAAACTGTACATTTAAATAATCCTTCCTGTGGTGATGATATGTTTGTTCAAATCAAATTAGATGACGGAAAATTAGTTGATGTAAGGCACAATGGCCATGGCTGTTCAATTTGTTGTTCGTCAGCTAGTGTTATGAGCGATTGCTTGAAGGGAAAGAGCAAGGATGAAGCTCTATCAACAATTGAAAACTTTTTAACAATGATTAAGGGCGAGGAATTTGATGAAAGCATTGATATGGGTGATGCAGTTGTGTATCAAGGTGTTGCTCAATTTCCAGCCCGCATTAAATGTGCAACATTAGCATGGAAAGCATCTTTGAAGGCTTTAGTGGGTGAAGACGGTCAATAACCCACTATTGAGAAATAGTAGGCTTGTAGCCTAATATTGACTAGCCT
>CAZWLD010000062.1:0-4655 GCA_964634685.1 uncultured Anaeroplasmatales bacterium
CTAAGCCATTTTTAAAGCCCTCACTGAATGCAATATTGTTTATATTGTCCATAACTTCTTCAAATCGTAAGAGCCAATGGATTAATTATTGATAAATACCTTGAATATGTTTTATCTAATATCAACAAAAATAACATCAATAATCTTTTACCATGGAGTAAAAATCTGCCTATGAATCTAAAAGTAACAATTAATAAAAAATAGCAAATTAACTTTATTAAAATCCATTAATAAAAAAATATAGAAGTTAGTAGATAATATTAAATGAGTATACTAACTTCTATTAATTTTCAACATGGAATTCTTTTTGTAGATACGAATAATTATTTGTTATATATTATTATATAAGCGATATTTAAATAAGATACATATAATAGCCTTCGGCTTATTTGGCTTCGCCCTTTTGGTGTGGGCTACAATTGCCGAGATGGTTGGTAGGTAATTGCCGAAATAGAAACTTTATATTTACATTATGTCCTTGTATTCCTCAAATTCAGGTAAAATTTTTTCTTTAATTTTTTGGATAGCAGAAATCAAATTATATATAATATTTTCTGGAATTAATTTGGGATTTTTTAGCAAGCGTCTTGCTTGTAAGTCAGCAGCATATAATGTAATCAATTTTTGCATTCTGCACTTTGACTTATCTCTTTCTGTAAATGTTTTTTTTACCAAATAATTTGCACCCGGACACATTGGACAAACAGGATATAAATAACAATTGTTAAAACAATTATCATCAACAAATGTTGTATGATCATTAAAATCAGTTTTCATAATATCGCTTAATTCATTTTCATCAAAAGTCATAGGTGTTATAAAAGGACATGGTCTTCTTGTTCCATCCGTATCAAAGAAAATCGTACCAGTACCTATGCCACACCATTTTCTTTTGGGGCGATTAGTCTCTTCACACATCTCGATTTGTCTACCAAGCATCTGGTCAATCATTAGTTCATCATTTTCTACATAAAAATTAACCAATTTCTTAAGTTCTGGAATGATTGCTTCGACATATTTCTCATCGTTCCAATCAAATTCTCCTTCAAAAAGATTAACTCCATCAATCTCTTTAAATCCTAAATTATGTATATGAATAACATTATCTGCTAAATTTTTTAAAGAGTATTCAGAAATAGTCATTTTAACACCTTGATTAGGCCAAGTATTTTTAAAGAATTCAATATCTATTTTGTCGTAAGAATTACTTCTATTATGGTTATGTGTTTCTGGCAAGCCATCAAGACTTAACCCTAAAATGAAGTTTTCTTTATGCTCCGTAAACCATTTTTTCATTTCATCATTTAATAGTACACCATTTGTTGTTGCATAAAAAATATAAGACTCATTTGGGTATTTATCAACAGTATATTCATATGTTTGCTTTAATAATTCAAATTCTATTAACGGTTCTCCACCAATAAATCCAATCTCTACACCATTCATATCTTCAGGTATGTGCGCAAAAATCCAATCTATACTATTACATGCCGTTTCAAAAGACATTCTATTATTGCCATCGTGCTTTTGATAGCAATATATACAATTTAAATTACATCTATGTGTAACGCATAAGCTTGGCGAAAATCTAATTCCTTTTTTTATGTCGCTCATAGTCTTCTTCCCTTCCTATAAAAAAAACTGTCAAACATCCTGATGAAAGACAGTTTAATAATACTAGATTAATTAATTAATTATACTAACTACCAGAACCATAGCAACTTCTTCCACAGTTTCCACGACATCCCGACTCACAACCGCCATAACATGACTGCCCGCAATTACCGGTACAACCGCAACCACTAGCATAATAGATATCTTCTGTTGAATTTGGTTCATAATCAAGTTTTAATTTCTCTAAGGCATGAATCATAGTATCATTCAAAAGCTCCATTATCGTTACCTCCTCTATATAGTCCTATCAAATTCAGTATATCATGATATGTTAATAGTGTCAATAAATAATGATGGGTTTTTATTTTTGAGTTTCCCCATTTGTTACAGTTCAGTCGTGATTAGGTGAAAAAATAAATCCAACGGAAAAATTTCACACAAATGATGTGTAAATAATCCGTTGGATTTTATTTTGATAGGACAGATTGGCCTAACAATATATTTTTTATGGATTCAATCAAGGAGATATTTCTTTTCTTTATCGTTAATATGAAGCTTTTTATCGTGCAGTAATCAATAGCTCCATTTTCTGATCTAAATTTTCCTATCTTTTGTTTTACCTTGATTCCCCTTTGAGCTGATTCGGCATTATTATTGGTGAATGGTATTTTGAAATCTGTAATAAATCGAAGAATTTCGCCTTTTTGCTTGCCTTTCATTCTCTTGTAAAGACTTATTTCTTCTTTATAGATTGTTTTAGATTCTCCTTCCAATTCTTTTCCCCACATTTCAATTAATTCATCGTATTCATCAAGGTATTTTGCTATTTCACTCTCAGTAAATGAAGAGATATCTTTAGCTATTTTTTTGTTTCTCGCTTCGTTTATTTTCTTCAAAAGATTGGATATTTTTTTGGAGCCTTATGCTTTTTTTTACTAAATTCCCAAGCTCCTCTTAAATATCTTATTATGTGAGCGCAACATTGGCCTTTTTGATTATGATACTTGTCATACACCTTTGTCCCATCTTTTATTATTATCCCTACATATTTTGGTAAAATGGTTTTATCCCAAGCTTCTTTACTTTTAGTCTTACTTGCATAAAGTAAAACCGAATTGGCATTGCATAGACACAATTGGTTATAATTATTTCCATTTATTTTGATTGCAGAATCATCGGCATTAACATAATATCCATTCAATATACTGTTTTCTATCGTCGTAATCTCATCATCCAAGGATTCTGTGAATCCATTAATCCAATTAATTAAGGTACCCTTAGATAAATTAATTGTATTATCAGTTAATGCGCTAATAAACTTTATGATTCCGTCATAAGACATATAGTTATCAGTAGCTAAAAGGATGGCTATGCTTTTAATTGTTTCGCCATATTGTACTTCATTAAGCTTGTCTATTTTTCCATTTTTGTTTTCAGTTATTAGCACATCAACTACTAAATCAATTACATATTTAGGGTATTTTTTATTAAGATTATCAATTGTTTTAGCGATATATTTAACATTTTTCTTATCTTTGATTAAACCTTCAATATCTTTAGCTTTTAATGTATGTGGCTTATGGTTTAGTTGACCTCCAGCTTTTTTATTTGATTTTTCACGACTATTTGGAATTTTTTTTGAACCATTAGTGGAAGAAGGCTTGGATGAATTTGAGGAGTTTTTATTATTGTTATTTTTAAGTCTTTGGATTTCATCAGCTTGTTTAGATATGAGTTCATCCTTTTCCTCAATTGCTTTTTTTAATTCTTTATTACTTTCTATGAGTAATTTATTCATATCTAACAAAGCATCAATTTTAGAATTAGTTTCCAATAAAATTTTCTCAATGTTCTTTAATCGCTTAATTTCCTTGTTAAGTGCTTCATTTTCTTCAATTAATTTATCCATTTGTTTCTCGTGAAGCTTAACGTAATTAGTAGCCATATGAAGCACCTCCTTGGTTGTTTCTAAGTTTATTATATTACATATAATATCATAATGTAAATCCCATCAAACTCCAGGAAAAGGTACATAAAAAAATGAAGAAAAAGGCATCAAAAATGACTAATTTAATATAATAATACATCAATAAAAAAATTTATCCTGTGGAAAACTTTAGTATTGTTGATAAATCAAAGATTTTAATTAATAAAGCAACTAGCAGACATTATTTTAAAAGTTTTCCACAATAGATTGAAAAAAATTTTTCTCCAAGAAAATTGAAAAAAAGTCTAAAAAAGATGCATTTTCATTGAAAATATCTTTTTAGACTTTAATTAATTCTCATTTTTCGATTCTTTCACGACTGAACTGTAACTTTATGCCATTCAGTAGTAGGATATTTTCCACAAAAATGGTTGATTTTTTACCATAGCGGTGTTCAAAAAATTCATAGAGAAATTTATATCATCTTCAGACAATGAGAAAATTAGCCACTCATCAATTACTAATAGATCATATGAATCAAGTTTATTGAGAAATTTGTTCTTCCTATGTATTATATCTCCATCAGCTCTTTTTTTTAAGGATTTAGGCAACCTCCTAGTTAAAACCTTAATATTCTTTTTACAAGCCTCTTTTGAGATGGCACATGAAAGATATGTATCCTTCTAGCATTAAAGCTCTGAATGACAATATTTGTGAAGAAAAACATAAATTCAGAGTTTCTAATTCATATATTGACTTTTCCTTTTTAGTATCATATTTTAAATACAGGACCTTAGATGTACTTAAGACCTTAATGCAATATTCTATGATACTAGCAGTCAGCTTTAATGCCTCTGTTATTTGGTATTATGGCTCAATTAGTAAATATTAGTGGCTCACTTTAAAAATATTCATAATAATTAATGATGGCTCACTTCACAAATACTAGTGGCTCAAAAACGAAATATCGATGGCTCTTAAACCTCGTAATATTCAAAAATAACTTTTTCAGACCTAATTAGTTCTCATTTTACTATTCTTTCACGACTGAACTGTAACCCCCATTTTTAATTTCGAGTAAAAATCAGTCATTCTAGTAAGGTCTAAAAGCCAC
>CAZWLD010000063.1:0-4618 GCA_964634685.1 uncultured Anaeroplasmatales bacterium
TCTTTTTGGCAAAGGAACAAATTGTAATAATTGATAATTATGCAGATCAGTTTTTACTTGATATGCTAGTCAATATTACTGTTCCGGTTTCTATATATACATCTTCAACTTCTTATTTAAATAAATGTGAAGTAAGAAATAGCATCAAGGTAATTCATACTGAGGTATTTCACGATAGGTATATCATTATTGATAATACAACTTACACTATGGGAACTTCCTTTAATAGTATCGGAAAGAAAAGATTTACTATTTCAAAATTAGAAGATATACCTCCGGAGATGTTATTAAAAAACATAAAATGAATGGAAGAATAGATACCTAATTTTATTGGGAAGCTACCAAGAATAGGTAGAATTATTTCACATAAATATTATGTAAATAATCCGTTGGATTGCATTTTTTACCTAATCACGACTGAACTGTAACTCGTTTTTGAGGAAAATTAGTAAATCTTTTTTTTTCTCTTTTGACAAAAAAAATATTTTTGGTTATAATATTAGAGAAGAATTAAAAATTAATCTTCAAAATACTCTAATTATTCAGAATTGAGGTGTATTCAAATGTTATATGAAAGACTAATAAAATGCTTTGGATATAATAAACCGATATTTACAGAGGATATTTTGGAATGTATGAAAGATTTTTCAAGTCAAAGAATTTATCAGCTAATTGCAGAAGAAATAAAAAAAGGATCTCTTGTCCGCTATGATAAAGGTGTATATTATTTACCTACGGAAACAGAGTTTGGGCAATCAGTTTTAACTGTGAATGAAGTAGTAAAAAGAAAATATATCTGTGATAATGATGAAGTATTTGGTATTTATGGAAAATCGGTGATTGAGTTGAATTTTCTTTTAAGCTATCAAGTTCCTAATGTTATTGAGGTAATCACTAATAAAGAGTCAAGAGATGTTCGGGAAGTAGAAATTAGAGGGAGAAAGGTAATTCTTCGAAAATCACGTCTTCCGATCACAAGTGAAAATGAAGCTGCCTATACTCTTATGGAATTATTTAATGGGATTGATGTAAGAGAATATCGAGAGAATAAAATGGCAAGAGAAAGTATAAGCGAATTTATAAGGGAAAAGAAAATTAATTCTTCAATGATTTATAGCTTAGCTAGCTTTTTTCCAGCAAGAGCAATGAAAAATTTAGCTACAGGGGGAGTATTATATGAAATTACACAACAATAAAGAAGCGTTTATATCATTGGTGCAATTAGTAAGTGATTATTATCGAATTGATCCAGCTCTTGTTGAGAAGGATTATTTTGTAACTTTACTATTAGAAGAATTGACCTTAAAAGTTCCAGGCCTTTTATTTAAAGGAGGTACATCACTCTCAAAATGCTTTAAGATTATAGATCGTTTTTCAGAAGATATTGACTTGACTTTAGATGAAAATCATCAAACGCAAGGTCAAAAAAAACATATGAAAGCTGAACTTATTAATGCATGTGAAACACTTGGCTTGAAATTAACAAACCTTGAAGAGATTAGGAGCAGGCGAGATTATAATTGCTACAAAATTGAGTATCCGATTCAACACCCATCACTTAGTATTAATCCGTTATTATTAGTTGAAACTACGTATATTACCAAAGCATATCCGAGTGAAATAAAGACTGCGACATCAATTGTATATGATTATTTAAAAGAGATAAGCAACGAATATGCCATCGAAAAATATGAACTTAATCCTTTTGAGGTGCATGTCCAAACCCTTGAAAGAACGTTAATTGATAAAGTATTTGCCTTGTGTGATTATGTTATTGGTGAACGTATTGAGAGGCATTCAAGACACATTTACGATTTATCACGTTTGATTACGAAAGTGAGTCTTGATATCAAATTAAAAAAATTGGTAAATGAAGTTCGTACCGAAAGAAAGTCACATGCTCTATGCTATTCTGCACAAGATGGTGTTAATGTTTCCAAGATGCTTCGCAAAATAATTGATGATAAAATTTATAAAGTCGATTATGAAAATATCACTGAACAACTTTTGTCAATTCCTGTTTCTTATGAGGAAGCAATCAAAGCAATAGAAATAATAATTGCTAGCGGTGTCTTTGAAACGGAATAATACAGATAGCATATTCTTAGGGCCTTGACTGATTATGATGACAGTCAAGAATCTTCCTAAATATAATTGAAAAAAGTCTAAAAAAGATGCATTTTCATTGAAAATATCTTTTTAGACATTAATTAATTCTCGTTTTTCGCTTCTTTCACGACTGAACTGTAACTCGTTTTTGAAAAAAAGTAAAAAAAGTAGTTGATTTTTTATTTGTTATGCGTTACAATATAAAAGCAATGTCAAGTTGGAAGGGTAGCGAAGTGGCTAAACGCGGCAGACTGTAAATCTGCTCCCTCGGGTTCGGCGGTTCGAAACCGTCCCCTTCCACCATTTTGCTTATAACAGCTCGTTGAGCTGTTTTTTTTATGCATAGCAGTTATAATGATTTTGCGATATTTTTTCGATTACAGCGATATATTTTATGTTTTATATAATTTTCTTGCCTTTTCCTTTGTTGACTTAATTTCCAATTTATGGGATAATAGAAGAAAAATGGAGGGTTTTTATGCAAAAGTGGCTCGAAAGTGTTTTTTCAGATGGTTCAAGTGAATTTGTGAGTAATCCTACGCCTAAGGTTGGGGAAGAGGTTACTATTTCGTTAAGGGCGTATAAGGATGCGCCGATTGATGCGGTTTTTTTAAGAACGAAGATTAATGGTATTGAAAGACAATATGAGATGAGTTTAGCTTATACTAAGGGTGATTTGAATTATTACCAGTATACAATTAAGATTTATGAGGATAATCTTCATTATCATTTCTTCATTGCTTCTTTGGGTGTTGTTTATTATTACAACCAATTAGAGATTTCTGATTGTATGCCCGATGAGGTTTACGATTTTAAGATTTTAACTAATTATGTTCAGCCTGATTGGGTAAAGAATGCCGTTTTCTATCAGATTTTTCCCGATCGTTTTTGCAATGGAAATAAAGAAAACGATGTTTATGATGGTGAATTTTCGGTTTTTGGCGATAAGGCTATGAAAATTGAGGATTGGAATAGCGATCCTAAGGAATTTGAGGATGCCCGTTGCCTTGATTTTTATGGCGGAGATTTAGAAGGTGTAATTGAAAAGATTCCTTATTTGAAAAAGCTTGGGGTCAATGCTATCTATTTGAATCCGATTTTTAGTGCGGCTTCCGTTCATCATTATGATTGTCTTGATTTTTTTCATGTAGATAAGCATTTTGGTGGTGATGAAGCTTTGGCAGCTTTATCAAAGAAGCTTCATGAAAATGATATGAAATTGATTTTGGATGTTTCAATTAATCATACCGGAACGGCTCATAAATGGTTTAACAAGGAAGGAATGTTTTATGATAAGTCCATTGGTGCCTATAATAATCCTGATGCTTTAGAAAGAAATTATTATTTCTTTGATGGAGATAATTATTTACAATGGTGTAATGTTCCTACCCTTCCAACCTTGAATTATCAAAGTATGGCGTTGCGGGATATTATTTATAAGAGTCCAGATTCGGTTGTGAAGAAGTGGCTCAAGGCTCCGTATAATATTGATGGCTGGAGATTTGATGTAGCAGACACCTTAGCTCGAAATAATGAAATTCAGCTTCATCATACTGTTTGGCCAGAGATTAGAAAGAGCATTAAGGAAGAAAATGCGAAGGCTTATGTTCTTGCGGAGGATTGGTGTGATTGTGCCGAGTTTTTGCAAGGTAAAGAATGGGATTCATCGATGAATTATTTTGGCTTTACAAGACCAGTTCGTGAATTTGCGGGGGAACAAGAAATGGTCAATGGGCGAAATCCTAAGCTTTGGACAAAATCACATATTACAGCTAAAAATACTTGGCGTCGTATTAAGCAGCATTTAGGAAAGCTTCCTTTTGTTATTCAAGAAAATCAGTTTAATTTAATCGATAGTCATGATTGTTCACGTCTTCATACTTTATCTGATATTAGTTTTGATCATTATCGAGGGGCGGTTATTATGCTTTTTACCTTGATTGGAGCGACAAGCGTTTATTATGGAGATGAGGCTACGATTAATGGTCGTCCACCATCGATGGAGGGCTGTCGTTTCCCAATGCCTTGGGATTCTGATATTGAAAATAGTCGTAATTATGGTCTTTATCAAAGATTGACGCAAGTAAAACGTAGCAGTGAAGCCTTTAGTGGATCAATGAAATTAATTAGCTGCGATGATTTTGTTTTAGCATATGCGCGCTTTACAAATAATGAGTGCTATGTCTCAATTATTTCAATGGATGATTTAGAGCGCGAGGTTAGAATACCAACCAAAGTATTTATGAAAGAGGCAAAGGCTATTTTTGTTGATGAATTAGGTACAGAGGTATCAAGCTATGTTTCTGATTGTGATTTAGTAGTTCAAGTTAAGCCAAATACAAGCTATTTAATAAAATTATAGGCGCAAGCCTATTTTTTTTGAATAAAAGTGGTTTATAGATAATATATATTATATAAAAAAAGAAGTTTTCTATTTACAAAAAAAATAAGTTATGATAGAACCCTTGTTTGCCTCGAAAATAGAAGTTGAAATAAAAAAAAGCCCTTA
>CAZWLD010000064.1:0-4023 GCA_964634685.1 uncultured Anaeroplasmatales bacterium
TCCTTATTTTATAATTTATAGTTTCTAAAGTAGAATTAATAATTTTATATTTATTTAATATTTGTTATATTTTTCTTTTTTGCTTCAACTTTGCTTTCATTTTTTTGTTAAAATAGTAATATTTAAGGTTTATAATCAATTTCTAATACTTTGACTTGCTCTACCCATTCGTTAAATTCTTTATTAAATAACTCTATTTTTTCTAGATTCTGTTGAGTGACATTTAACGCATTTTCTAACTCCTTATATCCTTGAAATAGCTCTAAAAACTTACTATCATCTTTGATTGTTTCTAAAATATCTGTCATTTGTTTCTTTAACTTCTTTTCAAGTTCGACTTTGGCTTCTTGGAATTTCTGCTCTCTTTGCTGTTGTTTATAAGAATCCCAAACTTCCAATGCTATCCCAAAAACAGCAAGTAAAATATTTGCATTTTTAGCAAAATTTACAGCTCCCCAAGGCTTGAAATTAAGCATTTTACCGACATTTATGCCTATTGTTTCTAGCCCTGTTTTGATGACATCTCTGGCTAATTTTATGTTCTTAGTGTTGATTACGCCTTGTAACATATCTATGCCCTGTTTGCCATAGGAGCTTATTGCTTTTTCAAAATCTCCCATTTCTGCGTCAAACCTTGCAATACTTTTTTCTAGCTCCATATATATTCTTCCGCAATGTTCCTCAAATTTATTTTCTACTTGCGTAATCATTAAGCTCCCCTCACTGCCGATTTCTCTTTGCATAAAGTCATTAAATGTCTCTAAACTTGTGCCTTGAAGTTGTGCTATTAAATCATTAAAATATCTTGTGATGAAATCTCTTAAATCTATTCTCGCCTTACGGATTTGCTCCTTTGTGCGACTCATAGCTTTTTGCAAAGCCTCTTGGCTTTCTTTGAGCTTTCTTGCGTCTTTTGTAATTTTTTCTTTTGTATTTAAAGCGATTGGTAATTCTTTATGCAAAACATCACTGACAATACTTGTTTGTGCTTGTGTGATAATTACCCCAAATCCTCCGTTTTGCTGAATGCTAGTTGTAGTCGCACTTTGCAAAGACTCTATATGTGAAAGCTCTTTGAATTGCTCTTTATTTTCGGCTTTTAACCAATAAGATTCTAGCCCTTTGTTAAAAGGATTTGCCGAGACAGCTACAATTTGCAAATTTTTAATTTCATCATCATTAAGTTTGATTAAACTTTGCAATCTTGGGATAATATTTTGTTCTTTTTTTATTTTAAACACATCATCAAATTCTTCTTTATCTTCCATATCTGCAACTTCATCAAATTTACTTAAAACAAAGATTGTTCTAGACAATAAATTCAATGTTTTAAATAACCATTCTAAATCCTCTTTATGACTTTCTTTAATAGGATTTTTTGGATTCATCACATATAAAACTATATCTGCTTCGCTAACAAATTTCTTTGTCATATCTTTATATTTCTGGTTATCTGCTCCAATGCCCTTTTCTTTAAAACCAAAAAGCCCGGGAGTATCTATAATTTCTATTTCATCATTTCCATTTACATCATAAATAACAACTTCATTACTAGATTCGGCACTTGATATCTTCATGTTATTTTTACTTTCTTCTAACCACGCTGCTACTATGGAGGTTTTACCCTCACTAAATCCCCCAATAAGAGCGACTTTTAATTTTCGCTGATAGACTTTTTGTTTAGCTTTTTCTACTTTTTCCAAGCTTTGCTTAACATTTACGCCGAGTTCATCTCCCTTTTGTAATAAACTTTGCAGAGCCAAAAGTTTGTGTTTAGCATTTTCTTTTTGCTGATTAAATTCTTGCTGTGTCTGCGTCATTATAGACCTCCTTCAATTTTGATTTCATTAGCTAAAATTTTAACTTCACTTTGAGAATCTTCTAAAAATTCGCTTAATCTTTTAATGTTTTCTATATTTTGTTTGAGTTCATCTTGCAATTTGTTGATGTGTGGTTTTATTTCATCTTTGATATATTTGCAAATAGATTCTTCAACTTTACCTTGCATATCTTGGCTTATTTTCTTTAAATTTTTATCAACTTCTTTTCTTTGTTGGGCTTTTTTGTAGTTTTTACTGAAAAATCCTCCCACTGCTTTTGCAAAGCTAATGATTAAGCCTATGGCACTAAGTGCTATCATTGTAATACCCAATGGATTCCAAATATTAGTTCCTGCTATAATTGCCCACGCTAAACCACCAGCACCCACACCAACGCCAAGAAGTCCCATTTTATTGATACCACTATCAATCTTAATATCTATCGAAGAGTCGAATTGATTATGCAAGGAAATTTCTCTAAACTCCTCTGCTACATTTCCTATGCGTCTTTGTAGATTTTCTAGCTCGTCTTTTAATTCCTCTTGAAATTCCTTTTGTGATTGTTTTGACGCATTTTCAAAGTCTAATGCTTCTTGTTTTTCTTTAATCACCCGCTCAAATTCTTCTTTAAATTCCGTATTGCTTATATCTTCGTCTATCTTATCATACATTTGCTTTCGCACTTTGGAGTTAAAATCTCCTATAATGCTATCGCACTTGCTTTTAAAGCCTCGTTCCACACCATTTAAGATTCTATCAATGTTATCGCAGCTTTCATCAACTTCTTTTTTGCATTCTTTATACAAATCATCATAAATCTCATACAGCTCTTTAAGCATAGAACTCATTTTGTTTAATATGTCGTGTGATTTACTAAAACAGGATTTTTTAATTTTCTCCATTACATTAGAGACTAAATCATCTTTAATAAAAGCTACAAAGTCTAAAAATAAACTCTTTTCAAGCAAGTCATTTTGAGAATATTTTTCTAAAAATTTCTTTCTGCCTTTTGCGAGATTTTTAGCTTTTTTCAAATCATTATCATCGATAAATTCCACTTCAATCATATTTTTGCTTAAAGCATAAAATGCAATTTGAGCAGATAGCGTTTTTCTTCCCATATAATGCTTTGAACTTAATACTTCCTCCATTCGCAAATCAAGCTCAGATAAACCAAGCTCATCATCTTTTGAGGAAATAGAATCTTCAAGCTGAATAGGGCTTGTGATAGCTTTGTTATAAATGCTATAAACCTCTGTTTGTGAGCCTAAATGCTCTTTAATCTTTTCAACCGTGCCTTTGGCTTTTAAATCTTTATCATCGCCTTTTTGTGGTGGCTGTGGGCTTGGGGTGATGTATAATACACAATGTGCCTTTTTAACAGCCTTTAATATCTCATCAATGACTTTTTCTTCTTTACCCTCAATACCCGGAACATCGATAATATCAAATGTTTTATCTTCAAATTCAAAATGATAAATATGAGATTTTTGTGTAAAATCAGAGCGTCCATCACCTATGATTACGCCATCACTGAATTCTAAAAGCTTTTCTTTGATGATTTGAGAATATTTAGTTTTTGTGGAATTTATTTTTTTGCTTGTATGCTTAATTTTCCTTGAAAGCGAAAAAGGTAGAAAATCTTTTATTTTCTGTACCCACCCCATAAAACCTGTCTTGCTACTTGTCGAAGCGTATTTTTTCTCTAATATTTTAAGCTCATTTTCAAGCCTTGCAATATTACCCTGCATTTTTTCTAGTATTTGATGATTTTCATAAAATTTTACTCTTTGCTCTTGCTTTGTCGCTTCGTTAAAATAAAGCCTTAAAGATTCTATGATTGTGGATTTTCCTGCATTAGTCTCTCCATAAAAAGCAATGGTATAAGTCTTAAATTCACTAACACTTTTTAAATCTTTAATCTCTTTGTGTGCTTTTTCTTCACATTCCTTAAAAATTCGTTCGGCTTCTTTTAATGCCTTTGCTTTATTTTGCGCTTCACCTACACTTCTGTCGTCTATTTTTTGTAGATTAGATTCGATATTGCTTAATTTATCCTCTACAAAATTATATATTTCCTCTACTTTCATTTGATTTACCTAAAAAATCCACTTTAATATTTTAATTTATCTCAAGAAATCATGTAAGAATATTTATTGGCGGTAAACACATTATATTTCCTTAATCTTTTTTATTTGTATAT
>CAZWLD010000065.1:0-3827 GCA_964634685.1 uncultured Anaeroplasmatales bacterium
ATAAAATCTCAGTTGATTTTAAAATTGAAATAAGAAATTGAGGCAAACTCGGGTGGGCTTTTTTTAAATAAGGTCTTTTTGTTTATTTTTCTTTATCTCTTTTCTGTTTTGTGATAGAATATTATCGAAAGGCTGTGTTAATTATGTCGTATGTAGCATTATACAGAACCTATCGCCCTCAGTCCTTTAGTGAGGTCGTTGGTCAAGAGCATATTGTAAGAACGCTAAAAAATGCAATTAAATATAATAAAGTGGCACATGCCTATTTATTTAGCGGGCCAAGAGGAACCGGAAAAACAACGATTGCTAAAATTTTTGCTAAGGCGGTTAACTGCGATCACAATGATTTATTTGATGCTTGTAATGAATGCCCAAATTGTGTGGAAATTAATAAAGGTTCAAGTGACTGTTGCATTGAAATGGATGCTGCCAGCAATAACGGTGTTGATGATGTTCGTGAAATCAAGGATAAGGTAAAATATTTACCAACAAATGGAAAATATAAAGTGTACATTATCGATGAGGTTCATATGCTTTCAAATAGCGCTTTTAATGCTTTATTAAAAACGTTAGAGGAGCCACCAAAGCACATTATTTTTATTCTTGCGACAACCGAACCGCATAAGGTTCCAGCGACGATTTTATCGCGTTGTCAGCGCTTTGATTTTCGAGCTGTTAGTCAAACTGATATCGAGAAGAGAATTAAAATTATTGTTGAGAAGGAACATATTTCGATTACCGAGGATGCAATTAAGCTTATCGCAAGATCGGCCGAGGGTGGAATGCGTGATGCCTTAAGCCTTCTTGACCAAGCTATTAGCTATGGGGGAGAAGAAATTACCCCTGATGATGTTCATATGGTTAACGGTAGTGTTTCGAATGAAGCCATTATGGAGATAGCAAAAGCTACGATTGGTTGTGACAATCTTGCAAGTATAAAGGTTATTGAAGGATTGCTAGAATCAGGAAAGGAAATTCCTCGTATTATCAACGACTTGATGGTTTTTTATCGCGATATGCTTTTATATAAAAATGTAAAGGGATTTAAGGCTGATGAGCCACTATATAGCAATCAAGATTTTATGGAATTAGCTAATAAGATTTCCAATAAGCGTTTATATTTTTATTTAGATATTTTGAATGATACCTTAAATAGTATTAAGATATCTAACCAAAAAAGAGCTTTTCTGGAAATGGCTTTAATTAAAATGGGTGATGCGACTGAACTCCAACAAGTCTTAGAATATGAAAAGATTAAAGAGCTTGAGGAAAGAATTAAAAATCTTGAAGAAAATAAAGAGTCGGTTCGTCCGAAGGTTGAAAAGAAGGAAGAAACAATTTCGTTAGGAAAGAAAATTGAAAATATTTTAAATAATGGAAATAAAGAAAAAAAGGAATTCATTTTACGAGGATGGGAAAAGCTAGCTTCGATAAATGATCCAGAAAAGCAAGCGATTGCGACTCTTTTATCAAAAGGTAGCCTCAAAGCAATGAGCGAATCGGAAATGCTTTTGGTTTATGATTATAAGGGATTTGCGGCGACGATGAATAAGCCAGCAAATAAAGAAATAGTTAAATCAATTTTGAATGCTAAAACTAATTTAATTAGCGATTATGTCGCTATTGATAAAGAAACATGGGATTATGTTTTTGGAGAATTTAGAAAGCAATATTCAAGTGGTATTAAAAAGCCGGTTTTAGGTAATATTAATATTAGTATTCAGGAAATAAAAACTGTTTCGGTGGAAAAGGAAAAATCAATTGTTGATGAAGCAGTTGATATCTTTGGTAGTGAAAATGTTGAAATAAAGGAGAGTTAAAATTATGAATCCACAAATGATTAGAAAGTTACAAAAAATGCAACAAGAAATGTTAAAAACAAAAAAGGAATTAGATGAGACAGTGTTTACTGGTAGTGCTGGTGGAATGGTTACTGTTGAGGTTAAGGGAAACAAGGAAATTGTTCGTATTTCCATTAACAAGGACGCATCCTTGGAGCCTGATGATTTAGAAATGCTTGAGGATACAATTGTTGCGGCATTAAATAATGTTATGGAACAAATTGACCAAGAGGAACAAGAGCGTATGGGTCAATTTACAGGCGGAGCTGGATTAGGTGGCTTCGGCTTCTAATGCGCTATCCAGAGGTTATTACTAAGCTTATAGAGGGCTTTGAAAAATATCCAGGCATCGGACATAAAACCGCCGAAAGATTAGCCTTTTTTACGGTTAATAAACTTGATACGGAAAAGGCATATGAATTTGCGACGGCGATTATGGAATCTAAAGAAAAAATTAAAAGATGTCCAATTTGTGGTAATATAACCGACCAAGATATTTGTGAAATCTGTAGCGATGAGACGCGAAATGATGATTGTATTATGGTTGTTGAAGAGGTAAAGGATTTAATAGTTATTGAAAAAATGAATGATTTTAAAGGCAAATATCATGTTTTAAACGGGGTTATCAATTATCAAAATGGAGTTGGACCTAAGGATTTAAATATCGATTCCTTAATTGAAAGAAGTAAAAAGGCTAAAGAGGTTATTTTAGCTACTAATGCGACGGTAACGGGCGAGATTACCGCTAAGTATATCAAATCTTTATTAAGTGATGTTTTAGTCACAAGAATCGGTTATGGCCTTCCGGTTGGTAGTGATTTAGAATATGCCGATGAAATGACATTAATGAAGGCTTTAGAAGGTAGAAAGGAATATTAGCAAAGGAAGTGATTGAAATGAGTTTGTGGAATATATTGTTAGAAGTTAACCCATTTCAACGTTTTGATGATTGGCTAAATTCAGTTTTCAGCTTTGACGAAAGATTTCAAAGCGTTGTCGATTGGTTTTTAGCTTTTCCTACTGTTATCAAGATTCCAGTTTTGCTTTTGTTTCTTTTTGTTATTTATTTGGGATTATTTTCCTTGGTTAAAAAAATCATCTTTGGATTGCCTAAGAAGGTTTTATTTATCATTGTCTTTATCGCAATTGCCTATTTTGTTTTATCATATTTTATTATGAAATAGGCATATAGTATAATGGTGATATCGTTGCTTAAGGATATATTTAAATCAATAATTATTGGTGTTGTTTCAATATATATTTTGAATGTATTAGGACAATTTATTAATTTCAATATACCTATTAATATTTTTTCAATTTTATTAATAGGTTTTTTACGCTTGCCAGGGCTAATTATTTTATTAATTATATTGTTATTGTAATAATTATGTGTTATAATAGCATAGCATATGAGAAAATTTGTTAATATTAGCTCTTGCAATTTCTTAAAAAAAATATTAAAATAATAAATAGGCTTTTTTAGGAGGAATTATGATGAATAAGGAAATGTCAACAATTGAAGTCGCAATTGACTTAATGGAAAAAAAGAAAACTCCCCAAAATATTTATAAATTTTTAAGTGAGGTTTCTGAAATAATGGGTGTTGATGGCACTGATGCTGATTTCTTATCTCAATTATATATTGATATTACAACGAGTGCTCGTTTTATTTTTGTTGGAGATGACAATTGGGACTTAAAGGAACGAAAGGTTTCTTTATGGGACAAGGATGGATCATTCTTCAATGATAAGCTTGATGATGACGATGATGACGATGATAATGGTCTTACTGTTGATGATTACAACCTTGATGATGACGAAGAGGATCTTGATGAAGATGAAGAGTCAGATGATGATTACTACGATGATGATGATCTAGATGAAGATACTCCAATCGAAGAAGATTTACATGAAATCAATGATGACGATGATGATACAGCCTTTGATGAGGATGAATATACCGACATCATGGATGATTACGAAAAA
>CAZWLD010000066.1:0-3325 GCA_964634685.1 uncultured Anaeroplasmatales bacterium
CCTCAGAAGGGTCACAAAATGCTTCCAGAAAATTGATATTGACACCAAACATTTCCTCTACGCCATCTTCGATTTCCTTAGAATCAAATTCATAGGTAACAATCTTTTCTCTAGTCATAGAAGCATTTCTCCTTTTTTTCTTTCTCCCTCAACCTTATGTATATATTATAGCAAAAATTTTTATAAAAATCAAAAGGCCGATTTATTCGGCCTTTAATTCTGTATAATAACTAACAAAATCTCCTTTTCCAAAACCCGGAGTGGCTGTATTGCGTTCTGCTAAAGCATTAAAATCCATATTAAGAATAATAGCTTCAGCCGCAGAAGTTAAAGGATTGATAAAGAAAAATTGCTGTTTCTTTTCGCCAGTCATTTTTTCTTTAATATACTCATAATCATCTCTAGTAAAAATTTGATTGTAATCATGATACCCTTGTCGATAAGTGGCATATTTCCAATTTTCTTCTACAGTTTTAACCGCTTCTGGAGTAGCGTTATATTGCCAAATTTCAAAGTCAGGATGTGTAATTGGGGGTTGTTTAGTCAATCGTAAATTAACGCCATTGTCATATTGACTACCTTTTTTTACCCAAATCTGAAATACTGTTCTAACGCTGTAAGGCTCTCCGTTAGAAGAAAAAGATTCAGGTTCTAAGTAAATATAACTATTTAAAGCAAAATTTAAATCTAGATTTTTTTGAACACTCCATTTCATAAAAGATACTGGGACAATAAAGGCAATCACTTCAGACATTTTAGCTGCTTTATTAAAAAAATCAGTAGCTAATTTAGAACGTTTACCAAAAGGAGGATTACCGATTGTAATGAAATCTGTTTTTTCAGTTTCATATTTTAAGTAATCTTGTTTTTCAATACGTTCATCTTCTGGCACTATATCAAGAGCTACATAGTGCGGAAGTAAATCTAAAAAAGAGCCACCTCCCGCGCTAGGCTCTAAATAAATTGCCTCTTCTGGAATTGTTAATTGAGAGTGTAAAAATTCAAAGCAATGTTTTGAAACATGATTTTGAGTATAAAATTTATCTAAATCTGGCATATTTATTTTCCTTTCTTATCGAGATATACTCGAATGGTGGGATTGTTTAATCCGGTACCATTCTGCCAAGCGATGGTGGTATGAAAGCCATTAAACTTAAAGGTAAAATCACCACCACGAGTCATGGTATCATTCGCCATTGCTAAAATTTCTTCTTTAGTAAATTCAATCAATTTATCTGTATTATAATGATAAATAATTACAGAATCAGGGGTATGTTTTCCACTACTTTCTTTAGTTAACATTTGTTGAGCAAAATATTTAACATGAGACTCATCTTCCATAAGATAATTAAATACTTGCGTCGTGTAAGCTTTTCTTGCTTCTGCTTCAATATTTTTCAGCTGTTCATAAAGCTCTGGATTTGCCTTACTCCAAATAGAGCCCTCTTTTGCCCCGACGGGAGAAATATTATTATAAACTTTATCTCCAAAATGTTTGGCTAAAAAGGAAAGAACTCCATAGTCAATCATGTATTGTTTAAAAGGAGTAAGTCCAAACTGGTCAAAATAAGTAATTGAAGCGTTATAATAAGTACCATTATCCTTACTGTATTTTAACTCGATTTCTTTTCCATCGGCAATAATATCACAGCTTGCCAAAGAAGTTTTTCGTCCCATATAGTCTGCTGACATAGCGTTAATATAAGAAGCAATAGCTGCGGCATCTTCATTCATAATATTAACTTCCCAATCCTGGAATTGAAAATCTTTTATATTATTTATAATAGGTTGATTGTTAATAATAGCGACAACAGCTTCTTCTACATACTGCCCATAATATTGGTTATTTTCCTTAGAGATATTCAATTCGTCAGATTTAGCCTTAGAAGATACTTTTTTCTCCTTGACAATACGAGGCAGTAAAGAGAGCCCATTTGTAGCTTCAACCAATACGCCATGAGTAAACAGAGCCTTCCATGTATTACTTCTAATCTTACCATTTGATAGGCCATAATCCTCAATAATGCTTTCTACTTCTTCACGATCAAAATGTTCGTTTAAGTCAAAATGTTTATAAATAAGATCGGCAATCTGTTCCCATTTTGCTTTAGCCATGCTCATATCTCCTTTTTAATTTCTATAATAATTATATTATAACAATCAAAGGTAAGAAAAAGCTAGGCAAAAAACCTAGCTTTCAATTGGTGCCCAAGACGGGACTTGAACCCGTACGACCTCACGGCCAGCGGATTTTCTTCACTACTCCGTGTCACCACGGCCACATCACTGTGTTGTAGTCCGGACTATGTCTTTACCATATCTTTTTAGACTTAGGTACGAGGTATATAGTCTCTACACATTTAGGTATTTCTACCATTTAGCTCGGCGTTGTCTCATTGAGGTTTTCACCGAATTAGCCTCGATTCACACAGGAAGTTTCCTATCCTGGTGCTCTTCTTGTAAATGGAAAATATTATAACGACTAATTAATTCTCTTGCTCTTACATAGTTTCCGGCTCCTGTCGTTAATCCTAATTGTAATAAAGCTTGATGAATTGATTTGCTTTCTCTTAAAGCCTGTACAAAATCTTCTTCTGCGATATTGGCTTTTTGAGATTTATAACAAAAAGTTTCGGTATAAGAATGACAATTAGGGCAAAGAAGAATTAAATTTTCTAATGAATTGTCACTTCTATCTCCACTCTTATGATGAATCTCTAAGTTAATTGGTTGATTTAACCATTCTGTTAAACCGCATTGTTCACATTTGTGTCCTCGTAATGCGATTAAAGGCTTTAAAGTAGTTTTTCCATTCTTTTTTACAGAGCCTTTTGTAAAACTAGAATAATCATAATTACCTTTATTCCAAGCTTGACCTGTAAAATGTGAAGTGTCTAAGCCACGCTCCAACACGGCCTTTTTTAAACTACTTTGAGTTCCTCCACCCATTTTGGCATATCCAATTTTTTCAGCCAATTCATAAAAAGAATAACTTTCTGCTACTAATTGAGCAAATTCAGCTTCGTCCAATAATCTCCATTTGGCTACGTTAGGCATACAAAAACCTTCTTTCTATTATTTTTTCTAATATATTAGAAAAAATAAGGTAGAGGAATTTCCAACGTTGCCCAACGTCTGCCTAAAAAGTCCGCTGCGTCTGCCTATTCCGCCACTCGGGCATATTAAATTTCAGGGCCTGTGCAGTGGCGTCCCACCATATTCACCACGGGTTGAAAAAACCAATACTCTAATAGCAAACTACCGTTATTGGTGAAAGTTATACCCCTTTTTCACGCACAGTTTAAGAATACCTTAACTTGGTGGG
>CAZWLD010000067.1:0-3208 GCA_964634685.1 uncultured Anaeroplasmatales bacterium
CTAAGCCATTTTTAAAGCCCTCACTGAATGCAATATTGTTTATATTGTCCATAACCTCTTCAAATTCTTTATTGTAACTCATTATTTATTCTCCTCATTTCTAACTATTTAACAATATATTCAATCATCCTATTATTCATGTTTGAATTTAATTTTATAATCAAACACATCATTCTCTCTAATAAGAATGAGTCTTAATATATTGTTTTTAGTAAAATTATAATTTATTCTTAGGCCATTCATGGTCAAGAACCTCAATTAAATCGCCAAAATTCAAAATCTTAGGAAATATATTTCTGATTATCCTCACGATAGTTTTTGAGCCAAACTGATGAGATACTTTTATCAATATTATGTTTTTCACAAAAAGTACTTCTTTCTAATATATCTTTTCTCAATTTTTAATACCTTCATATCTATATAAATATCAAAAAAAGAAAAAGTATTAGCTTATTGATCTACATTTTTGAAAGCCTCCCCCTTGCACTTTTAAAATACCATAAACAAATAACATACACATTTTTTCTTTATTAAAAAAATAAAGGGAGAAGCCTTGTTCAAATTGTTTTAGGCTACCTCTTAAATTCCTAGGAATTCTCCTCATCGGCATTTACAACGACATACTCGTATATATTCTTGAGAAATAGGCTTTTTGAGGATTTATTATAAAATAATATAGTAAATTTTTTTCCTTCTGAATATATTATTCCTGGTACAAATTTACCTAGCGTATAATTCTTACCTATTTCTTCCCTATAATAATGTGTTATGGTATTTATATCTTCACCAAAAAACGGTATGATAAACCACATTAAAACACTATATCCAACAAAAAGATAGCTTATTATTGGTCTATCACAATTGAAAATTTCAAAAAACGAGAAATAGGAAAATGGCGCAACTATTAATAATGTCAGAATAATTCCAACTAATACGCGGAAAAATTTAAATTTTATTCTAATAGAAAACATATAATACTCACTAAACATTATGACAGTAAAATAAACACATATTATTGCGGTTAATGCAATAGTAGCGCATAAAGGATACATTGCAAGCCATTTAATTGAAAGAATCGATCCAATAACACTTCCAATCAATGATATATATTTAATTATAAGCATAACAAGAAATACTATTAGTTGATTATCTTCGGACAAAGGCGCTACTATTCCATAAAATTTTTTTTCTTCTCCATAACGGTCTACATAATTATAATAACTCATATTTTCCTCCTAAACACATATTATTTTGCCTTAAGCAATAAAATTTCATATCATAATTAAACCAACTATAACAAAAATAGTAATGCAAACTATAGCCGTAATATACATAACCTTATTACTTTGTCGGCAAAAGGGTTTAAAAAAGATGGTATATTTTTTGTCAATCCTATAATTTGTTACGATTTTAGTTATGTGGAAAAAATTACATATATCGTATAAATCTCCTATATAAGTTCCAATTTTCCCATTGTCAACAAAAAAATCAAAATTATAAGGAATCAAAATGTGACGATTTTTAATATGTCGTTCATCATCAATAATAAATTTATTCATACTAAATGCATAGCTAGTACAGCCCAAAAGAAATATCATTAGAAATAATATTGCCAAAAAATATATAACCGGAGAAATCTTCTGGAGCGGTATAGAATCAATTATTGTTTTCAAAAGGAATATTGAAAGTCCTGTTAGTAATCCAAATAAGACCGAAACAATATATCTTCTTACACAAGAAAATAAATAATGTTTATAGTTATACTTATACGTCACATATTCCATTACTTCTCCTTTTTTCATGATACTTTTTTCTTTTTCAGTGTATCCCTGTAAAAAAGAATGAATTGGCTCGATTAATCCTTTTAGTATTGGCGGCAATTCAATTTTTTCAAAGTCTGAACACATTAACATTTTTGAGCATTCATCCTCGATATCCTCATCCATTTTAATCATTTTTTTGATTTCACATGCATAGGCCCAGGAATAAGCGTTAGATGGATATTTTTGACACATTTCCTTTATATAAAGTCTAGCATCATCATAAAGTCCAGCATCAACTAAGTCCTTCCCCTTTCTTACCTCTTTTTCCATTGTTTTTTTAATCTCATATTGTTCACGGCAATATGCGATAAGCTTTTTATAGGTTTCCTTTGTTTGGGCGTCTGATAATTTAAGAATATTACGAACATATGAATTACGTTTATTAGTTTTTCCGATGTCATCAATTAAGCCCTCATACAAGGATAATTCATACTCATTTTTGGCATTACAGGTCGCTAATAATCGCAATCTTTCTACTGAAAGAATATTTTCTGGAAGTCCTTCTAATACTTCAAGTACTTCGGAAAAATATCCTTCATTTAAAAATTGGGTGGCATCACTAATCTTTTTATTAGCAACCTTTACATCAACATCAAAAAGCTCATAATTGTCATTAATCTTAACAACAAATTGCTTTTTGGCTTTTTCAATCATATCCGCAAATTCCTTTGGATTCATAACCGTAACATCCTTATCAATCTTTGCGTCAACAATATTGAGCATCATTGTGGAACAATGAGGGCATACTAATTGATTATTTTCCAATTTCATTGGCGCACCACAGTTTGGGCATTTCATTTCAACAAATGGCATTTTATCTCTCCTTTATTTGTTATTTTTTAAAAGACAACTATATAAATAATCTAACAAAATTACTTCAGATTAATTATCAAAGATAAACTACAAAATACCTAATTATAATCGAACATAACGCTGAGTATATTTAGGCTTATTAAACGATCTATTCATATCTTTAAGCGCAGTATTAATATAGTCATCAATTGCCGACTCATCTTCATCAAAAAATCCAGGATCATAGCCTAATTCCTTAAGCTTAAGAAAGGTCTCATATGCCTCTTTTGCATTATAATCAATGAAGCCATCACCAATGACCTGCTCGCGTGCCTTATAAAACATACAATCTAGAGACCCTAATTCAATACCTAAATCCAAATAATAACCAAACTTATCTGGGTCAATTGCAGCAAGGGCCTCCTCTGAATATTCATAACCCTCTCGCAAGTATTTAATTTCTAGCACCATATCAATACAAGCTAAAGCATCACCAGCCTCAATAGCCTTCAACAAATACGCGATTACTTTATTGTCATCTCCTCGTATAATATGTAGTGTAGATTTAGGCCTTGGATAAGCCTAGCTACATA
>CAZWLD010000068.1:0-2709 GCA_964634685.1 uncultured Anaeroplasmatales bacterium
TTTTCATCCACTCCGATTTTTTTACAGGTACTACTCCGATTATTTTAGAGTACCAGAAATTATCAAACCAATTCTATTAGCTTCTATTTAATAGTAAAGTTATTATCACAACAATATTTTTCTAGCATCATCTTTTGTGTTTGAATACTACCAGATTCTCCAAGTGAACCATCATCTAAAGAAAGTCTACAATATACAGCAGTCTTACACAAAATAGATTCTATCATATCATCGCCTCCTTAACATTACAATTTTAAGCTGGGTATCCCAATTAAAACAGGTGACGTGCAAGACTATGTCTTGCAGAGTGTTACACGTCTTTTCCTGTTTACAATTTAATTTATTAATTATTCTTGATCCGTAAATCCAAACTTATCTTTAAAGTCTAAATAACATTTTTCACAAACCCATTTCATTTGATTAGAATTTTTAGATTTCGTAACATATCCTTCTAACAAGTGTGGTTCATCGGTATCAATATCTGTTATTTTCATTCCACAAAACTCACAATGTTCATGATCATTTTTTTTGTAGACTTGAATTTAATTTTCTTAAACTTATTGCCTATAATATCTTTAAAATTACCTACTAATCTCCAATCTTCCATTATTTTATTTTCCTCCAAAATCTATATAATCTCCACCATTGCCCATTAGAATCTTTCCAATCCCAGTGTGGTCCATAAGGTTCTGGATGGCTTAAATCAGGATGTAAAGATTGATCTGTTTTAGGATTATAGTAATTTGCATGCTCATTTACACGATTATTAAATCCATCAGGAATCTTGTTCGGATTTCTTCCTGGATATGGTGGATTGTATTTCATATAAATGTTTCCTGCAATTGTTCCTACACTTGAAACTATATTTGAACCAATGTAAAGACCATTATATAAATCATCACTCCATCCAGTCCATTCCTGAATATAATTTGTGCCTGTAATTCCATCAACAATCTCGTTAGCACCTATAATCATTGCTCTTGCTCCACCAATTATACCAATACTAGCTCCTATAAGTGTACTAATACCAATATCTTTCCAGTATTTACCAG
The DNA here is from genome assembly GCA_964634685.1 of uncultured Anaeroplasmatales bacterium. Classification (GTDB taxonomy): domain Bacteria; phylum Bacillota_I; class Bacilli_A; order Acholeplasmatales; family JAEDCM01; genus CAZWLD01. The sequence goes on from CAZWLD010000068.1 coordinate 1,053, forward strand.
CATCTTTACCAAACAAATCGTGTCCTTTGATGATATGACCACCTACGGCACCAGCAAAACCTAAAGCAGTATTAGCAGCAATCATTGCACCCATTCCCAATGGAGACATTGATAAGGCACCACCAATTCCAGCTATGCCGGCATCCTAAATGACTTATAGAGCATTAATATCCTGCCAGTTAGTTGCTATACCTTGACTTATAATACTTGCCCCAGCACCTACAAGAGCAGAAACACCAAATGATATCCATACCAAAGCGGTAACAGTTAAGGCAAAATGGTCTGAAGGGTCACATAGGTTCACCGAATCATTACCACAATATGCATATAAGTTTAATCCATTTATACTTTCAGGGTCTAAATAATCAACTGAATCAGGTGAAATAAATCTACCAATACTAGAATCATAATACCTAGAGTTTAAATAATAAAGCCCTGTCTCGACAGGTCTATTACGAGTATCCTCATAATAACCATATCTTAATTATAATGTTTTAGTAATGAAATTGGTATCCAATTTGCATAATTAAGCACTCGGAGAAATATTATAAAACAATATTCTCCTTATGCTCTTTCTAAAATGCAACAAAATTATTAATCGTAAAACATTTCATTCTTTATTTTAAAGTTATCAATATTTTTTAAAATCCATTTAGTAAAAGATTTGTTTTCGATTTTAAGAAGTTTTTCATGCACATCCTGTCTGTTTTTCAATTTAAGCTCATATTTTTTCTCTTTAAAGTACTTCGTATAGTTAGAATATTGAATAACATATTCAATTTCATTAAACTTTATTTCAACTTTTTTCCCCATATATCTAATAGTAAACTTCTCTTCTTGAATTGTATATTCAATATAATTCCTTTTTATCATAAAAATTGACAATCCAATCCACAAAAGTATTAACGGAAGCAGTATTAATAATTGATTCAAAATCATATATGAAAATATAAACAAAAATCCAACAATACTTATTCCTATAAAAAATATATATTTATCAGGATTTGCTATAAATTTCATAATATTATTACACCTCTTTTCAAAAACTCTACTACTTTGTCAAAAGAAATACTTCCCCAATAATCATAATAATCATATCCATAATAGGCACCTATATTATTTCCAAAGGTAATGGAGCTTGCTCGTACAGTATTATCATATGGATATCTTGGATCATAGCAATGATCAATACCACCATAGAATCCGCCGCCAAAATCAATAAACGGTCCCGCATAGTCTCCTTCATTTTCATAATTACTAATTAGCCCTAAACCATAAGAAAAAACAAATGTATTATATGTTGCACCATAATAATATCCATGGTGTGGATAAAATCCAAAACTATCATTTTTAAAATCTAAGACTAGCGACATTCCTACTTTTCCACCTACACCAGCTCCCATACCTGCAGAACCCGAAAAATCCAAAACCACAGGTGTATCAGTTGCCGCTCCGTAAGTTATAGCACCCGCTGTTGTTAAAACCACAGCCCCTGCAATAATCAAAACTAATGTGCTAATTGCAATGTGACCTGATGGATCATAATACATAATTGGATCATTACCACAATAAGCATATAAATTCAATCCATTTATGCTTTCATTTGAGTTTCCCCATTTTTAATTTCGAGTAAAAATCAGTCATTCTATTAAGGTCT
>CAZWLD010000069.1:0-377 GCA_964634685.1 uncultured Anaeroplasmatales bacterium
CACTACTCATTGCATTAACTGCGTTAATTGCGCCTGGAACTGTCTTTCTAGAATCAACAAACCAAGATATCAATAAAGCAACTAATGCTATCATCATCATTACGTATGTAATTATTGTGCATTTATCTATTCCACGTTTTGTATTATTTGCAATTATGAAAACGATTAGTGAATAAAATCCTGCTCCCATAATCCAAGTAAGTAAATAGTATTTTAAATTTGCTAATTTTTTCATTAAATATCACTTCCTTATCATTATTTGATATTATTATATCATATAAATAATTTTTTTTCAAGTGATTAAAAAAATTAATCCTATTCATTTTGATTATCTTGTGATATATTCAAAATAGTTATCTTTTAATATTTACAATTTA
>CAZWLD010000069.1:477-2672 GCA_964634685.1 uncultured Anaeroplasmatales bacterium
AAATAATTATGCTTATGATTATAAATAATTTTGTAAAAATGCAAAGATATTGACACTTAAGTAATCAATTTATTGTTTTTTTTTTGATTATCTTGTGATATATTCAAAATAGTTATCTTTTAATATTTACAATTTAGTTTATATTTCTTCGTATGATATAATATTAACATACGGAGGTACCTATTATGCGAAAGGTTGTATTAACAATGAAAGAATTAACTAAATATGAAATCGTAAAAAGATTCGTTGATAACAAATGTACTAATTATAAAAATTTAGCTCTTCAATTAAACTCTTCACTTAAAACTGCTTATAATTTAGTCAATAAATATAAGCAGTATGGTAAATCGGCTTTTAGCCATGGAAACCATAACAGAAAACCTTCAAATACTAAATCACAAGAGTTCTGCGATAAAATCATTTCAATCTATAAAAAAATTGATTGTGATATAAATTTTAGACATTTTCTCGACATTTTAAAAAGAGATTATAATATTATTGTTTCTTACAATTTTTTATATAACCTCTTTGTAAAATATGATATTATTTCTCCTAAAGCTCAGAAAGAAACTAAAAAGGCTTATCGTCGAAAAATTAAATTCAAATTAGCTAATAATCTTAAACTAACCAAAAAAGAACAAATTATCGTTTCTGATCATTTACTAGATAACTTTGATGCCCATCCTAGAAAAGAGAGAGCTAAATTCTTTGGTGAGCTCATTCAAATGGACGCTTCTATTCATTTGTGGTTTGGTTCTAATAAATCTACTCTTCACGTTGCGTTAGATGATTCTACTGGTATGATTGTTGGTGCTTATTTTGATCATCAAGAAACTCTTTATGGTTATTATCAAATTACTAAGCAATTCCTTGAAAAATTTGGTATTCCTGTTCAAATTTTAACTGATAACAGAACTGTTTTTAATTATCAAAAACATGGTAAATCTTCCGAAGAAAGAAATACTTTTACTCAATATGGCTTTATGTGTCATCGTCTTGGAATCTCTCTCATTACTTCTTCTATACCTCAAGTAAAAGGCCGAGTTGAACGCCTTTTCCAAACTCTCCAAAGTCGATTAGTCGTTGAACTCAGCCTTAAAAATATAACGACCATTGATAAAGCTAATATGTTCCTACCACAGTTCATCGAGCTTTTTAACAATGAATTTTCGTTACCCTATAATAATACCACAAATGCTTTTGAATGTCTACAAAATAGCCAAAATGTTAACGAATATTTGACTATTGTATGTCATAGAAAAGTTGATAATGGTTGTACTATTAAATATAACAACAGTTATTATAAAATTTATGACATTAACGGTTCTCCTTTAATGATTAAACCAAAATCTGAATGTTTAGTGGTTAAAACATTTGATGATAAATACTTTGTATTATTTGATAGTACTCAATACTATATGGAAAAATTGGAAACTCACAGAAAAGACTCTATATTAGAACCAAAGGTAACTAAGGAACAAAAGAAATATGTTCCTGCTTGGAACCATCCTTGGAGAAAGGAATTCTATGAAAACTACTTGAAATATTATCGTCCAAATCAACAAAATAATTATGCTTATGATTATAAATAATTTTGTAAAAATGCAAAGATATTGACAGTGATTAAAAAAATTAATCCTATTCACTCGTCTTTTTCTTCTTTAGTGATAATTTTAAAATAAATTTATCTAATAAATATAATACTGATGGCAATACAATTGTTATCATAACTGCCGAAACTAGCGTTCCTTTACCTAGTAAAAAACCAACCGTTGAAATTGATGTTTGGCTTGCAACAAAACCTATAACAAAGCCACATATTGTTAATATTAAACCTGATGTAAATACCGTTGGCATCGCTGTTTCTACCGATTTATATAAAGACTCTTTTCGGTCATAAACTTGTCTATATGCTACATAATTAGTTGACATTAGAATTCCATAGTCAATAGTTGCTCCCATTAAGATACACGTTGCAACAATATAACTCATAAAGAATATTGGACCTGTTATTAGCGATGTTGACATTGCTATCCATATTGAACCTTGAATTATAACGACAAGAATAATTGGAAGCGAAAGTGATTTAAAAATTATCATAACAATTACAAAAACCGATACAATTGTAAAAATACTAATAAGAATATTATCTTTCGCAAAAGTTTCTTTTAATTCTGTTGTTGATACTGTTTCAC
>CAZWLD010000070.1:0-1261 GCA_964634685.1 uncultured Anaeroplasmatales bacterium
GTAGAAGAAGTAAAAAACTTAACGGATATAATTAAAGAGTATATTTATTAATTATGGCTTTTTACCCGATTACATTCACGGCAAAGCATTTGACAATTTTCCTTTATCGTTTTACCGCCCTTACTCCACGCCTTTATATGGTCGGCTTCCATTTCATCTATCTCAAATTTTTTACCCGCATTGGGACATTTTTTATTTGCACAAATCCCCTTTTGTTTTTCATAAACTTCCCTTTTAATATTATCCTCAAACGCTCTTAAATTAAGATGTTTTTCATTCCCGCTTAAAATATATTCATAAATTCCGCTTTTTTTCTGCACCTCGCTATCTTGCATTAAAGAAGTAATTTTTATTTCAAGCTCCTTTGCATCTAGTTCTAAATGTTTATATTTGTTATAGAAAAATCCCCATTCAAGCCCTTTCATTTCCTTGCGATATTTGATAAATTTCATTTCCACCCAATCAATCACTTTACAAAAATATTCCCATAATTCATCGGCATTTTTTACTTTATTTGCCTTTTTATCATTCATATACTTTTCTATATGCTTATTATCCCTAGAGTTTACAATCCATGCAATCGCAGTCTCTAAAAACTCCTGCCTTATGCTAGAGCCTTTTAAATATTTGCCTCCTCTTTGTTCCGCTAGATTTGTTCTTTTAGAAAATTTTACTTTTGCATCTTCTAACCATGCGCATGAATACACAGCATTTCTTAATTCTTGGTCTGTTAGTTTTTCTCCTGCTATGTTAATTATCTTAAACCATTCTATTTTCTCGCTATCTTCACCCTCGCAAAAATAAATTTGAAGTTCATAGTCTAAAAACGCCTCTTGCATATCCTTACTCATAGTATGAAAACTAGTTACTGCACTTGCAAAATTACCCTTAAAAGTCATTTTTGAAAGTGAAAAATTCCCCATATAATATTCACAAATGCTAATTGTCCTTTGCTGTCCGTCTAAAACTTCAAATTCAAATTCGGCGTCCTTGTCCGTATTTCTTATCCAATACATAGTATTTAAAGGAAAACCCCACATTACCGTTTGTATCACCGCATCCCTTTGAGCATCTTTATAAATAAATTCTCTTTGATATTTAGGGCGTATATTAAGTTTGCCATTATATGCTTTAACTTCGCCACTTTCCTCGTCATTTTCGTAAGCTTGCACTAAATCTCTTATTTTGATTTTTTGCAATTCTATTTTCATAACTTCTCCTCTCTTTGTTTTTTAAGCTCTTTTACAGTGGCGATTTGACG
>CAZWLD010000070.1:1361-2476 GCA_964634685.1 uncultured Anaeroplasmatales bacterium
ATCTCAAATTGCTTTGGATTATGTTTGTCTAAAAATGTTATCGGCACTCCCATAACACCTTTATAATCTATAGGAATTTCATTTGTTTTATCTACATTTATCGCATCATAATTATCATATTTAGGATATTTATCTTTATACTTTTCATAAGTATAAATGGTTTCTAGTATCTCGCTTCGTTTTTTAATCTCTAAATTTGTGAACCAACAAATATTGCCAAAACTTCTCCATTTTTGCCCATTTTCATCAATCCAAAAGCGATTACTTCTTTCTTCATAATATATTGGCACTTTAAAAGCAGCATAGGATAGTGTTCTACCTAACCATAACTCATTATTTTTAATATATTTAAAAATCTCTTTGTATGTTATAGCATTTTGATTTCCTATAATTACAAACTTTTTCTTATACTCCACTAATTGAGAGACATATTCTCTAAAAAGCGAAAAGGGAGGATTGGTTACTACAATATCAGCCTCTTTTAAAAGCTCTATGCAGTCCTTACTTCTAAAATCTCCCGCATTATCTTTTTCCTCGTCCTCAAATAAAGTTTCCAATTTGATTTTATCAGGCTTTAAACCTACAAAACATTGCTCTAATTTATGTTTATTTGCTTCAAATTGCTTTAAAGTCTTTTCGCTTTGTTTTTCACCATTAGAAAGCGAAAGCTCTAACAATTCCTCTATATCTTTTAAAGAGTGTATTTGCGGATTTACTCCGCTACTTTTATGAATTCTTATTGCATAAGCCTTTTTGGGACTATCTTCTTTGCTTAATTCTTTGAAATTCATTGATTTATAGCAAGCAGTTATTAACTCTTTTAAACCTAAATGCTTAAAATTCATAAAAAAATACACAAAAAAATTACTCGCCAAAGGGTCATCGCAATTACAATACACTACTTTATCTTTAAAATGTTCCTTATAATATTTTAGTTCATTTTCTATATCACCAAGTCGTGTATAAAACTCGTCTTTTTTATTTGCTTTTGCCTTGTGTAAATTTGCATTTGCTTTTTTAGACATTTTTTCTTTACTCCCTATTTTTTAGAAACATAACCTTAATTATTATCCACTATTTTTACAGATGCGATAATATTATTTATTCTTTTATCA
>CAZWLD010000071.1:0-2464 GCA_964634685.1 uncultured Anaeroplasmatales bacterium
ACCTTAAGAACCTCATGTCAACATCTTTTTTTCACTTTTTTTGATTTTTGTTGAAGAAATTTCGACTTATAAATATATAATAATATATCATTGGATTTATTTCTTATTATTTAGGTCTTTTTTTGTAATTTCATAGAGCTTTATATTACATTCGTTAGCCAAATCTAAAGCCATTTGATAGGTCGAATCCGTTAAATCCACAACATTATGACTATCAAGGCCAATCACGACCTTCGCATCCTTATACTCGGATACCAATTCCCAAAAATCCTTTACTGGATAGTATTTATAAGGTTCTCCTTCATAAAGGCCTTTTCGAAGCCCGGCTCCATTGATCTCTAAAATAACATCATTTTTAATCGCGGCTTCAATTATCTTTCTTGAAATCTCAATTGCCTTTTCATCAAAACATTTATTGCTATACATAAAGATATCAGGATGAGCTAAAATCTTAAAATAGCCACTTTCCATTCCTAAAACAGCATTTTGACAATAAAGATCTAATTCCTCTTTAGTTTTTAAGCCTCTTGTCCCCATAATAGCATTGCCATTATAGATAAAATGAATACCTAAAATTAGATAATCAAGATCCTTGAGCATTTCTTGATAATAATCATCATGATTTGGTGAAAATTCGACCTCTAAGCCTTTATAGATTTCAATTTGGTTTCCAAATTTTAATATAGCTTCATTAATATCCGAAAGATACCTCGAAAAATCGCTTTTTTCCATTTGATATTTAAGCCAAGGATATTCTCCTCTTCTCTTAACGACATCCTCTGGCAAATAGGCATGATCGGATATTCCATATCGATCAAAGCCTTCCAAAATAGCCTTTTCAATATAGTCAATTGATTTTCCTGAAGCATGACCACACAAATATGTATGTGAATGAAAATTTGATTTCATAATATTATCACCTAATAGAATTTTACCACATTGAACCCTTATTGACAAAATGATTTTTCAATGACATAATAATTTATGAAAAATACGAGGTGATAAATTAATGATTACATCATTAGCCCTAATTTTTTTAGTTGGATATGCAACAGGCGCAATATGTCAAAAAATAAGATTGCCCCGAATTATTGGAATGCTTATCTCGGGAATTATCATTGGCCCATATGTTTTAAATCTCCTTGATCCAAAAATATTAAATATCTCTGCTGAATTAAGAAAAATTGCTTTAGTAATTATTTTAATAAAAGCCGGATTATCATTAAATATTAAAGACTTAAAAAAGGTTAGTCGGCCCGCCATCATGATGGCCTTTATTCCTGCCACCTTTGAGCTTTGTGCCTTTTTGATTTTTGGCCCTATCTTACTAAATATAACCTTGATTGAAGCTGCCATAATGGGCGCAGTAATCGCGGCAGTATCACCTGCTGTTGTCGTTCCAAGAATGGTCGCCCTAATGGAAAATGGATATGGAAATAATAAAAGTATCCCTCAATTAATTCTATCCGGTGCTTCTTTAGATGATGTTTATGTAATTGTGCTCTTTTCGACCTTTATTGGGATGGCTCAGGGCGAAGCAATCAATGCTTTAAGCTTTATAAACATTCCAATATCAATTTTTTTAGGAATTTTATTAGGTGTCATTTTGGGCTTAATTCAAGGATTTATTTTTGAATTTGCTCATAAGCATAATACACCTATTCGTCAAAGCTATAAGGCTATCATAATTTTAGGATTTTCATTTTTACTTCTAGCAATTGAAGATTTACTAAATGGTATTGTTTCTGTATCTGGTTTATTAGGAATTATCAGTATGGCTTTGGTTATTCAACTGTATTGTCGAAAAGAGGTTTCAACCGACCTATCTAGTAAGTTTGGAAAAATTTGGGTTGGCGCCGAAATTTTATTATTTGTCCTTGTTGGCGCAGAAGTAAATATTAGCTACACGATGAAGGCAGGCTTTACGTCATTGCTTATGATATTAATTTCTTTATCATTTAGATCAATTGGTGTCTTAATATGCTTAATAAAAACACCGCTTAATAAAAAAGAAAGGTTATACTGCATTATGGCATATCTTCCAAAGGCGACAGTTCAAGCTGCTATCGGAGCTATTCCTCTATCTCTTGGGTTAGCTTGTGGAAATATTGTTTTGGCAATTGCTGTTCTATCAATTTTAATTACAGCTCCCTTAGGCGCAATTTTAATGGATTGTTTTTACAAAAAGCTATTAACTAACGAAAAAAGGCTCAACTGAGCCTTTTTTTATTCATCCTTATTTTTATACCAAAAGCTTGCTTATGACGGCCACATGCGGCTAAACTAAATACAAAACAAAACATAAATTTTTTTCATATTCAAATTATCCTTCCTTGTATGCTTTAAAAATCCATACGCTATCAGTATAGCACAAGATATAATAAAAAAGGCTAATCTAGCCTTAGCTAATTTAGCCTTAATAAACAAAATGGCGCCCACACTAGGACTCGAACCTAGGACCCCT
>CAZWLD010000072.1:0-2392 GCA_964634685.1 uncultured Anaeroplasmatales bacterium
GCGTTCGGCTCATACCCGAGAGGTCGAGAGTTCGAGTCTCTCCCTTGCTAAATAAGACGGATAGGATAGCCCTATCCGTCTTATTTTTATAGAAGCTATTTGAATTAAACGCTCACACTATCGTCCATAGAGGCGATTTTTTAGTGTTGAAATTGGGTGGTCATTTCTTGCACTAATTTGCACCAAGTTTTAAAAGTTTTTAGTCCGATAGACTTAGAGTATCCTCCACAATATTTTTGTGATACTCTAAGGGAAAAGGAATGGTCTATGGAAAATATTAATACAGAGGAACAAAAACGTTTATTTAAAGATTGGTTACAAAATAGTCGAAAGATTAGTCAATCAACGCTAATTGCTTATACGGAAGATATCTTGTTTAAATTAAAAGAAATTATAACTCATTCAAATAATGAAAAAGTTAAGTCCTTAAATCCTAATATGTACTCTTATCAAACAAAGGCAGAATTTGATTACTTTGTAAACATAATAAAAAACGATCCAAACTTTGATGTTATAATTAAAACAGGCAAAGCTCAAAGTGGTTGGGGTTCAACACCATTAAATCATTACGGTAAATTCCTAGTTCAAAATGGCAATGATAACGTTAATTTTACTTGGATTCCTTTCTACAAAGAATTTGCTAATAAATTACTTGAATATCAAAATAATCGTCAAGAATTAATAAACAAAATAAAAGACATTTTTTTGAGAATGAGTAATTTAACTCTTCCAACATTAGAAAGAGATAATAACATTATTGATATTGATCCATTTACTGTTTTTGGATTGTTCAATAAAGGTATTACAAATAATAACAGATTAGAATTAATATCGTTGATAAAAGAATCTTTTAATATAAATGCAGATATACCAAAAGATTTTAATGGAATACCTGTATTAAATAATCAGAGATCCACTTTTTACTATTTTATAGGGGACAGATCCGATAATGATATAAATAATTTATGGGAATTGTTCAAAGTAGCCATGGATTATGAAAAAAATAGCCTACCTATTTGGGAAACAAAATTTGATAATATTTTCAATACTGTAAAAGGACAACAAGGCGTTAAATGGAATATTACCATGGGATTATTTTGGATATCACCATATATGTATATTAACCTTGATTCAAAAAATCGAACAGTATTACAAAATGAATCCTTTATTTTAAATGAAGTAAAACAAAAATTAAAAGATTTTGGCAATAGCCTACCAACAGGTAAAGACTATATATATTTTTGCAAACAATTGCGTTCGGAACTTGCAAACAATAAAAATGGAATAAATGATTTCCCAGCATTTTCTTTTTATGCGGATAAAACAATAAATTATACAATTAATGATGACGATTTTAACGATAAGGAGATTGATGAAATGAATATTCCTTTAAATCAAATTTTGTATGGACCTCCAGGGACAGGTAAAACTTATAATACATTTCTTAAAGCTATGAGTATAATTGATGGCATAGAATACAAAGAGGTATCAGGCGATAAATATGATGAACTTAAAACAAGCTTTGACTATTTAAAACAGGCGGGACAAATTGAATTTGTAACTTTCCACCAATCATATTCTTATGAAGAATTTGTTGAAGGTATTAAGCCTGATTTAGAGAATAACGAATTGAAATATAAATTAGAAGATGGAATATTCAAAAGAATTTGCGAACACGCAAGACCTATTGTAACAAAGAGTATTAAACGAGCACCAATTGATTTTGCTAATACAAAAGTTTTTAAGATGTCATTAGGTAATACGCTTGCAAAAGAAGATGATATTTATAATTACTGCATTGAAAATAATGTTGTCTCTTTGGGATGGAAAGATGCAGATTTTTCAAGTTGCAAGACAAGGAAGGACTTTCAAAATATAGACAGTTCATGGGGAGCAACTGCTCTAGAAAGATTTGTAAAATGGATGGATATTGGAGATATCATAATTATTTCTAATGGAAATAAAAATTTTAGGGCTGTTGCTCAGGTTAAAAGTAATTATATTTATAATCCTAATACACCAATATCACACTCCCATTTTAGAGAAGTTGAATGGCTATATGTGGGAGATGATATATATTATTCTAAAATAAATGACAAAATATTCTCTCAACAGTCAATTTATGGTTATTTTGAATCTGCAAATCGAGGATTAAATAATTATAATCCAGATTTAAAAACTGATGAATTAAATAAAATAATTACTGGGGAAGTAAATGAAGAAGAGTTAAAACCTCATATTTTAATAATTGATGAAATTAATCGAGGAAATATTTCTAAAATTTTTGGAGAATTAATTACATTAATTGAAGAAGATAAAAGAGAAAACTTAACTGTAACACTTCCTTATTCTCATGAGCCTTTCACTGTACCTAAAAATTTATATATTGTAG
>CAZWLD010000073.1:0-2321 GCA_964634685.1 uncultured Anaeroplasmatales bacterium
GCGATAAGAATCGCAGTAAACGGCGAGCTTGATATTTTAGGCGGCGCGCTGGACAGCGCCTTCGGTCTGCTTAAAAAGGACGGCGTGCTTGCGGTAATAACCTTCCATTCGCTGGAGGACAGGATTGTTAAGCAGAAATTTAAGGAATACACAACGGGCTGTATCTGTCCGCCCGATTTTCCCGTTTGCGTTTGCGGAAGAACCCCCGCGGGACGCTTGGCGTTTAGAAAACCTGTCGAGCCGAGCCAAAAGGAGCTTGAGGAAAACCCGAGAAGCCGAAGCGCAAAGCTAAGGGCGATAATAAAGAATTAATTAAGGAGAACAGTAATGAATAATATGAAGTATTACAACGACAGCTTGGCATACGATTTTGAAATGTTTATGCCAAAAACCGCCGAAAGTCAAAATACCCGCGATAATATTGTTGTAATGCCGAAAACCGCCGAGCGTTCTAAAAAGCGTACCCGTGCGGCGGCGAAGAGCCTTACCTCGCCCGCCCTCCTTATAATGACGGCTGTTTTCATTCTGGCGGGACTTTGCGGCAATATTGCACTTAGAATAAAAATAAATGAGGTCAATTCCGAGATTAACGGAGTAAAGTCGGCGATAACCGAGCTGGACAGCGAAAAAACCAGCCTTGAGGTTGAGGTTCAGCGCAGAATTTCATATTCTAATTTAGAGCTTGAGGCGACTCAGCTCGGAATGAGAAAAATGGAAAAGAGCAATGTTAAATATATCAGGGTCAACGATAAGGATAAGGCGGTAACCGCCGACGGAAAGACGGTAGTCGCAGAGTAATAACGGGACTGGCATTAATAATATAATTATCTGTGTGGCGGAGAAAAAAATTCCGCAGCGGAAAACAGGATACGAGAGTTGCATTAACGACTCTCGTTTTCGGATAGATAGGGTTTTTATCACTTTAAGCAAAGCTGAAGTTTTTTTAGAAAGGAAGCTGCCGCAGTGTCTTTTAAGCCGAGTAAATTAATGGTTACAAGGTCTGTTATTGTAATGACCGCGCTTATACTCGCTCTTTCGATTGTGTCGGGAGTAAGCCTTGTTAACATTATGATAATTAAGGGCGAGGAATATCAGAACGACGCCTCCGAGCAGCAGCTTTACGACAGTCTTGTGACCGCGCCCCGCGGCGATATTTACGACTGCAATATGCAGATACTTGCAAGAAGCTCGCCTGCCTGGACGGTTTACATAACACCTAACGGTATAAAAAAGCTTAAGGAGGACAAGGCAGAAACCGTTAAAAAGAAGATAGCCGAGGGGCTTTCGGAAATACTGGAGCTTGACTACGAAACGGTTTACGGCTATACCGAAAAAAATTCCTACTACGTTATAGTTAAAAAGAAGATTGAAAAGGAGGTCGCCGATAAGGTAAGGCAGTTTTTGCTCGACAATGAGGACTTGGAGCTTACTCAATATATCGGTCTTGACGAAACGACAAAAAGATATTACCCCAACGGAAATTTAGCTTCGGTGGTTTTGGGCTTTGTAGGCTCGGACGATCAGGGGCTTGCGGGAATTGAAAGCTATTACGACAATGATTTAACGGGTATTGCGGGTCGAGTTGTTGCCGCAAAGAACGCCGCGGGCACCGATATGCCTTTTTCTTATGAAAAGGTCGAGGAGGCGACAAAGGGTAAGTCGCTTGTGCTGACCCTTGATTCGTATGTTCAGTACACGGCTGAGAAATATTTAGAGGCGGCGATTGAAGCCAACCAAATTGCCGAGCGCGGCGCGGCGGTTGTAATGAATGTAAATACAGGCGCGATACTCGCAATGGCGGTAAAGGGCGACTTTGATTCAAACGATCCCTTTACTCTTTCTGCCGCGGATCAGGCAAAGGTAGACGCGGTGACAGACGAGGAGGAAAAAAAGCAGCTTAAATCCGAACTGCTTAACCGCCAATGGCGTAACAAAGCGGTTTCGGACACATATGAGCCCGGCTCGGTTTTCAAGGTTATCACCGCGTCTATAGGACTTGAAGAGAATATTATCAATAGAAACTCAAGCTTTTTCTGTAACGGTCATGCCACCGTTGCGGGGCAGGGTTATCACTGCCACAAAGCGGGGGGACACGGTTCCCAAAATCTTTTGCAGGCAACGTCAAATTCCTGCAACCCCGCATTTATCACAATAGGTCAGTTAATAGGAGTACCGACCTTTTCAAAATATTTCAAGGCGTTCGGTCTAACCGAAAAAACGGGAATAGACCTACCGGGCGAGGCGACCTCGACCTATCATAAGGAGGAAAAAATGGGTCCTGTCGAGCTTGCCTCCTGCTCCTTCGGTCAGACATTTAATGT
>CAZWLD010000074.1:0-2197 GCA_964634685.1 uncultured Anaeroplasmatales bacterium
ATCAATTATAACACATCTAAAGAAAAATTCAAACATTTATCTAATAATTCTATAACAGTTTTTATTTACATTGAATTTTTATTTATAAAGCTAACGATGTATTCTATTGCTTCCGTATCAAAAAACTCCGGACCACCATGAAGTGAATCGATCATTTCTATATAAGTTACATCGTGATTGTATTCTTCTAGCTTTTGAACTAAAAGATCGCTATGCTTTTTATTGACGATATCATCGGCAGTCCCATGGAAAACTAAAAAAGGCGCAAGCTTTCTATCACTGATATAATTCAAAGGACTGGCATTCTTAATCATCTCATCAAGATTAGTATTGTCTTCAAAAATTTTAAATTCGACAATTTCTTCATTACCAATTTCTTTTTTTACTAACGAAAAATCAGTTGGGCCATACCAATCAATGACACCACAAACCTCTTCATCATATTCTTCATATTTATTAGTAGAAAATTCTTTCATACCCTTTGTTAAATAAGCCATCAATGCAGTATGTCCACCTGATGAATTTCCACCTAAAAAGATGCGATTTACATCAATATTATATTTGTCGCAGTTCTTCTTTATAAAGCGAATAGCGGTTTTGGTATCAATAATTTGGGCTGGAAAATAAGCTTTATCAATGCTTCTGTATTCCACAACGGCTATAACAATCCCCTTTTCCGCAATTTTACATAAATTGGGTATTTCCGTAAACATTGGCTGTTTTTGCCATCCTGATCCTTGAACATACAAAAGACAAGGAAACTTATCTTTATATGTACATGAATACGGATAAATGATTTCTAGATGCAAATCATAGTCATCAAAGGAATCATAGATTACATTAGCCTCTAAAGCCAAATGGAGGCCACTTTTTTTGCTTAAATAATTCATTTTTGCATTGCATAGCATAATTTATTCCTCCTAAACTAAAAAACCTTCTATAAAAGCCATAAATGGGTTATATTTTATTTCTTTATGGTTTTTAATTTCTTTTGATAAGTGATAATTCTCAGTAATACTATCTAACAAATGATTTATAAATGGACAATCCTTCTTTTTAAGACAAAGATTAAGCTCATTTAATTGCTTAAACGCTTTTTTTGTAATATTTGTAGAGCCAAAGCTAATTAAATCATCTGCTATCATTAATTTAGTATGAACCATTTTGGGAGAAAAGTATACCTTAATTCCATCATTTGTTTTTTTCATAAGCTTCTTTATGGTTTTACGATTAGTGTCATTTTGATAATTGGCCATTGAAGGAATTAAAATGGTAATCTTTACACCTCTTTTATAGGCATCAATAATAGCTTTTGTAAATTTCTTTAATGGTGAAAAATATGCCATTGTGATTTGAAGATTGGATTTACACTTATTTATCATATCTAAATAGATATCTTCCATTTCAAAAAAGAGAGGAGAAATCTCCTTTGAATTAATGCCAAAAGAATAATCTTTAGAAATATCGATACCTTTTTCTATTTTCGTTTTAAAGGCTGAAACATAACTTGCCCCCGTAATCTTAACCATATAGTCCTGATAGGTTCGTCCTTGCATATCAGCTCCATTTTCTTTATCCTCGATATTGATACCGCCAAGAAATAATATTTCATCATCAATGATATAAAATTTTGAATGATCAGCCTTAAAGATATTATTTGAGACAATAATATTAGGGTGATTCATAATTTGCTTATACAATTCGCTTTCTAAATCCTTAGTATCCTTGCTTGAGCCCTTCATTGGATAAAATAGCTTTAAGGCCTGAATTTTTATTTTTTCGATAATAGATTGCTTTTTATGAAAAAAAGATTTCTTTGACTCCTCAGATTTCTCCAAAACAACGCCATATCGATCAATTGAAATATAGACCTTAACACCTCGGTTAGCCGCCTCTAAACAAGCTTTTCCCATTTCATTACCAATATGATCATCCCGCCAAATAAACATATTTATATGGATATTCTTTTTAGCTTGATTAATTTCCGAAAGAATCGAAGGAAAAGCTTCCTTTCCATCCACAAGCAACAAAAAATCCTGATACGCTTCCATAAAAAACCAACTCCATTTTTGTAAGTATAGTATACCATAAATTCAATAAAAATTTCAAAAATAAAAAAGGCTAATTTAGCTTCAGCTAAATTTTAGCCTTAATAAACAAAATGGCGCCCACACTAGGACTCGAACCTAGGACCCCT
>CAZWLD010000075.1:0-2049 GCA_964634685.1 uncultured Anaeroplasmatales bacterium
GACGAGGTCGAGCTAGTATACCGAGGTGAAAAACAGTGAATGAAACGGTGAAATGTAAAAAGGAATTTCAAGAACGCCTTGACCGCCGTTATGACGAGCTTAAGTGGCTTTATTGCGAGCTTTATAATAACGATATGAACGCCTTTAACTGGCTGTGCGATTCGCTTTACGGCTATTATACCGAAAGAAAAAACGAGCTTAAAGCCCTTGACAGAAAAAGGGAGAAGAATCCCGATTGGTATAAAACCAACGGTATTGTCGGTATGATGCTGTATGTCGACGCATTTGCCGACAACCTTCAAGGCGTTAAAGAAAAAATAGATTATATTAAGAAGTGCGGAGTGAATTATCTTCACCTTATGCCCCTTTTAAAAACCCCTAAGAACAAAAGCGACGGGGGCTATGCCGTGGCGGATTTTCGCGAGGTTCAGCCCGAGCTCGGCAGTATGGAGGACCTTGAAAAGCTCACTTTAGAGTGTCATAGAAACGGAATAAGCTGTTGCCTTGATTTCGTTATGAACCACACAAGCGAGGATCACGAATGGGCAAAAGCGGCGCGAAACGGAGATACCGAGGCTCAGAAAAAATACTTTTTCTTTGATAATTGGGACTGCCCGCGCAAATACGAGCAAACCGTACCGCAGGTTTTTCCGACTACCGCTCCGGGTAACTTCACCTACCTTAATGACTGCAATAAAATAGTAATGACAACCTTTTACCCCTATCAATGGGATCTAAACTACGGCAACTGCGTGGTCTTTAACGATATGGTGGGCAATATGCTTTATCTTGCAAACAGGGGAATCGACGTAATAAGGCTTGACGCCGTTCCGTATATCTGGAAGGAGATAGGCACCACCTGCCGCAATCTTCCAAAGGTTCATACGATAGTGCGAATGATGCGAATAATAACCGAAATAGTCTGCCCGTCGGTACTGCTTTTGGGCGAGGTGGTAATGGAGCCGTCAAAGGTGGTTCCGTATTTCGGAACGCCTCAAAAGCCCGAATGTCATATGCTTTACAACGTAACCACAATGGCAAGCACCTGGCACACCCTTGCAACAAGGGACGTAAGGCTTTTAAAGCACCAAACCGATAAGCTTGCCGAGCTTCCGAAGGATTATGTATTTTTAAACTATCTGCGCTGTCACGATGATATTGGTTGGGGACTCGACTACGAATGGCTAAAGCAGTTTGCGATAAGCGAAATACCCCATAAAAAATATCTTAACGATTATTTGACGGGAAGGTTTCCCGGCAGTAATTCAAGAGGAGAGCTTTACAACGACGACCCGCGGCTCGGCGACGCCCGCCTTTGCGGAACCACGGCAAGCCTTTGCGGGATAGAAGCCGCGCTTTACGAAAAGGATGCCGAAAAGCTCGATAAATCGGTTGACTGCGATATTATGCTTCACGCCTATATGCTTACCCAAAGCGGCATTCCCGTAATATACAGCGGTGATGAAATAGGTCAGCTTAACGATTACGGTTACTATAACAATCCCGAAAAATGCGCAGACAGCCGTTATTTGCACAGGGGTAAATTCAATTGGGAATCAGCTAATAACTGCGACGATACAAACACCTTTGAGGGCAGGCTTTTCCAAAGTATTTTAAAGCTTGAAAAATGCCGCGCCCAAAACGCCGTTTTCGGTGCAAGTGCCGCCCTTTGGACGGTTAATACCGGTTCCGACAGCGTTCTGGGAATTTGCAGGGAAGCCGAAAATAAAAGATTGCTTGCATATTTTAATTTCAGCGAGAATGTGCAAACGGTATTTCTCGACGGCACGAAAAGCGCAAAGAATCTCTTAAGCGGAGACGTAGTATGCACTGACTCGTTACAGCTAAAGCCCTACGGTTTTATTTGGATGCTTGACGAATAATAAGTGACAACACATCTTATAATCAACAGTGCTAATGCGGTTTTAAAGTGTGACCGTGCTTAAATATAGCCCGACCCTTTATTTAAAAAATTGGCGTGGCTGCCGATTAACGGTGAAATATCTGCTAAACTATTTATTTCTGAAAACACGGTAAAGTTTCATGTCC
>CAZWLD010000076.1:0-2019 GCA_964634685.1 uncultured Anaeroplasmatales bacterium
AATGGAAGAGAACAACAGCCCTTACACCAATATGCATCAAGTAATTAAGGGGATATTGGGTGGATAATTAGTAAAATAAATAAGAACAGAAGATTTTTCTAATGATTATCCTTATAACTAATTAGTCTTTTTATGCTATTTTTAGCGTTTTTATTTCTTTTATGACATGCTCAGGTAAACCGATGCTTTCAGGCGGAAATCTTACTAGCCAACTTTTAATTTCTTGCTCTGACATATTACTACTAGGTATTTTCTCTTTGATTATGCTCGCAGATAATCGAGATAAACCTAATGAAAGTAAATTTAATGTAGTTTTAGATGCAGCTCCCATTTCTAAAAATAGTGGTAAATTAGGAATAGACTCTATATAATCAATAAGATTCAAATCTATCAAAACTTGTTTTAAAATTGAAATATAGCATGAAGTTAGGTTAACATATTCAAATCTTACATCATGTTCAATGGTTTCTAAGGTATCTCTGATAACAACAGCAATATTTGGTTGTCCGCGCTTAGTTTTTGTTTTTTTATAGTCATATGCATTCTGTATCAATTGCGGCAAGGGAACCCCTTTCATCCATAATAAAGCAGTTGCAGATAATGGTGTTGCAACGGAAAATGCTGTATTTCTCTTAAAACCTTTTATACACATGAGTGCTCTGGCAAATGTGGATTTCAGACTTTCTCTCGAAATATCAAATTCGCTGAGAGGATGTATTGGAATATATCTTTCGACACCTTTATTGGTTATGTTCTTGTATAGATAATCGTAAAGGCTCTGTTGTTTATTTGGTGAAATTGTATTGTTTGTTTCCGTTATTTCCTTTGGTAAAGTAATGGTTTCCGCAATTTCTTTAACTAAGTTTTTTATGCTATTTTTACTATCGGTGTCATTTTGAATAGGTGATTTAAACAGAGTATCATCAAGACAGCCATTTCTGTAATCATTAAACAATTTTACAGTAGCAGCTTCTATATCCGGTTCATTATCTTGGTTACTTGTTTCGTTTCTCATATATCGAATTAAATCATTCATATGTTCTTTAAGGACATTGTTAATTGAAGAATCTACGGTTTTAGCTTTCCCTTCTTCTAATGGTTTTGCCAGCCAACCATCATAATTAATAATATAAATGTTTCCACAGAACTCTTTTCCAAGCCGTCCGGCTCTTCCTGCAAGATTCCAGAAATCAAAGCTGTTCATAGGAATATCTCTATGAGTATTATTTTCCTTTTTAGCATAAATATTTCTACCTGTTGTAGGATTCAATATAAACATGTTTTTTGCAGGTAAATTAACACCATGTAATAATGTTGGGGTACATACTAGAAATTTTAAATCTCCATTTTCAAAGGCATTTTCAATACTCTTTCTAATGATTGAGGGCATTGTACCGTAATGAAAACCAACGCCTGATTCAACAGTTTTAGCTAGTATATAATGTTCATGTACATGGTACTTTATTAATTCAGATAGTTCTTTTAACTTTTTCTTATTAAGATTTTCAGGATTCATATGGTAAGATATTTTTAATGCAATATCTTCTGCCGATGCTTTTCCTGTTGCATAAACAATTGATTGTTCGTTAGAGCCCAATAAATATGCAATATTTGCTAAATAATCTTTTTCTGATGATAAATCTAAACTCGATTCTAAGATGCCAATATTTTCAATATTTCCTTCATTATACGATTTAATTGATAATTTTTTTGGCAAAATTGGATTTGTATCAACCAAAATTATATTTTGAGTTACTGTGGCCTCTGGTTTCTTAGGCACATCAAAGTTTGAAATATTAAAAATTACTTTAAAGATGTCTGGATTAGTTATATAAGGTGCAGCAAAGATATATTGTGGCTTTTTCCTTTTTTGTATTTTCTCAATAACTGTTTCAAGTTTTATTCCTCTTGCTCCACTGGAAATAAGGTGAGCTTCGTCAATAACTATAATATCAGCATATAAATCGGGATTAGGATTGATTAGAAGTTCAAGGCGTTCTTGGGTAAGTATAAATAATT
>CAZWLD010000077.1:0-2015 GCA_964634685.1 uncultured Anaeroplasmatales bacterium
TCCCTACGTTAAGATATTTAATTGGATAACGTAGGGAACGGATTTATCCGTTCCGCAAATTAGACGTTAGCCATTAGACATTAGATGTCAGATATACGGACAGGCATACCCAACTGTCCGCCTACGATTTCCAAACTATTCCGTTTTATCTATATAACGGCAGGCGTTGGTTGCGGCTACCGCTCCGTCCGCCGCGGCGGTTACAAGCTGGCGAAGCTGTTTTGTGCGGCAGTCGCCCGCGGCGAAAATTCCCGCCCGTGAGGTACGGCAGTCCTCGCCCGCTATGATATATCCGTACCCGTCAAGCTCAACAACATCTTTATATACCCCGTTTTGAGGAAGCTGTCCTATTGCGACAAACAGCCCCGAAACGGGAATTTCCTTTTCCGCTCCCGTAAGGGTATTTTTAACCGTCACAGAGGTAACCGCGCCCTCGCCGTTTATCCCCGTCAAGACCGAATTAAGCTCGTAATTAACGTTGCTTTTTTCTTTGAGGCGCAAAACCGCGCTTTTGTCGGCGCGAAACTCCTCCCTGCGGTGGATAACCGTAACGTCTTCGCAAATATCCGCCAAAAACGCCGCGTCACCGAGGGCGGTATTGCCTCCGCCCAAAACCGCGACCCTTTTGTTTTTATAAAACGCGCCGTCGCATACCGCGCAGTAGGAGACCCCTCTGCCGACGAATTTTTCCTCTTCCGGAAGCCCTGTTTTTCTGTGGCGAAGCCCTCCCGCTATAATAACCGCTTTTCCCGTGTACTCGCCGTATTGGGTAACAACGGTTTTGTATTTGCCCGTTTCCTTAATGCCTGTGGCGGTGTCAAATACTGTCTCAGTACCTAAAGCCGTCGCCTGTCCGTGCAGTCTTTCCGAAAGCTCCCCGCCGCTTATGTTCATAAAGCCCGGGAAATTTTCCACCTCGTTTGTAAGGGAAATCTGCCCTCCGAAGCTGTTGTTTTCAAGCAAAAGCACGGTTTTTCCCGCCCTGCGGGCGTAAACAGCCGCCGTAAGCCCCGCACAGCCGCCGCCTATTATAATAATGTCGTAAATACCCTTCATAACATCTTTCATTCCTTTTTTAGCTATTTTAGTCCGAAAAGGAGCATATTATTCAATTGCCCCATGTGCTGTATTTTCTATTATTTTACCACATTTAAGCGAAAAATCAAAGCGTATACTTGATAAATGCTAAGGAGTTTATTATAATTATCGGGAAAGGCTGTGAAGAAATGTACGACGAGTTAACTCAGGTTGATATAGATAAGATGAAGGAGGAGCTTGAATACCGCATTACCGTGGTAAGACCTCAGATTTTAGAGGAGGTCAAGTTCACAAGGAGCTTCGGGGATTTAAGCGAGAACGCCGAATACCACGCCGCAAAGCGGGAGCGCGGCAGGAACGAGAGCAGAATCAGGTATCTTAGAAATATGATTAAGACCGCCAAAATAATACACCCCGAAAGCAAGGCGGACGAGGTGGGGCTGTTCGACACGGTGGAATACTATGTCGAGGAGGACGACGCGGTTGAAAGCGTAAGGATAGTGACCTCCCTTAGACAAAACTCCCTTGAAAGGCTCATAAGCCGCGAATCGCCTATGGGAAAGGCGATTATGGGCAAAAAGGCGGGCGACAGGGTCTGCGTTAAGGTAAGCGACGAGTACAGCTATTATATAGTAATAAGGAGCATAATAAAGGGCGGCGACGATAAAAGCCTTGAAATACGCAAATTTTGAAAAAATTTGATTGATAATATATATTCTATTTGATATAATTAAAATAATATGATGAACGGAGACGCAGATATGGCAAACGTTATTCTTTTAGCCCACACGCCGAACCCCGAGCATACGGTTGCGGCGGCGGCAAAGCTGTGCTACAGCAGTGCGAGCATAAACGGTTTAAACGACAGCTTAACAGATGAAAAGGCGGCGTCCTTTGTGGAAATGCTTTCGGAAATAGGTCACGAAAGCCCCATAGAGCACGCAAGCTTTACCTTTGGAATAGAGGGTGTATCCCGC
>CAZWLD010000078.1:0-1991 GCA_964634685.1 uncultured Anaeroplasmatales bacterium
TATAAAACTTAGGTAAAATTATTAAAACTAATACTTGACTTTATTTAGATTGTCATAAAAAAATAGAACTGACTATCTTCTAATCAGTTCAAATATATTTATCATCACTTCATCAATAGATTCTATATATCTTCCTTATTTAATAATATTATTTCTAAATTCATTTAATGCTAACAAGATAATTATAATTAGCTTATTATATATTTATTCATTTATTACTCATCTAAATTTACATTAGCAAATTGTTAAAATTTATCAGCTACATCATATATCATTTTTGATTTTATACTAATATATATATCATGCATTGTTCTAATATTACTATAATTCATTTTTGTAATCCCAAATTTTATACTTCTTCCCACAACATTGTTTATATTTTTTTCCACTTCCACATGTACAGGTGTGTCATATATTACCTTTATTTATTATATTTATGTTATTATTAGTATTTATTGATTTTAAAGGTCAATATAGATTTAATACATATATTATTTTTGGTACATATGGTATTATTGTAATCTATCATAGGATGATAAATGGATGACTGTGTCAACATTTCATTTACCTACTAGTAGTATAACATTTCTTTATATTATAAACAATTCTGTAACTTTTTAATTTGAAGATTAGGTCAGAGAAATTTATAATTAAAGTTTTTTTATGTCTGTATGAAATCTAGGATAATAACCTTTTTTTCATAAAAGTTTATAGCATTTTCATTATATGCAAATACCTCAACTAAAACATACTCACAATTATTATCTCTAAAATAGTTTTCCACTTTATCCATAAGTTCTTTTCCAATTCCATTACTTCTAATTTTTGAAATAACAATAAGTTCTGTAATTATGCCTCTTTTTGGAAACTTGTAATCTAAATAATCAGGATAAAACATTTCAAATTTCTTCTTTATACCACCATTTATAAATTCGCTATATGCTTTTTGACCGACAATAAATGCTTCATTCTTAGTTCTAAAACTACATTATGTTATTTCTTTCCTTTTACCATTAACTTTTCCCGCTTCAAAACAATACTGATAATTATTGCCTCTTTTTTTTAATATTGATCATTACTATCATCTCCCTTTACTTTGATCATTATTATTTTACAACAAAAAAAGTATCAACAATTAATATCGATACTTTATTTACTCGTTAATAAATTATTTTCTTCTTTTACTTGCTTTTGAAGTAACTCTAAATCTTTCATACTTTTACTATTTTGCAATGATTTCATTTGCCTTTTAGCAGATTCATTTAGTTTTATTAATCTCTCTCTTTGCGATAAACCATCTTCAATTAATTCTGCACTTGTATTCTGCAAATTATTTAAAATGACTAAATGTAATAAATCCGTATAATCTCTAATATTTCCATTTTTAGCTAATTCTGGGTTTTTATCTCTCCACTGTTTTGCTGTCATACCAAATAACGCTACATTTAAAATATCTGCTTCATCTGAATAAACGTGTTGTTTTTGACTTTCTGTTAAATTCGGAATTATACATTCTTTTATTGCATCAGTATGAACAACATAATTAACTTTAGATAAAAGTCTTGTTGCACTCCATTCTATTTTATATTGATATGCTTCATTTGTTTTTAATCTTTCAAACTCTTTTATTAAATACAACTTAAATTCAGGAGATAACCAACTCGCAAATTCAAATGCAATATCTGGGTGAGCAAATGTTCCTTTACTATATTTTCCACTACTTGGGATAATACCAATGGCATTAAAATCTCTTTTCCAACGATTAGGTGTCATAGTGAAACGATTGTATCCAACTTCATCAATTTTAATTCTGTGGGATTCCACGGAATTAAAATTTTCATTATTTAGTTCTTCCCATAAACTATAATAATCAAATGAATTTTTATTTGACATCCAATTTCTAATTACTCCAGATGGCTCATCAGGATTTGCTTGTTTTGCTAAATCAGTTAATGAAATATAATTAACATTTCCAACCCTTAATATTCCAA
>CAZWLD010000079.1:0-1990 GCA_964634685.1 uncultured Anaeroplasmatales bacterium
AGGCTTGCTAAAAAGTATCATCCTGATGTAAATAAAGCACCTGATGCTAAAGAAAAATTTCAAGAAGTACAGGAAGCTTATGAAGTTTTAAGTGATGAAAATAAAAGAGCAAGTTACGATAAATACGGTCATGCTGCATTTGATAACAACATGGGTGGTGGTGCATCAGGTTTTGGTGGCTTTAGTGATATGGCCGATATGGATTTAAATGATATTTTAGATAAAGTTTTTGGAGGAGATGCTTTTTCACAATTTACATCATTTAATGGTAGTAATTTTGGAAGAAGTAAGGCAAGTAAAAGAAAAGGTGATGACTCTTTAGTATATATGAATATATCTTTTATGGATGCTGTTTTAGGATGCAAAAAAGATATTGAAATTACAACTATGGAAGAGTGTCAAAATTGTGGTGGTGTTGGAGGATTTGATAAAGATACATGCCCTAAATGCCACGGAAGCGGTACAATAACTGGAGAACAAAGAACTTTATTTGGTAGTTTTTTAACAAGAACAACTTGTCCTAATTGTAATGGAACAGGAAAAACATATTCTAAAATATGTAGTAAATGTCGTGGTAAAGGAAGAGTTAAAGCTGTTAAAGAACTTACAGTAACTGTTCCACAAGGAGTTCAAACAGGTAACAGAATAAAGCTTAAAGGTTACGGAGAACCTGGTGATATTTCATGTCCTAATGGGGATTTGTATATTGAATTTAAGGTGCAAGATCATGAATTTTATAAAAGAAGTGGTAATGACTTATATATAACACTTCCTATAACAATAACTGAAGCTTTATTTGGATGTAAGAAAGATATAAAAACACCATATGGAGTTATTACTTTAACTGTGCCAGAAGGATCTAAATCTTTAGATAAACATAAAGTAAAAGGAAAAGGCGTGAAAGATGTAAATTATGATTTTTATGGAGATTTATATATTACATTAAATGTTGTATTGCCTAAAAAATTAAATAAAGAACAAAAAACTTTATTTGAAGCTTTAAGTAAAACTGACCTTACTAATAAAGAAATAGATAACTTTAATAAATTTGTAAAAAGCTAGACATTAATTGTCTTCTTTTTTATTGCTTTTAAATAAAATATAGTTTATAATTCTATTATAGGATAGGTGATATTATGAAAGATAAAAAAGGTTTTACCCTTATTGAAGTACTTGCAGTTATTGTTATTTTAGCAGTTATCGCAGGTCTTATTATACCAAATATTAAAAGGTATAAAGATAAGGGTAATAAAGAGTATTATGACAAATTAAAA
The DNA here is from genome assembly GCA_964634685.1 of uncultured Anaeroplasmatales bacterium. GTDB lineage: Bacteria > Bacillota_I > Bacilli_A > Acholeplasmatales > JAEDCM01 > CAZWLD01. The sequence continues at coordinate 1,275 of CAZWLD010000079.1, forward strand.
GACAATATTGTTTTAGCAGTAAAAGATTATTATTCAAATCATCCGGAAGAGTTACCAAGAGGACAAATTGTAGGTGATGGACTTGACAGAGTAAAAATTTCTGCAACAGAACTTAATGTAAATGATTTAATAAGTAATAATTATCTAACAAACGAAATTGTTGATACACAAGGTAATTCATGTGTAACAACTGAGAGTAAAGTTGTTGTAAAAAATGGAAATGGTAATTATTCTTATACTTTATGTAATTTTTGCGATGGTATATTAGATAATGAAAGTAGTAATGATTGTGAGGTTAATAATACTTATAATTATTGTACTGTTAATGCGGTTGCAACAAGTGATCCTACAGAAAAGGAACTTCAAGTTACAACATATGGTTATGTTGAAGGCATAAAGCTAGAAAGAGGAGCAGGTATTATAGAAAGAGATGGTAAGTATTATGTTAATGAGTCTGGAACTTATACTTTTACTGTAAAAAGTGATGATTCTGCCAATAAAACTTTAGGTTCTTGTTCTTATACACTTTATATAAAAGATGATACATCTCCAATTTGTGAAATAGTAAAAAACGGTACAAGTTTAGATATTAATGTAAGTGATAATTATAGATTAGCAAGTGTTAAAAGTGATATAAATAATAGTAGCAAGTCTTATGCTTGTAAATCAAAAGATGCAACAAGTGATATTACTATATCAAAAAGTGCAACAATTCA
>CAZWLD010000080.1:0-1939 GCA_964634685.1 uncultured Anaeroplasmatales bacterium
TGAAATTAAAAGATATGCTTTATAATTTACAACGGTTTCATGCGTTTATCCTAATATGATGAAAACTTAGTAAGTTTAGATAATTTCTTGAAAAAAAGAAAGCATATCTATCAATAAAAGATGTGCTTTCTAAATAACAATATTTAAATGTGTTTTTCTAGTCAAAGCTCTCTTTTATTCCATACGAATTTTTCCATAGAAATAATTATTTGCAGAAACTGTAACAACATATTCTCCTTTTTTCAAGAAAAACTCATTTACATCTACCGGTCCTATTCCATTAATCTTAAAAGTGCCAATTGATGTAGAATCATTAAAGTAAAACTGGTAATATCCATCTTCCTGAATAGTAACATATAAGGTTATGTTATCAAGGCTAGGGGCAATCAAGAAATCTTCCTGCGAATTTTCATTTGTAATGTAAATTTTTTCACCGTTACGACCTGATTCTATCGAAACTTCTGATATTTCTAGTTTATAGTCGATTCTTGTTCCATTTCCAGAAAAGTATTGAGGCATAACAATTAATTCATTATTTCCACTTAAACTTTGGTAATATCCATAGGAATAAGGTGAAATATCCATTGCTCTTATAGCAACTCCATTATTTTGATAAAGAATATGCACAGTATTCTCACTTTTATTTTCGATTTGATAATATTTGGTTTCATCACTGGAATAAGTATATATATCCCTTGTTAAATCAAATAGTCCTCCTTTTATTGTATCAGCAAATTCTTTTTCCCTTATAAAATTTTCAAGCTTGACAATTTTTAAGGAATACTGATTATTTGCTGAAAACAAAAACTTATATGTTTTTTTATATGGTATCTTAAAAATTAGATTCGAAAAATCATCTATATTCTCTGTAATAATACTATCCCTATCGAAAATACGATAATTAATGATATCATTTTCATATGGCACACCTTTATCAGAAACAGGTTTAATTGCATAATACCCTTCTTTTAAATCTGCTTGATAAAGGGTAATACCATATGGTGAAATATTACAATTTAAGTTCGAATCTTCAATCACTGTCATTGTTTTTCTATTAAATTTATTATCAATCTTTAAAACATTTCTTGGTTTGACATAAGTAAATTTTACTGTTTCTTTAACCTTCTTTTCGAAATTTTCGTTATTTGATTTTATCTCGGTAGATAGTGCATATGAATTAGGTAAAAAAGCGTTAATCTTAATAATTAATTGTGTATTTGTTTTTGAATCAATGTCAAAGATAATCTCATAATAGAGCCAATATCTTCTTACACGATATTTATATTTCTCAAGATATTTATCAAAATCATTATCATTACTAATTAATAGCTCATAATAGATTCGGTTTTTCTTACTATAATAGTATTTAGATTTCTGACTTAATAGTTCTTTTGAATTATCGACAGTTAATTCTCCATCATCATTTATTTGAAAAAAGACTTCTTCGTTACCATATGACACATAACCATCATGAGCTCTTAGTTTATCATACTTACTTTCAGTATCATTTTGATATTCATAATAGCTACCATCAACCTTAACCTTATAAATCTGTTTGCCATTATCCTTCTCACTATAAGTTATAACCGCATCTTTTAATCCTACCTGATTAGAATAAACTGATAATCTTTTTTCCATTGCCCAATAATTAAAATCTGTATTGGCTAGCCCTATCGCAAAATCAACAAGTAAGAAAATAGTAAATAATGAGCCAAAAATCAATAATACTTTTTTCACCAATATCACTCCTTGTATAGAATCAATTATAACATAAAAGGATCAATTAATATATATGCTTAGCAATAATAAATTCAAATGAAAAAGCATTACCCAAATTAATGAGTAATGCCTTTTGAAGTACAGATTTCATTTTTAATTAGTTGATCCATAGCCTAATTTATTCAAATAGAAGTTAATCAATTCTATTATTCTTTCAAAA
>CAZWLD010000081.1:0-1921 GCA_964634685.1 uncultured Anaeroplasmatales bacterium
GCAGCGAACAGCCGCTCTGCGGCGGGGCTGTGGCTTGCTGGCTGAACTGTTACATTTTGCAGCAAAATCTCCGCCTGATATTTCATACATAATAAAAACTCCGCCCCATAATCAGAGAACCTGCTGCAGTTCGTATGCCTGATTATAAAGCAGAGCTTTTCACTTTTTATTTTAGAGTATTTTCGTTACTGTCCAGACAATACCTGTGCCGTAACGTATTTTCCACCCTGATTAGTCCAGCTTATCGAAAGATGCCGGATCTACTTCTACTTTTACTTTATCCAGATGCCAGATTTCATCTACATACTGCTGAATAGTACGGTCAGAAGTGAACTTTCCTGCGCTTGCCATGTTCAGGATTGCCATCTTTGCCCATCTTGCTTCGTCGCTGTATGCTTCTTCTACACGCTTCTGTGCCGCTGCATAAGACTTGAAGTCTGCAAGGATGAAGTATGTGTCTGCCTTGTCGCTGCAGTTGGTATTCAGCAGAGAATCATAGATCTCACGGAACATTTCCATATCACCGTGGGAATATTCTCCATTGATGAGCTGCATCAGAACACGGCGGATATCTGCATCATTGTTGAAATAATCTGTCGGATAATATCCTCCATTATTTTCATAACGGATAACTTCGTCTGCAGACAGACCGAAGATAAATGCGTTTTCTTCGCCTACTTCTTCTACGATCTCAACATTTGCACCATCCATTGTACCAAGTGTCGGAGCACCGTTCAGCATGAACTTCATGTTTCCTGTTCCGGATGCCTCTTTACTTGCAGTAGAAATCTGCTCAGAAACATCTGCTGCTGCAAAGATCCACTCAGCGTTTGATACACGGTAATCTTCAATAAATACAACTTTCAGCTTGCCATTGATGGACTTGTCATTGTTGATCACATCTGCCACGTTGTTGATCAGCTTAATGGTCAGCTTTGCACGGCGATAGCCTGCTGCTGCCTTCGCGCCAAAGATGAATGTTCTCGGATAGAAATTCATTTCCGGATGATCCTTGATCTGATTGTACAGATACATTACATGCAGAATGTTCAGAAGCTGACGTTTGTACTCATGGAGTCTCTTTACCTGCACATCAAAGATAGAACGCGGATCTACATCGATTCCATTGTGTTCTTTGATATATTTTGCCAGACGCAGCTTATTCTGATATTTGATATTCATGAATTCCTGCTGTGCCTTCTTATCATCTGCATAGATCTTCATTTTTGCGATCTGCGGAAGGTCTGTGATCCATTCGTCACCGATATGCTCTGTTACCCAGTCTGCGAGCAGCGGATTTGCGTGAAGCAGGAATCTTCTCTGTGTGATACCGTTTGTCTTATTGTTGAATTTCTCCGGCATCATCTCATAGAAATCACGAAGCTCCTGATTCTTGAGGATTTCTGTATGAAGTCTTGCAACACCATTTACAGAATAGCCTGCTGCGATTGCAAGATGTGCCATCTTCACCTGTCCGTCATAGATGATTGCCATCTTGCGGACTTTTTCCTGATTACCCGGATATTTTCTCTGGATTTCTTCTACGAAACGGCGGTTGATCTCTTCTACGATCTGATATACACGCGGAAGGAGTCTGGAGAACAGCTCGATCGGCCATTTTTCCAATGCCTCTGCCATGATCGTATGATTCGTGTAAGCACATGTCTTTGTTGTGATCTCCCACGCTTCATCCCAGTTCAGTCCTTCTTCATCCAGAAGAATACGCATCAGCTCCGCAATCGCAACGGTCGGATGTGTATCATTCAGCTGGAAAGTAACCTTTTCATGGAATTTACGGATATCATCATGAGTTCTCTTATATTTTGCAATTGCTTCCTGAACACTTGCAGAAATGAAGAAATACTGCTGTTTCAGACGCAGCTCCTTACCTGCATAATGATTGTCGTTCGGATACAGAACG
>CAZWLD010000082.1:0-1919 GCA_964634685.1 uncultured Anaeroplasmatales bacterium
TCCTTCATAAACCATTGATTTTATAATTCCAATTTAATTTTACAATTCAATTAAATAAAAACTGTTAAAAAATATTTTTTGTTTTCTTGACAATTCGACATTGATATAATATAATTGATTTTGTCAATAAGTCTGGTGATAATAGCATAGTGGACACACCTGTTCCCATCCCGAACACAGAAGTTAAGCACTATAGCGCTAAGGGTAGTACATTTGTGCGAGAGTAGGACGTTGCCAGGCTTTGATGTGCCGAAATAGCTCAATTTGGTAGAGCAACTGACTTGTAATCAGTAGGTTACGGGTTCGATTCCTGTTTTCGGCACCATTTTTTATATGCCTCGATGGTGGAATAGGTAGACACGTGGGACTTAAAATCCCATGGCCTTCAAAGCCGTGTCGGTTCGACTCCGACTCGAGGTACCATTTTTGATATAAATTGGTTTGGTTATTATAATCAAACTTTTTATTTTTATTAGGCGTATTTCTTGATATTAAATAATTATTGAGTTATAATAATAACGAAGAAATTTCAATAAAAATGTCGAAATTTCAAATTTTATGGAGGAAAGAAATAATGAAAAGATTAGAAGGAAAAGTTGCAATCGTAACTGGTTCTACTAGCGGAATTGGTGTTGGAATTGCAAAATTATTCGCTCAAGAAGGCGCAAAAGTAGTTATTTGTGGCCGTCGTGAAGCAAAAGGACAAGCAGTTGTTGATGCTATCGTTAAAGAAGGTGGCGAAGCTTACTATCATTTTATGGACATTACTGTTGTTGAAAGTATCGATGCTTTATTCAAGGACACTGTTGAAAAATACGGAAAAATCGATATTTTAGTAAACAATGCCGCAAATGTTGGGTTAAAGGATGGACGTGTTGACGAATTAACTCTTGAAATGTGGGATAACATTTTTGCTAGTGATATTCGTGGTACTTTCTATGCTATCAAGACTGTTTTACCTTATTTAAGAGAAAACAAGGGTGGTTCAATCATTAATATTGGTTCAATGGCTTCATGTGGTGGAGATTTAGGATCTACTGCTTATGCTTGCGCAAAAGCTGGTGTTGATATGTTAACTAAATCAACAGCATTACAATATGGTAAAGAAAATATTCGTTGTAACTGCGTAAGACCAGGTCTAATTGTTACTCCTGAAAATGCAGCTTATGTTCCAGATGTATTAAAGAATATTTTCTTGAATAATATTATGGTTAATCGTTATGGAGAACCAAAGGATATCGCTAATATGTGCGTTTATTTAGCTTCTGATGAAAGTGAATATTTCACTGGCCAAGTAGTTACTGTTGATGGTGGATTAAATGCCCATGTTTCAACTGTAGGCGAATTCAAAACAATGAAATCTCGTACTTGGTAATTTCAAAATTCTAATTTTTTAGCGGCAATGTTAATTGCCGTTTTTTTTTGAATTTTATGACAAAAATACGATAAAATATAGAAGCTCATATAATTCTATAAATTTGGGATAGAAGTTTCTATGAGTCACCCATATTTGACTCTCTATGAGAAAATAACTAAGGAAAAAATTATATGAGATTTATAAAAGGAAATATTATTCAAGCTATCTCATTAAAGGAATTGATGGATGAATTGGCTTTGAAAATGGGCATAAGCTTCACGCAATCGTTGTCGATGATTCCCGCTTTTGTATGGTAAATAAAAAATTATCTTTAGAGGAAAGATTTGAAAGGGCTATCTATAATATTAATAAAGAAGATATTATTTCGGTTTTTTCGGAAGGAAGACATATTTTTTAATAAAGGCAAAGAAAATTCTTTCAAAGCAAATAAACATCTTTCAAGGCAAAGAAACATCTTTGCCTTTTTTCTAGGTAAATATCCATTATATTTGAGTTTCCCCAAAATTAAATAAGGGTATAAAAAATAAAAATCTGAGGTAAA
>CAZWLD010000083.1:0-1848 GCA_964634685.1 uncultured Anaeroplasmatales bacterium
GAGCCTGCGAAGCAACGGCACGATAAAAGTAAGGAATTTCCCAGTCGCGTTTGAGTTCAAGAGATTGGTTAATTTTTTGAATAGCCTCTTCAAACCTTCCGTTTCGTATATCAAATATTCCGTCGTCTAAAAGTGTTTTGTAGTCTGTCATTATTCCTCTTGTGATTTTAAAAGTAAATTATAATATTCATTAAAAACGAATAAACGGTTTCTTTTATTTGGATTTTCTTCTTTTAATATGCCGAGGTTTACAAAACTATCAATAATTTTATTTGCACCTTGATAAGATATTCCAAGCATTTCCTGAATATCTTTGACTTTAATTATCGGTTTTTTTGTCATAAGGTAATCGAAAGTTTTGATATAATTATCAGGAGTTTTAAATTCTTTTTTTATACGTTCATAGTATTCTTGTTTGAGATGAACCAATTTTTCAATAGAATCCAAACGTTCTTTACCGGCTTTGATAATTGAATCCAAAAAGAAACGAACCCAATACTCGATATCATGGGTAAATCTTACTGTTGTAAGGGCTTCATAGTAACGTCCGCGATTTCTCTTCCAATAATTTGACAAACAAAGTACCGGCAGTATTAAAAGATGGCTGTCGCGTAGTTGAAGATTTATCAGTAATCTTCCGGTTCTTCCATTTCCATCCATAAATGGGTGAATTGTTTCAAATTGGAAGTGATATATCGCAATTTTTATAAGTTTAGGAATAAAAAATTTTTCATTATGCCAAAAAGCATTCAAATCTTCCATTAATTCGGGAACACGATCTGCAGGCGGTGGGATAAACATTGCGTTTAAAATATCATTTCCACCGATATAATTTTGTCCTTTTCTTATCTTTCCATTATGCGTTTTCCCGGACTTGACATCTTTCATTAAATTTTTATTGATGTTTTCAATCTCTTTGGTTGTGTATATATTAACTTTTCTAAGTGCCGGGTTATTAAAATAGTTGTATGTCGTATTGTATAAATTTTTTATCTTGGTTTTGTCGATTCCTTCTTTTAAAGTGTCACTAAGAACTTCTTTTATATCAGCGTGTGTGCCTTCAATTTCGTTTGAGCACAAGGCTTCGAGCTGAACATAAGTACTTGTGAACATATTGTAAAAGTCCATGTTGCAGCATATATAGTTAAGCCTGCTTAATTGAATCGTCGCTTCTTCCAGTAAAGTAAGAGTTCTGTTGTCGCTAAATGTGTGATTGCAATTTATTTTTTGCGGAATGTAAGGTTCATAGTTATTCAATTTGTTTTCTATTTCATTCATAAAATTAAATCCTATAGATTATATTAGCATAAAGGCTAATAAAATGCAATAAATATTTTTTTATTGAACTAATACATGAGTTTAGTTTAATAAAAGGTTGACCTTTGTCAAATTTTATGATAAAATTTTAATATAAAGTTGAATAAGCATGCTTTTTAGCTTTAGACGAGAAATCCTAATATGAAAATAAGGTTAGGTGATATGTTACAAACAACCCTGCCGGCGGTCGGTTCGGTACACTGGAAATGTGTAAAAGGTACAAGTGTCTTGAAAGGAGACAAAGCCATGAAATTGATATGGTTTATCGTGGAAGAAAACGGTGTTGAATACATCGTCACTAACTTCCGCAAGGTGAATGGGAAAATCATCTTTAACAGGAACGGTAAATGTTCTAAATATCCAAAAAAACGTGCTAAATAAAATTCAGCACGCATAAGGTTTATTTTTTCTCCCGAGGAGCTTCGGCTCCTCTTTTCTTTTGATATTAAAACACAAGTTTTAACTTTTGACAAGTGTTATATTTCCATTAACTTGACATTTTCGCTGACTTTGAAGTCTGCGGTTACACTT
>CAZWLD010000084.1:0-1837 GCA_964634685.1 uncultured Anaeroplasmatales bacterium
GCGGTAAGAGTATTTTGCTGCTGGGGATTTTTATGCCTTTTTTGGCTGTGAATGGAGGATGACACATGAAAATAATCAATATTGGCATTCTTGCACACGTTGATGCAGGAAAAACAACACTGACAGAAAGCTTGCTGTATACAAGCGGGGCAATCATGGAACCGGGCAATGTAGATAAAGGCACAACAAGAACGGATTCTATGGCTTTGGAACGTCAAAGGGGAATTACCATTCAGGCTGCCGTTACATCTTTTCACTGGAAAGAGTACAAAGTGAATCTTGTAGACACACCGGGACACATGGACTTTATGACAGAAGTGTACCGCTCTTTATCGGTTCTGGACGGAGCGATTTTAGTAATATCTGCAAAAGATGGAGTACAGGCACAGACCAGAGTGCTGTTCCATGCGCTGAGGAAGATGAAGATACCAACCATTATTTTTATCAATAAAATCGATCAGGAAGGCTTTGTTCCTGCACAGACTTATCAAAATATCAGAGAAAAATTGACAGAAGATATGATGGTTATGCAGGAAGTTCATTTATTTTCAGAATTAACACTTTCCGACGTTGCGGATTTTGAAAAGTGGGATGCTGTGATTGCCGGGAATGATAATCTTTTAGAAAAATATCTTTCAGGAGCGCCTTTGACATTGCGGGAACTTCAGGAAGAAATAAAGCGAAGGGTACAGCAGGGAACTTTTTTTCCGGTATATCATGGAAGCGCAAAAGAGAATATCGGAACAAAAAAATTGCTTGATGTAATCACAGATATTTTTTCATCGAAAACAGATAACTGTCAATCGGAACTGTGCGGGTATGTATTTAAAATTGAATATACCGAGCAGAAAAAACGACGTTGCTATTTAAGGCTGTATAGCGGTACGCTTTGTTTACGGGAAACGATTCTTCTGTCAAAAAAGGAAAAAATTAAAATTACAGAGATGTCAATTCCATTTGATGGAGAAATCGTCCCAACAGACACCGCTGATTCCGGGGAGATTGTTATTTTATCTGACAATACATTAAAACTAAATGATGTTCTGGGAGATGAAAAACTATTGCCACGCAAGGCATGGACGGATAATCCCCTGCCGCTTCTTAGGACAACGATAGAGCCAGCCAAAGCAGAGCAAAGGGAAGTGTTGCTGGATGCCCTTACAGAGATTGCCGATACTGATCCGCTTCTGCGCTTTGTGATTGATCCTGTCACTCATGAAATCATTCTTTCCTTTTTGGGGAAAGTACAATTGGAAGTTGTTTGTTCTTTATTAAATGAAAAATATAGTGTCGAGGTAGCAATAAAAGAGCCTACCGTTATTTATCTGGAGAGACCACGAAAAGAGGCTCATTATACAATTCATATTGAAGTACCGCCAAATCCCTTTTGGGCGTCGATTGGTTTGGCTGTCACTCCTCTTCCTGTTGGAAGCGGAACAGAATATGAAAGTAAAGTGTCTCTCGGTTATTTAAACCAAAGCTTTCAAAACGCAGTTATGGAAGGGATTCGGTATGGATTAGAGCAGGGAGTGTATGGATGGGAGGTAACAGATTGCAGAATTTGTTTTGAATATGGTGTTTACTACAGCCCGGTCAGTACTCCGGCAGATTTCCGCTTTCTTGCGCCCATTGTGCTGGAACTGGCATTAAAAAAAGCAGGAACACAGGTTTTAGAACCCTATCTTTCTTTTACCCTGTTTGCACCGCAGGAATATCTTTCACGGGCTTATCATGATGCTGTGAAATACGATGCGGTAATTGAAACAACTTCAATAAAAAATAATGAAGCGATCTTAACTGGAGAAATACCAGCAAGACGGATTGGGGAATACAAAAG
>CAZWLD010000085.1:0-1732 GCA_964634685.1 uncultured Anaeroplasmatales bacterium
TGCAAACTCCAAAGTTCGCCCATTTCTTTTCTTGTATATCTTTTAATCATATTTTTAAATTCCAAATGTCTAACACAAATTGTTCTAATTTTTCGCACCTTTTTTTGATAGCTTCTTTGTCCCACATTCCAGCATTGACTATAAAATCTTTAACTTCTCTTTGTTGAATGAGTGGTGAGTTTTCATAACTTTTAAGCTTTTTCTCAAAGGCTTCATTACCAATAGAGGCATTGTGCGAACCAGCAATGAGCAAAAGATTGCCTATGCCATTCATATAGAAACCTTTATCAAAATCATCATCGTAATCACAATATCCACTTGCCTTATCTTTACCACTTTCTTTAATCGTTTCAGTTTGTGGGGCAATGTGTTCTATTTGAGGGTTTTCTATATCTTTTAGCTCAAATTTATAACCTCTGCTTTGTGCGTTTTTGCTTCTTAAATGATTTTCATATCGCATAAGCAAGTAAGCAATAATTCTTTTATTTTCCGCAAATATATTATTGACTTTATTTTTTATAATACCATCACCCCAATACCACGGCTCGTTTATATAAATTTTTCTCAATCCATCAATTAAGCTATCTATACTATCAAAATCCTTTAAAACGCTATTTAGTCTAGTTGCTAAATCTGCTCTTGTTTGGACTAATCTATGTCTAAAAGCGATAATTTCCAAAGCCTTAAAAACTTGCTCTGATGTATTTTTATCATTACCAAACAATCGATAAGCCTTTATGATAAAAGGATAAATTTCTGAAACTTGCAAATGTTGTAAATATTCCCTATAAACACTTTCGCATTTTTCAAATTCTTTAAAATCCACAAAAGCATTTTTAAGTTCTTTTACATATCTATCAATCCATTCAATTTTATTCTCCACAGCTTTTAATTCTTTTTTATAATTTAATTTATCGTTATTTTCCCTGTAATCAAAACCAAATTTAGAGATATTAAAATAACGCAATACAGAATCTTCATTTGTTTGAATATCATTGATTAAACGATAAATTTCCTCAAAAATTTTTGTTATTTCATTAAGCTTGTTTTCTGCCTCTTTATCGCAGTAAGTATAAATTTGGTAAGCTAAGTAAGATTTGAGTTTTTCCATATTTGTTAATTCTTTGCCTCGGTTATTTTGAAGTTCAAACATCAGCACAGAATCTTTTTTACTTGTAAAAGGTATGCTTAAAATTTCAGCTTTTTGCATAGCTTTAAAAATGGCTAAAATCTCCTTTGTATCTAATTTTTTCAAAGCCTCTTCAAAAAATTCTTTTGCCTCTTTTATGCGAGTTTGTGATGGCGTTTGAGGTTCGTGCTTTGCCTCACCTTTTATGATAAAATCTTTAAAATAGTCTCTATCATATTCTACCGCTTGAAGTTTTGCTTTGCCACGAGCGATAAGATAATCTTCTTCAATCCTTTTGATAAACTCCTCATTATCCACATCTTCTTCATCGCTTAATAGTTCTTTTTTGGCTTTTAAAGTATTACACAATGCCCGAGCAAAAATAATAATCGTTGTGATGCGTTGTTGTCCGTCAATTATATCATTTGGCTCATCATTAGATAATTTTTCTAATAAAACATTGCCAAAGAAATAATGATTATCCCCCTTTGTAGCCTCTTTTAAATCTTCTAAAAATACACTCCATTGAGATTCCTCCCAAGAATACGCCCTTTGATAAACAGGTATGGTGTATTGTTTATCGCCTTGAAAAAACTCTTTTAT
>CAZWLD010000086.1:0-1732 GCA_964634685.1 uncultured Anaeroplasmatales bacterium
TATCAAAAAAATATTAGTATTGCTGTTGGTTATACGCATACATTAAGTTATTCTATTACTCCCAAAAATGCTTCCGGAAGTGATTTAAGTTTTACTAGTAGTGATTCAAGTGTTGCAATAGTTGATCAACAAGGAATTGTGAAAGGATTAAAAGAAGGAAATGCTATTATAACTGTTTCTTCACGTAACGGAATTGTTAAAGATACAACTTATGTAACAGTTTATAAAAAAGGCGCAACTACAGTTGTCGATGGTGATCCTATTAAAACGACTAATTATCCTAAAACAATTAAATTAGATAATTCAGAACTTAACTTAAAATTAGGAACAACTAGTCAGGTAATTGCAACAATTAGTCCAAGTGATGCCAATCAAAGTATATCATGGTCTAGTTCAAATTCAAGGATAGCTACAGTTGATAGTAATGGTTTAATTAAAGCTGTTGGAATAGGATCTACAACTATTATTGCCAGAACTGTTAATGATTTAACTGCTAGTGTTAAAGTTACGGTTGGGGATTATTCACTAGGTGTTAAAAGTATTATGATAACTACTAATTATATTGTTTTACCAGTTGGTAGTGCAAAACAATTAGTTGTAGCCTTTACTCCTGCTAATGCTTCTAATAAAACTATCACTTGGTCTAGTAGTGATCCAAATGTAGCAACAGTTGATAGTAGTGGTAATGTAAAAGCTATTAGTGCTGGTAGTGCTATCATTAAAGCAACAGCTGCTGATGGAGGTTATACGGATACAGCAACGATTGAGGTAACTTCAAATAGAAATGAAATTGATGAAAAAACTATTTCTTTCTCTGAAAGTTCTTATACAGTTGGAGTTAATGGAACTATTAGTTTAACTCCAATTATCACTCCAAGTAATGCTACTTTTAAATCAGTTCATTTTACTAGTAGTGATTCAAGTATTGCAACGGTTGATGATAATGGGGTTGTAAAAGGAATAAAAGAAGGAACCGTTAAAATAACAGCTGAAACTTATCATAATCATTTAAAAGCAACAACTACAGTTATTGTTAAATATATTCCTGTTTCCAGTGTTAAATTAAATGTTTCTTCAGAAGTCACATTAAGAAAAGGAGCAACAATAGCATTAGTGGCTACAGTTTTACCAAGTAATGCTTCTGATAAGACAGTTACATATAAGAGTGACAATCCAAGTATTGCAACTATTGATAATAATGGAATTGTAACCGGAAAAGGAGTAGGAAGAACAAGTATAACAATAACACCAAATGGTGGAGGAGCCCCAGCTACAACAATTATAAATGTAAAATAAAAAAGGAGTATTATATGAATAAAAAAAATAAAATTATATTTTTATCAAGTTTAATGATAGGTGTATTAACTTTAACCCTTGGAGTAACCTTTGCTGTATTTAATTTTAATAAGACTAGTACTAATTCTAAACTAGTAGTAGGCGATATTTATATGCATTATAATGAGAGTAATCAAATAACATTAGAAAATGCTATGCCAAGTAGTACTTATAATAGTGCTAATTATTTTGAATTTACAGTAGATGGAAAAAATACTACAAAGGATAAAGATATCTGGTATGAAATAGTTTTAACACATGGAGATAATCATGCAACAAGAACAACCAGAATAAGAGATGATTTATTAAAATTTCGATTAGTAGAAATAAAAGATGGAGTAGAAACAGTTGTTGTTGATAATCAATCTTATAGTGATTTAACAAGTAAAAGAATTTG
>CAZWLD010000087.1:0-1512 GCA_964634685.1 uncultured Anaeroplasmatales bacterium
GTTTCGTCGAGACCCACAACATTAGCAATCTTAATTTCCTTGGGTCCAAGGCTAATTGTAAGCTCGATTTTAGTGTCCCTTACAACGCCGGTACCCTCTGCCACCGACTGGGCACAGATCTGTCCCCTCGGGAATTTATCGCTGTATTCATTGCCCTTTATTACAAATTCAAATTTTTCGTATTCGTCGTTGTCCGCAAGCTCGGCGTAGTATTTTCCTGTAAGCCCGGGAACGGTGAAAAGCACGGCGGATACCTCCGCGCCGCTGTCGATAGTTCCTATCTCATCGACCGAGGGGGCGCTCGCCCAAACATCACTGCTTTGCTCGGACGAATCTTTTTTGCCGAAAATGCTCTCCCTGAATACCGTACCTGCAAGCACGCCGACGATAACAAGGAAAACAAGCGCGGTGCAGGCCGACGATATAACAACATATTTTGCGGTTCCGCCCCGCTTTTTAGAAGGCTTTTTAACGCCCTCCTCCGCCTTTTTGGGCTTGCGGCTTGCCGCGGCGGTATCGGCGGTTTCGGCATATACCAGCTCGTTTTTAAAAGCCTCGATATTCTGCGTTCTGTTTTCGGGCAGAACCTGAAGACCGTTTGCAAGGGCAGACAAAACGTGGCGCGGAAGCTCCTCGGCAAACTTTGAAGGAACGGTCATAGAATCGTTTTGCAGTCTGTCGACCGCCTTCGGCGGAACGCTTCCTATAAGTACTGTGAAAAGCACGGCGCACAGCCCGTAAACATCGGTATACGCGTCGGTATGCATATTTGAAGCGTACTGCTCAGCCGCGGCAAAGCCCGAAAAAAGCTCACTTTCAAGAGGGCTGTCGGCTCTGCGCAGATTTTTAACCGAGTATTCCGCAATACGGAGCTTTCCGTCTCTGCCGACCAAAATTGTTTCGGTGGAAATGCCGCCGTGAATAATTCCGAGGTCGTTCATACCCTTTGCGGTGTCGATAAGCGGCAAAAACAGCGGTCTTGCCTGCTCCCATTTAAGGGCGCCGCCGTTCTTTTTAAGAAAGCTTTTAAGGGTTATTGCGGAAATGCTCTGCAAAATCGCGTAAACCGTGCCGTTTTCCTCGAAAACGTCGGTCACGGGCATATGCGCGGGAAGTTCGGACCCCTTAATCTGGCGGTTAATGTCCATAAACTCCATTAAGCCCTCGTTAAAGGTGTACTCCCCGCCCTTTTTCATACCTACGGTATTGTCGGGATTTCTTACGGCGAAGCCTGCGGGAAAATACTCCCTTACCGTTACTACCGCCGATTCGGAATTATCCCAGCCGATATAGGTTATGCTCTCGCCGTTTCGCTTTTTAGCGCGGCCTACGGTATAGCGGTTTGCAAGCAGGCTCCTTACAGGCAGGCAGTCCGACCCGTTTTGTTCGGTAGAGTCACAGCCGCAGACAGGGCATATTCTTTCGCCGCCGCTGTCGTTCATACAGCCGGGGCAGAGCTTTTCGGTGTTTAACATAAGGTTCTCCACTTCCTTTTTATTGAGCCATTATAAC